>SHWN01000011.1 GCA_009693795.1 Acetobacteraceae bacterium
AGCCAGCCGGCGATTTCGGCGGCCCGGATGGCATATAATGCATTTGGGCGATCGGCATGCGCCAGGGCCAGCAGATCCAGTAACTGCGCGTTGTCATAGAGCATCTTCTCGAAATGCGGCACCAGCCATTCATTATCTGTGGAATAGCGGGCAAAGCCGCCGCCGAGATGATCGTAAATACCGCCCTGCGCCATCCGGTGTAAAAGTAAATTCGTCGCGTCCTTGCCGGCATCCTGTCCGGTGCGGCAGGCATTTTGCCAGAGGAAGCGGAAAATCGGCGGATTGGGAAATTTGGGCGTGCCGCGTAATCCACCCTGCACGGAATCTATTATTTTTAGTAACCCTTCCGCAATCTCATCCAACATCGCCGGTGTTGGCAAATCACCTGGATGCGCCGCCGCCAGCGCGATCAGGGACTGACGAAGGGAAAATGTATTTTTGGCCACCATTTCATGATCGCTTTGCCAAGCATCGGCAACACCGGATAACACCTGTCGGAAGGAGGGCCGGCCCCAACGTGGTTCGGGAGGAAAGTAAGTGCCACCCCAGAACGGCACGCCATCTGGTGTCAGAAACATCGTCATCGGCCAGCCGCCATCCTCGCCCAAGGCTTGCAAGGCGGACATGTAAATCTGATCGATATCCGGGCGTTCCTCACGATCCAGCTTGATATTGATGAAATGCGCATTCATCAGTGCGGCGGTTTCGAGATCCTCAAAGGATTCATGGGCCATGACATGACACCAATGGCACGCCGCATAGCCAATGGAGAGCAGGATCGGTTTCTTATCCGCGGCGGCGGCCGCCAATGCCTCCAGCCCCCAGGGGTGCCAATGCACCGGGTTGTCGGCGTGCTGCAGTAAATAGGGCGAGGTCTGGTGGCGTAACAGATTTTCGGCGGGTGGCATGGATAGATCCTCGTGGCACGGACGTGTAGGGCGGACAGGAAGGGAGATCGGGGCTTTGCCCCGACCCCCGCTTAGGACGTATCGTCCCTGGGCCCCGTCCCTTTGGTTAGCATGAAGCGAGGGCCAACTCGGTGGTTATTGCCACATGAGTAGGCCCTCGCTTCATGCTAACCATATGAATGGGTTCTAAGGGCGTAACGCCCTTAGCGGGGTTCGGGGCAGAGCCTCGACCTTACCTTTCAGGTCACCGTCATCTGAGCATAGCATGTATAATCAGGAAGTGCGCCCAACACTAGGCCGCCCACGCCCTTGCGAAGAGCAGCGATTTCAGCGCGTTGCCGCAGCATCACGAAGGGGGATTTGTCCATAAAGAGACGCTGCATCAGCAGCGCAGGTCTCCACCCACTTGCAGCCATCCAGTTCGCGCGCCGCATGCTCCGCCATCGCCGTCAGCTTTTCATTCACGTAATGATTGCGCCAGGCCAGCATCAGCAGCTGAACATAATCAGCGTTCCGCGCTTGGCTCGGTCAGATGATTGATCATACGCAGCAACGTGGATTTTTGGGATCCGGAACGACCAATTACGCCAACGAACTACCCACGCGGTACGTTCAGGCTTACCCCCTACCAAGCTTACCCCCTGCACGGCACGCGTGCTCCCAAAAATCTTGCCAACCCCTTCAAGAACAAGCATGAACGCGATGTCCTTTTTTCTTTCCGAGACGCCTTATGACAGACCTCGATGTGGGTTTTTATAAAGTTTCAATGACTCGAATTCAAACGTTTTTGTCCGGCTTCCAGATGGCAAAAAATTTAATTCCCCCCGGCTTCTCCGTCAGACCGCACGCGATTCCGACTTCGGCCCTGTCCGGTCAAACAAAGACTATGGGAAAACCCGGTCACCGCAAGCAGACGGCCGCGCGTTGCTGAAGGCGCCATCTGCCACGCCCACGCGGAATGCTTTTCCCGGAGTCCGTTTAAAAGAAATCTATCCCAGCCGAACCGCGCCTGCTGCGCTGAGATAGGCAAGTTTTCCGCCAGCAACCGTCGCCACAATGCGCCGCGCGCGCGGGTCCACGAGCAGTACATCTGCACGTTTACCTTCATCGATGCTGCCGCGATCATCCAATCCTGCCGCGGCGGCGGGGTTGGTGGAAATCAGCGCCCACACTCGCGTCAGATCGAACATGCCGCGCTCCGCCATGACAAAGGCGGCACGCAGCATAGCGGGGTAAAAGTAATCGGACGACAGGATGGAGCAGATGCCCGCCTCCGCTAACACCGCCGCCGAAGCCCAACCGAGATGGGATTTTCCCCGCACTACGTTGGGGCTGCCCATGACCACCCAATCTCCAGCAGCGCGCGCGGCGTGGCCAACCTCCTCGGCGATTGGAAATTCGCAGATGCGCGCGCCACGCTCGCGAAATCTGGCACGGACATCCACGTGGGCATCATCATGGCTGGCCATGGGTATCCCAGCCGCACGTGCCGCCGCACTTAACATATCCAACGCCGCCGGCACTGCATCGGCACGGGCAGCAATGCGCGCAGCAAGTGTGGAAAAATCCGCCAGACTCATACCAGCGCGATCGCTGTATTTCGCGCCTTGCACGGGGTCCTTTATTTTCTTCAGGATGGACGGCGTATGGTCGTTGAAAGCAAGAAGGTGCACGCGCCCGGCGGTAATATCCGCCACTGCGGCGTCCAGCGCGTCCAGGTTAAACGCTTCCCAGCGCAGATGGATCCGCATGTCGCAGACCCACCGCTCGGCCACCAGCGCCGCTTGCAAGGCGCGCCAGGACTCCAGGCTTCGCAAGCCAGGCTCCCAGGACAATGTGACGCCGTGAAACGCGGTGGTGATGCCATTGGCAAGCAATTGGGATTCGGTATCGGCCAGCGCGATTTGTGCGGCAAAGCCAACGCCAGGCCGCGGCTGCAACTGCCGCTCGAACGCGTCGCCATGGATGTCCACGATGCCGGGCAGCACCAGCAGATCGGTAGCGTCCAACGTTAGCGCGTCGCCGCCGGCGCCGATGGGGCCGATACGGCCGTCACTGACCACGATATCGGCATCAGCGAGACCTTCGTCGCCCAGCAGGACACGACCGCCTTTGATCCGCAGCTTGCGCATGATGGGCCCCCTGGATTCGACGATGATCAGCCTTGGAAAATGATCAAGGTTCGAAGACAATCTGCACGCGCGGCGTGGGATAGCGCGAGGTGGCGAATTCTACCACCAGCCCAGCACGGTCCACATTGGTGTTTTCACAAATCAGTAATGGACGGGTGCGCGCGGTACGCAGCAGATCCGTTTCCTCCGCGCTGGGCAGGCGGGCGCTGACGCAGCTGCGCAGGCGCCGATAATCCGCGATGCCGACCTGGCGCAGCGCGGCGGTGATGGAGGCTTCCCCACGCAAGGCCGCCAGCAACCCGGGCAGCCGCGCGCAGGCGAAATAATGATCGGTCAGGCTGACAGGGAGATCATCGGCGAAACCGAGCCGCCTATAGCGGATAACACGCGCGCCGGGGCGGACGCCCAGACCGGCAGCAATGGCAGCGTCGGCAGCCTGTTCGGCCAACGCCAGAGTTTTTCCTGAAGGTTCCTTGTTGTGGCGGCGGATCCATTCGGAAAAGCGGGTGCGGGTACCGATAGTGTAGTCTAGGACATCTTCCGCCACGAAGGTGCCGCGGCCCTGCTCCACCCGCAGCAGACCCGCGCGGGAAAGCTCCTCCAGCGCGCGGCGGATAGTGTGGCGATTGACCCCGAAACGGGCCGCAAAGGCGGCTTCCGTGGGCAGGCGCTCGCCGGGGGCGTAGCGACCGGCGGCGATGTCGCGCTCCAGGCTGGTAGCGATCTGGCGCCACAACGTCACGCCATCCTGGCGGCGGATGGGTGCTGATGATGGCGTCATATAAATTTCATCCATCGGCGCCTCGAATTGGTATTGCTTCAGCTTGACGATACTTTTTATTTTATCTAGTTGTCTAGATGATATAACAATATCGGAGCCCTAACTATGGATGCCGCCGCCGATCCCCCGTCCCCTGGTCTAACCGAGCGCCAGCGCTGGATGGCGGTGCTGGCACGTGCCAATGCGGCGGAACTCGCGGCGCTTCTGGAAACCGTGCCGCCCTTGCCCGCCTATCGCCGCTTGCGCGGACCGGAGTCTGGGCTGGTGATGCTGCGCGGGCGCACCGGTGGTGCCGGCGCCGCCTTCAACCTCGGTGAGATGACCGTGACCCGTTGCACCGTGCGCACCGACGATGGGCTGACAGGCCATGCCTATGTCGCCGGACGCGATGCGCGCCAGGCGGAACTGGCGGCGCTGGTGGATGCTTTGCTGCAAGACGCAACACGACATAGCGCCGTGCAGCAAGCGGTGATCAACCCGCTAGCCGAGGCACAGCAGCGCCGACGCGAACGCGATGGGCGCAAGGCGGCGGCCACGCGCGTGGATTTCTTTGCCCTGGCCACGATGCGAGCAACACCATGAGCGCCACGATAGACCTGCCCGGCTTCGCCGATCCGGCACGCGATGCCCAGCGTGCCTTCCGCGCCGTGCTGGCGGCGATGGCGGAACCCGGCAGCCTGCGTATGGCGGGTGACGATCTGATCGCCCCCGCCCCACTGGCACCGGCCACCGCCGCCGTGCTGCTGACCCTAGTGGATGGAGACATGTCGCTGGCCATGGACGCGGCCACATATCCGGCCCATCCGTGGGTGATATTCCATTGCGGAACCACCCTAACTGAACCGGCAAAAGCACGCTTCATAGTAGCGCTGGACTGCCCGGATCTTTCCACCCTGCCGTCCGGCAGCGATGAAGCGCCGGAGGAATCCAGCACCCTCATCCTGCAAGTGCGCGCGTTGGGCAGCGGCACGCCGTATTGCCTGTCCGGCCCCGGATTGCGCTCCCCCATGATCTTGCGCGCGGACGGCTTGCCGGCAGATTTCGCCGCCCATTGGGCCGCGAACCATGCGCTGTTCCCGCGCGGCATCGACATCATCCTGTGCGCCGGAGCCACGCTGGTCGCCTTGCCGCGGAGCATGACGGTGGAGAACGCCTGATGGCCTATGTGGCGGTAAAGGGCGGCGAACGCGCGATCGACAACGCGCATGCCTGGCTGGCGGAGACGCGACGCGGGAATCCGGATGTGCCGGAAATCGGCGTGGCCCAGATTGCCGAACAGATCGGCCGCGCGGTGGACCGGGTGATGGGCGAAGGCTCGCTGTTCGACCGCGAACTTGCCGCGCTGGCGATCAAGCAATCCCAAGGCGACCTGATCGAGGCCGCGTTCCTGTTGCGCGCCTATCGTACCACCCTACCCCGCTTTATCCATTCGGAACCGGTGGATACGGCCGGCATGGCGATACGCCGGCGCATCTCCGCAACCTTCAAGGATCTGCCCGGCGGGCAGATCCTTGGGCCAACCTACGACTACACACACCGTCTGCTGGATTTTGCGCTGGCCAGCGAAGCAACGGTCGCGGCGGCGCCGGAAGCCTCTCACCCGGTGGGCGAGATGGCTCATGTGCATAGCCTCCTCCGCCATGAAGGTTTGCTGGAAAACGATGAGCCCGCCGCCGCCGGCGAACCCGGCGACCTGACGCGTCAACCGCTGAGTTTCCCCGCGCCACGCGATGTGCGTCTCCAAGCCCTGGCGCGCGGCGATGAGGGGTTCCTGCTGGCACTCGGCTATTCCACCCAACGCGGCTGGGGCGGCACGCATCCCTTTGCCGGCGAAATCCGCATGGGCGAGGCTGTCGTTGAAATCATCCCACCGGAACTCGGCTTCCCCATTGATATCGGCGATATCACACTAACAGAATGTCAGATGATAAACCAATTCAAAGGCAGCAAGACCGTGCCGGCCCAGTTCACCCGCGGTTATGGCCTAGTCTTCGGCCACAGCGAGCGCAAGGCGATGGCCATGGCGCTGGTTGACCGCGCGATGCGCGCCGAGGAACTGGGCGAGGACGTCACAGCGCCGGCGCAAAACATCGAATTCGTCCTGTATCATTCGGACAATGTGGAGGGCACCGGATTCACCGAACATCTGAAACTGCCGCATTATGTTGATTTCCAGAGTGAACTGGAAACTGTCCGCCGGATGCGGCGCGATATGGCGGCGCCGATGGCGGAGGTAGCGCAATGAAGGGCTACAATTTCGCTTATCTGGACGAACAGACCAAACGCATGATCCGCCGGGCCATATTGAAGGCGGTGGCGATCCCCGGCCATCAGATACCGTTTGGCTCGCGCGAAATCCCGTTGCCCTATGGCTGGGGCACGGGGGGAATCCAGGTGACCGCCGCCATCCTGGGTGCGGACGACAGACTGAAGGTGATCGACCAGGGTGCGGACGACACCACCAACGCCGTTTCCATTCGTCGCTTCTTCGCGCGCACCGCCGACGTTGCAACCACGACAAAGACAGCGGACGCGACAGTGATTCAGACGCGGCACCGCATTCCCGAAACAGCTTTGCGCGACGGACAGATCATCGTCTATCAAGTGCCGCAGCCGGAACCGATGTACCGGCTAGAGCCGAGCCGGGTGGAAACGCGGCGGATGCACGCACTGGCCGATTACGGGTTGATGCACGTAAAGCTTTACGAGGACATCGCTCGGCTGGGTCATATCGGCATCAGTTATGATTATCCCGTTATGGTGAATGCGCGCTACCTCATGGCGCCCAGCCCGATTCCCGCCTTCGACAATCCCAAGATGCATATGATGCCTGCCTTGCAGTTGTTCGGCGCCGGGCGGGAAAAGCGCATCTATGCGGTCCCGCCTTATACGGAGGTACGGTCGCTGGACTTCGTCGATCATCCCTTTCACCCCGCGCGCGCGCCGCATGCCTGCGGGTTGTGCGGCGCCGGTGATTCCTATCTCGATGAAGTGTTAACAGATGATCGCGGCGGACGGTTGTTCGTCTGCTCGGACACCGATTACTGCGAGACGCGGCGCGCGGACGGTCAAGTCGGAGCCGAGGGGGTGCCCGTCGGCATGCCCGGCGGTGCGGTCGAGGCGACGCAGTGAGTGAGACCACGCTTTTATCCGCGCGGGGCGTATCGCTGTCCTTCGGCGCAATCCAGGCCTTGGTGGGGGTGGATGCCGATCTCTGGCCCGGGGAAGTGCTAGCGATCGTGGGCGAGTCCGGCTCCGGCAAGACCACCTTGCTGAATGTGCTCTCCGGCCGCGCGGCGCCGGGCACCGGCGCGGTGTGGTATCGAACTCCGGACGGGCAATTGCTGGATGTCCACACGATGCCCGCCCCCGCCTTGCGCCGGCTGCATCGTTCCGACTGGGGCTTCGTACACCAGGATCCGCGGCAGAATTTGCGCATGGGTGTCACCGCGGGCGGCAATGTGGGGGAACGGCTGATGGCGCAGGGCAGCCGTCACTACGGCCACATCCGCGATGCCGCGCGCGATTGGCTGGTGCAGACGGAAATCGACCCGAAGCGCATCGACGACCTGCCGCGCACCTTCTCTGGCGGCATGCTGCAACGCCTCCAAATCGCGCGCACCTTGGTGACGCACCCACGCTTGGTGTTCATGGACGAACCCACGGGCGGGCTGGATGTGTCCGTGCAGGCGCGATTGCTGGATCTCATTCGGTCCCTGGTGGCGCGGTTCGGCATCGCGGTGGTGCTGGTGACGCATGATATCGCGGTGGCGCGGCTCCTGGCGCATCGCACCATGGTGATGCAGGGTGGCCGGGTGGTGGAAACCGGTTTGACCGATCAGGTGCTGGACGACCCGCAACATGCTTACACGCAGTTGCTGGTCAGCTCGGTCCTTAACGCATGAATAACGCCATGTTGCGTACCGAAGGGCTTTGTAAGGCATTCATGCTGCATTTGCAGGGCGGGGTACGAATTCCCGTGCTTTCTCAAATTGATCTGGACCTGCATGCGGGAGAATGCGTCGCCCTGGTAGGGCCATCGGGGGCAGGGAAGTCCACCTTGATGCGCAGTCTTTACGGCAATTACCGCGCCGATGTCGGGCGGATTTTGATTCGTCACGGGGGATCTATGGTCGATCTGGCGACCGCCGATCCACGCGTGATCATCGCGGTACGGCGCCAGACCATGGGCTATGTCAGCCAGTTCCTGCGCGTCGTGCCGCGCGTATCGGCGCTGGACATCGTTGCCGAGGCTGCGATGGCACGCATGCATACACTGGCGACCGCACGAGGGGCGGCGGCGGCACTGCTGACGCGGCTGAATATTCCCGCGCGGCTGCACGCGCTACCACCAGCGACGTTCTCCGGTGGCGAACAGCAGCGCGTGAACCTCGCACGAGGTTTCATCGGCGGACATCCGATCCTGTTACTCGATGAACCGACAGCCGCGCTCGATCCCGCCAATCGCGCGGTGGTGGTGGCGCTGATCCGGGAAGCGAAGGCACGCGGCATTGCCATCGTCGGCATCTTCCACGATGCCGAAATACGCGATGCCGTCGCCGACCGCCTGTTTGCCGTAACCCCATGGCAGGACGCCGCATGAGCATGGAAGTCATTCTAAGCAATGCGCGCATCGTCCTACCCGATCATGTGATGCATGGCAGCGTGGCGGTACGCGACAGGCGCATCGCCGCGGTTGAGGATGGGCGGAGCAACCTAACCACCGCTCTCGATATGGATGGCGATTATCTGATCCCCGGCGTGGTCGACGTGCATACCGACAATTTAGAACGCCAGGTGCAGCCGCGTCAGAACGCCCGCTGGCCATCGCGCTCCGCCATGCTGGCCCACGATGCGCAATGCGCCGCCGCGGGGGTAACGAGTGTATTGGATGCACTGTGCCTGGGCGATCTCGGGTTCAATGAAGACCGGGTGCGGACCTTCCACGAAGCGGTCGTGGATCTCAACGCATTGGCTGGTACCGGTTTGTTCAAGGCCGAGCATTTTCTGCATCTGCGGTGCGAATTGCCGGCGCTGGACGTACTGGAATTGTTCGAACCGGTGGCCGATCATCCCCGCGTTCGCATGATCAGCCTCATGGACCATTGCCCCGGCACCGGGCAATACGCCAACCTTGATTACTATCGTGGCTTGCGGCGAAAAGACGGGCATTCGGAAGATTATATCGAACGCCTCATCGCCAAACTGCAGGGCCAGCGCGCCCGCATGCGCGTGCCGAACCGCCGGGCCATCCTGGCCCGCGCCGCCGCGCTGGATGTCACCCTGGCCAGCCATGACGATCGTACTGAGGAAGAAATCGCGGAAAACCATGCGGACGGCATCGGCATCAGCGAATTTCCCGTTACCATGCTGGCGGCGCAGGCGGCGAAACGGGCAGGGATGCAAGTGATCGCAGGGGCGCCAAATATCGTGCGGGGCGGTTCGCATTCAGGGAATATTTCTGCCAGCGACCTGGTAAAGGCCGACGCCGTGGATGCTTTCGCCTCTGATTACGTCCCGGCCAGCCTGGTGGAAGCGGCGTTTCGCTGCGTCACTGATGGGGCACTGGACCTGGCGTCTGCGATTGCGCTGATCACTGAAAGGCCGGCGCGCATGGCGCATCTGCATGATCGCGGCCACATCGCCCCGGGGATGCGTGCCGATCTGGTGCGCGTACGCCTATATGAGGGGCTGCCCGTGGTACGTCAGGTATGGCGCGCGGGCGAACGGGTGATCTGAGTAAGGATCCGTCATGCCCCGATCGAAAGCTCACACGTGACAGATCCACATCTCCAGGCCCTTGTCATCCTGCTAACCGATCGGGGCAAGGGCCGCTACGGCTTGCATGATGTGCTGCAGATTCAACACGCCTTGCAGGCAGCGAGGCTGGCGGAAGGCGATGGCCGGCAGCCAGCGCTGATCACTGCAGCGCTACTGCATGATATCGGGCACATGGTCCATGATCTGGGTGAAAACCCCACCAATCAGGGCTTCGATGACCGCCACGAAGAGGTTGGCCAGAAATATCTCTCTCGGCTATTCGGCCCGGAGGTCACCGAACCCGTGCGCCTGCATGTAGCCGCCAAGCGATATCTCTGCGCGGCGGAGGCGGATTACGTCAGTCGGCTCTCCCCCGACAGCGTGCGCAGCCTAGGCCTGCAGGGCGGCCCCATGTCGAGCGTGGAGATGGAAGTGTTCCGCGACAATCCGCACGCGCAAGCAGCAGTCTGGTTACGCCGTTATGATGAAGCCTCCAAGGTCAAGGACCTGGAAACCCCGCCGGTCGCGCATTTTCTGTCCTATCTGGCGCAATGCCTGCGCCCCTGATGATAGCGCGACGATGACGGTCGATACCTGTGCCGTCACCCTTCCCCGCCGGCTACCGGCGAAGCAATCCCGTCAGCGGGCTCGACAGGTCGGCGCCCATGCGGCGGGGTATACGGCCGGCGAGCTAAGCGAAAACGCGTTTTCAAACAAACGCTAACCCAATCCTTCCAGGCTGAATTGCTGTTCTTCTTCGTCGTAGCTGAATAATTCCGCGTAGCGGCCCCAGCCAATGGCGGTGCGCAACGTGTTCTCGGCGTATTCGGGGGACATATGGTCCTCCAACTCATCGCGAAAGCGCATGGCGGCGGCGCGATGGTTCCAGCGTTCGTCCAGCACCTGGCGGATCATGCCAACCAGTGGCACCTGGGCACGCAGCGCGTTGGCAAACATCGCCTTGCGATCATCCGTGCCCGCGGCGACGAAGGCGCGCCCGGATAAGGTAAGGTGAATATCCCCTTCCGCCAGATCGGCAAAACCCAGCAGATGCAGCACCTCTCCCAGCGGAAACAGATCGTCGACTTCCAGTTGCAGCGGCCCCGCCAGATTGGGCAAATCAGCGCGGCCGAGAAACGGCGGCGCCGCCACCGCCTCCATCAACCCGGCCATCTGGTTTGGGTTGATCTCCGGCAGCGGCATCGCTAGCGGATGGTGCGGCGGCGCGCTGGATGCGGCGACGGCGCGGCGCGTCATCAAGGCATAAATATCATCGACCAACTTGCGGAAGGAGGGTGCCAGCCGGTCGCGCGGATGCGGCAGGCTCACGGCGATATCATGCGCGACGCGGCCGGGGTTGGAGGCAAACAGCAGAATGCGATCGCACATCAGCACCGCTTCCTCGATGCTGTGCGTGACCATCAGCACCGATTTCGCCGGCAAGCGGCCTTCGATCCAGAGATCAATCAGATCGGTGCGTAAGGTCTCCGCCGTCAGCACATCCAACGACGAAAACGGCTCATCCATCAGCAGCAGATCGGGATGCACGACCAGCGCGCGCGCCAAGCCCACGCGCTGGCGCATGCCGCCGGACAATTCGCGCGGATAGGCGCTCTCAAAACCACCGAGACCGATAAGATCAATCGCCGTCTCGGCCCGTTTTTCCCGCTCCGCGCGTGCTATGCCCTGGGCTTCCAGGCCGAGTTCGACGTTTTCCTGCACCGTCAGCCAGGGAAACAGGGCGAAGCTTTGGAACACCATGGCAATACCCGCAGCCGGCCCCTGGACCGGCGTACCGTGCCACAGAACCCGCCCGGCGCTTGGGGCAAGCAGGCCGGCGACAATGCGCAGCAAGGTCGATTTACCGGAGCCCGAGCGGCCGAGCAGACCCACAATCTCGCCCTCCGCCAAGGTCAGGTTGACATCGTCCAGCACGACCAAATCAGCACTGGCATCCTTGTGATAGGACTGGCGGCAGGCCTCCACCCGCAACAGGATCGGACGCGTGCTCATTCCCAGCCTCAATCGAAGGTCAACCGGCGGGACGCATATTCATGCATCGGGCGCCAGACCAGACGGTTCACCAACAGAACAAAGCTGCACATCATCGCCACCCCCAGCACGACGCGCGGCAAATCTCCCGCCACCGTCGCGTCCGCGATATAGGCGCCCAGGCCATGCGCCTTCAGCCGGACATCGCCCCAGGAGACGACCTCGGCCACAATGGCGGCGTTCCAGGCCCCGCCAGAGGCGGTGATCGCGCTGGTCACATAATAGGGGAAAATCCCCGGCAGCATCACCCGCCGCCACCACAGCCAGCCACCGACGCGAAAATTCTGTGCCGCCAGCAGCAAATCGCGCGGCAACACCGAGGCGCCCGCTACGATATTGAACAGGATATACCATTGCGGCCCCAGCATCATTAGCGGACTGAGCCAGATCTCAGGATACAGGTCGTAATGCACGATCAGCAGCACGACCGGCGGAAACAGCAGATTGGCCGGGAAGGCGGCAAAGAACAGCGCCACCGGCTGCGCCCGCCGCGCCCAGACCGGACGCAACCCAAGCCAGACACCAATTGGTACCCAGATCAGACTGGCCAGGACCATCAGCAACATCACCCGCAGCAATGTCAGGCAGCCCAACCCCAAGGCGGTCAACACATCGCCCAAGCCCAGATCGGCGGCGATCAGCGCGGCGATATGCCAGGCGGCGAACCCCACGACGCCGGTTAGCGCCACCGCGAACACGACGTCCCCGAGCGGCGAAGCCTGGCGTCCCGCGGGGGTGAAGGCCGTTGTCCCGGCCAGGCGCATCCCACCGAGGTTGGTCAGTAACTGGCCGAACGCTTCGCCGCCGCGGCGCAGCAGCCTGGTGCGGCGCAGCAGGCGCAACAGCCAAGGTTCGGGGATTGTGGCGGCAGGCGAATCATCGACCCGGAATTTGGTAGACCACGCGACCAGCGGGCGAAACAGCAACTGGTCATAGGCCAGGATCACCGCAAGCATCGTCACGATCGTCCACATCACCGCGCCGATATCGCGCTGTTCCAGCGCCAGGGCGACGAAGGACCCGATCCCCGGCAGCTTCCAGTTCTGATCGCCGACGGAAATCGCCTCCGCCGCGACAACAAAGAACCAGCCGCCGGACATGGAGATCATGGTGTTCCACACCAGCCCCGGAATGCCGAACGCCACTTCGACGCGCCAGAAGCGCTGCCAGGGGCTGAGCCGGAAACTGCGTGCGGCTTCCCGCAATTCCGCTGGCACGTTGCTGAACGATTGATACAGGCTGAACGCCATATTCCAGGCTTGGCTGGTGAAGATGGCGAAAATCGCCGCCAGCTCCAGCCCCAGCACGCGACCGGGGAACAAGTTCATAAAAAACACGACGGTGAAAGATAAAAATCCGAGGATCGGCACCGATTGCAGGATATCGAGTGCGGGGACCATCACCAGCGCCGCGCGCCGGCTTTTCGCCGCCGCTGCCGCGTAGAGCAACGCAAACAACAGCGACGCCAGAATGGCGGCGAACATGCGCAAGGTGGTGCGCAGAGCGTAATAAGGGAGCCAGGTGGGGTCGAGATAGATCGCCACTGCTTCCGGCGCATCCAGCGGCACCAACGTGCTCCGCGCCGTCTGCGCCAGCACCACCAGCGCACCGAAGACACAGATCAGCACCGCCAGATCCCAGCGGTTCGGCAGCCGCGCCGTCGTGGCGAAGGCTGGATGGGTGGAGGGGAACAGGCGCATGCCGGGGATCACCAGAGCTGGTGACAATCAGTAACCCAAGCCATGTGCCTAGAACAAGCCGACACGTGCCACCTTGCGCCCACTTCGCTATCATGGCCGCATGCAAACAATCCTGAAGCGCGCGCAAACCGCGACCCTGGATATCGCCTATGAGGAAACCGGGCCGGCGGATGGCAGGCCGGTTTTCCTGATGCATGGATTTCCAGACGATGTGCGCGCCTGGGATGGCGTGGTCGCACCGCTCGCGGCCAATGGGCATCGTGTACTCGCGCCCTATCTGCGCGGCTATGGCCCAACCCGGTTTCTGCGCGCCGCAACCCCGCGTTCCGGCCAGCAGGCCGCGCTGGGCGACGATTTGCGGGCATTGATGGATGCGCTGCAAATCGAGCGCGCGGCACTGGCGGGATATGATTGGGGTGGCCGGGCCTGCTGCATTGTCGCGGCATTATGGCCACAGCGGGTCACGGCGCTGGTGACGATCGGTGGCTACAACATTCAGAATATCGCCACCGCCATCCAACCCGCCGCGCCGGATCATGAAATGCGGCACTGGTACCAATGGTATTTTCATACCGAGCGCGGGCGCGAGGGATTGCGCGCCAATAGCCGCGAGCTGTGCGGCTTGCTGTGGCAACTTTGGTCGCCAAACTGGCGCTTTGACGCGGCAACCCTGGATCGCACCGCGCGGTCGTGGGAAAATCCGGATTTTGTCGATGTGGTGATCCAATCCTATCGCCATCGCCATCGCGCCGCGCCAGGCGATCCGGCGCTGGATGCGATCGAGGCCTTACTGGCCGCGCAACCCGATATCACGGTGCCGACGATCAATCTGCATGGTGCGGCCGATGGAGTTGGCCCGGCGGAACCCAGCGACAGCGCGGCGAAAAAATTCACTGCCCGCTATGAACGCCGCATTATTCTCAGTGCCGGCCATTTTTTACCGTGGGAAACGCCGGAAGCGGTAGTGCAGGCCTTGCGCGACCTCGGCGCCTGATCGCTGAGATCCGGTGCCAGACTTCTGATACCAAGCCCAGTATTAAATGGACCCTACGCGCCGATTCCCAAAATTTCGGCGATATGCGGCGTCGCTTTCAGGCCAGAGCCGGTCAGGACAACGACCGTTGTCTGCGCCACCGTAATGGTTCCAGCCGCCAAAAGTTTACCGAAGGCGGCGGCAGATTGCGCGGCGGTGGGCTCCACATACAGCCCCATACCGGCGAGATCGCGGGTGGCGGCAATGATCTCGGCCTCAGATAGCATTATCGCGCCGCCTTCGGTTTCGCGTAACGCGCCAAGCACCTCGCGCAACCGCAACGGCTGGGCGATGGCGGTGCCCTCGGCGATGGTGGGACTGATATCGGGGTGCGCATTTTCATCGCCCGTGATGAAGGCAAGCGCGATCGGCGCGCAATTGCGCGGCTGGGCGGCGAAAATACGCGGCATCTGCGTGATTGCGCCCACACGGAGCAATTCGGAAAATCCGATCTCGCAACCGAGGACATTGGAGCCAGCGCCGCAGGGCACGATGACATTGTCGGGGGCGGTAAAGCCGAGATCTTCCCATAATTCATAGGCGAGCGTTTTCGTGCCGTGCAGAAAGAACGGGTGCCAGTTATGACTGGCATAGAAAATCTTCCCGGCCCGTGCGACGGCGGCATCAGACGTGTCCTGGCGAGTGCCGGGGATCAGTTCCACTGTGGCGCCATGGGCGTGCATCTGCACCGTCTTGGCCGGGCTGGTGGAAGCCGGCGCCATGATAGTGGCCGCCATGCCCCCGGCGGCGGCATAGGCGGAGACCGCCGCGCCGCCATTCCCTGAACTGTCTTCCAGAACGGCGGTGACGCCCTGGGCACGCAGGAGGGACAGCATCACGCTGGCACCGCGATCCTTAAAACTGGCGGTGGGCATGAACCATTCGCATTTCAGCAACGCCGTCGCGCCGTACAGGGACCGTGCGAGCAGCGGCGTGCAACCCTCGCCCATGGTGATCGGATCGTCCGGGACAAACGGAAAGGCGGCGCGATAGCGCCACAGGCTGCGTGTGGTTGTGTCGATGGCCACGCGGGTGATGCCTGGCATCGGCGTCAGCAGCAGCGGTGCCCGGTTAGGCCCACACCAGCGCGGTGTGTGGAGGGGGAAATGGTCACCCGTGCGCGGGTCCAGATATGCGATGTCCATGATGACGTCAGTTTGAACGCACACGGGGTGTGGCTCAAGCGCCCGATCCTTGCCATAGTGACCGGTCGCTAAGCAGGGGTAGATGCATGGGTTACGTCGAAAAAGCGCTGCAACCGGAGGAGACCGTCACTTACAAGACCACGGTGCATTGGTTTCTCTATATCCCTGCCGCCGCCTGGGGCGTAACGGCCTTTGCCTTCATGGTGTACTGGTGGCATGGCAATATCGGCGCAAGCGTGCTGGGCTGGCTCAGCCTCGCCAGCTCCGGCATGGCCGTGCTGAAGGGATTATATGCCTGGGTGAAACGGCTGACGACGGAGTTGGCGGTCACCAGCCGGCGCGTGATCTACAAGACCGGGTTGTTGCGCCGACACACGCTGGAAATGAATCTTTCCAAGGTGGAAAGCGTCGGCGTGACGCAGACCGTGCTGGGTCGCGTGTTCGGCTATGGGCGAATCGAGCTGAAAGGCACCGGGGCCAGCGACAGCACCTTGCCGATGATCTCCGATCCATTGAAATTCCGCAGCCATATTACCGCCGGCTAAAGCGATGGCGCACCCCCCCAGAGGTCTTCCCAATGATGTGCTGGCTGCCGTCACCGCGCTGACGCGCGAGCTGGTGATGATCGATAGCCGGAGTTTTGTCTCCAACATTCCCGTGGCCTGTCGGGTGGAAGTCGCGCTGAACGGGTTTGAGATCGAGCGGTTGGATTATGTCGATGCGGCCGGCGTGGCCAAGCGGGTGCTGGTGGCGTTCAAGGGCCCGGCCGGGGCCACCGGCGGGCTGGCCTTGTCCGGCCATATGGACACGGTGCCCGATACCGGCTGGATGGAAAATCCCTGGGCGGCATCGGTGGATGCGGATGGTTGGATGCACGGCCTCGGCACCACCGACATGAAAGGTCCGGTGGCGGCATTGATCACGGCAGCACGGGCCTTGCCCGATAGCGTGCCAGTGACGTTGCTGATCACCACCGATGAGGAAACTACGAAGGAGGGCGCGCGATTGATCGCCACGCACTCGGCGCTGGTGCGGCGCATCCAACCGCGTGCGATCATCATCGCGGAGCCCACCAGCCTGGCGCCCGTGCGGGGCCATCGCAGCCATATCGGCTTTACCTGCGTGGCGACCGGGGTGCAGGCGCATTCCTCCACGGGCAAGGGGCGCAATGCGAACTGGGATCTTCTGCCGTTTTTGATGGACATGAAAACCGTGTTCGAGCGGCTACGCACGGATACAACGTTACAAGATAAAAATTACAATCCACCATTCAGCGATTTTAACCTGATCATCGATAATCACGGCGTGGCGACGAATGTCACAGTGCCGAAAGCGACGGCACGGATAAAGTTTCGCTATTCGGCGCGGGTGGACCCGACGCCCGTGCTGGCAGCGGTGCATGGCGCGGCAGAAAAATTCGGCATTGACGTGACCGAGGCACGGGAAGGCTTTCCGCCCGAATTGCCGGAAGATCATCCGTTTGTACGCCTGTGCGAACGCCTGACCGGGGCCATGGCCGGCACCGCGCCTTATGGCACCGATGCCTCGGAATTGCAGGCCATCGCACCCTGCGTCGTGCTGGGACCAGGCGATATCGGCCAGGCACACACGCCGACGGAGAAGGTGCGGCTGACGGAGCTGGCGGATGCGGTGCCCTTGTTCATGCGCCTGGCGGAACACGTCGCGCGTGGCGGCGAAATCTAACGAAGCTTAAGAAGCGAGCGATGGCGAATTTTCAAACACGTGATCTGGTCTATTACTGCCCCGATGGGCGGCCTTTGCTGGCGCGGCTATATCAACCTGCTGGCAGTGGTCCGCTGCCCGCCCTGGTGGAAGCGCATGGCGGCGCCTGGGTAGGCGGTGACCGACTGAACAATGTCTCGATCGCCGAAAATCTGGCGGCGGCGGGGATTGTCGTGTTCTCTCTTGATTTTCGTATTCCACCGGAGAAAGGTTATCCGGATACGGTGGCTGATATTAACTTTGGCATTCGCTGGTTCAAAGCCCATGCGGCGGAGTTTTCCACGCGCGCGGATCTGGTGGGTGGGCTCGGCACGTCATCGGGTGGGCATCTGTTGCAATTGAACGTGCTGTGCCCACGTGATGCGCGCTATGCGGCCGCACCTTTGCCGGGCGCGCCAGATGCCAGCCTGGCCTATGCGATGTTCTGCTGGCCGGTGGCCGATCCGCTGACGCGCTATCGCGTACAACAGGAACGCCGCAATGACCGGCTGGTGGCCGCGCATCACGCCTTCTGGCCGAATGTCGAGGCGATGGAGGAAGGCAGCCCACAACATATCCTGGATCGCGGCGAGAAAGTTTCGTTGCCGCCGGCGCTGATCATGCAGGGCGACAATGACGATAACCTGACACCGAACATGGCCTCACGCTTCGCCGCGTCCTACCGGCGCGCGGGCGGGGACATCACATTGGAAATGTTTCTTGGCGAGCAACATGCCTTCGTGCCGCGCGATCCAACATCGGACAATTCCGTGCGCGCATTACGGCTGATGCGCGATTTCGTGCTACGCCAGACGCGGTGACCAATACTACGCCGCCGGACCCGCCCAGGGGCCTGGGTGGGCGCGGCTGGGAGTTTCTGATGATCGTCGGCGTGGTGTTTGCCGCCCATAACGGACTGCATCTCACGACCTTCATGCTGCTCGGCGATACAGTCTTTACCGATTATGTCGGGCTGTGGAGTTTTGGCCGTTTCGTGTGATTTCATCCGCCGGTGGAGATCTATCAGAAAGCGGTGTTGCGGCCGTTCCAACGCGCCAAAGTGCCAGGGTTCGATAATTTTCTACCCTATCCTTATCCGCCGTTTTCCTGTTGGTGCTGGCGCCATTCCGAGCCTTACCGATCGGGGCAGCCCGGCTGCTCTGGCTGGGCCTGAGCGGAATGGTGATGCTGGTGCTGGTCTAGCGGGCGTAGCGGCGCGATACGGGGGTTGAGCTCAGTGGTCTGATCGCGAGGACCCGTCTCTCAACACCCTATGGCTTTGTCTATGGCATGCCGGCGGTAGGGGTGGCGATTTGGACGTTGCTGGCGCGGCGACTGATGGCGGACGGCGCCTTGCCGATGGCGGAACTGGCCTTACTGCTGGCCGGCCAAATGGCCGCGGCGGTGAAATCGTGGGGTCCGCCCGGTGGCACGGTGATGGTGGAGGCAGTGCTGTGTCTGTTGCTGTTGCTGCTGCTGTTGCTGGCCTGGGGGTAGATCCCGCACGGCGTTCATACCAGAGCTTAGTGAGTGTTGCGTTCGATGCATTGTGGCGGAAGCGGATGGGAATCGAACCCACCACCCGCTTGTGGCGGGCCACTGGTTTTGAAGACCAGGGGGGCCACCAGACCCCGATCGCTTCCATCGTGCCATTGTCCGCGCTGGCGGGCGGTTAGGCAATCAGGGCGTGGAGGGCCTGAGTGATTTCGCTGGCATCCGCGTCCGTGATGGTCAGCATGTCGAGATGCAGCCGACCCCCGGCGATCCGCCCGACAATGGCGGGCCGGTGCGCGCGCAGTTTTGCGGCGAGGGCTTCGGTTCCCTGGCTAGGGATAGACAAACAGACGGCGACGGAGGCAATGGCATCGGTGGGCAACGCGCCACCACCGGCATAGCCGCGCGAGGGCTCGATGCGGATATCGGCGATGTCAGCGAGGGCCCTGGCCAGTGTCTCGGCGCGCGCCTGCAAGACGGTGCGAGGTTGGGCGAGCATGCGCAGAACAGGGATGTCGCGAATGGCTGTCGCCGGATCGCGCAGCAGGCGAAGCGTCGCTTCCAGCGCGGCGAGCGAAATTTTGTCGATCCGCACAGCGCGCAACAATGGATGCCGGCGCAGCTGCGCGATGGCGTCAGCCCGGCCGACGATGATGCCGGCCTGCGGGCCGCCCAGTAATTTATCGCCGCTGAGCGTGACGATATCGACACCGGCGGCGATGGATTCTTGCACCGTCGGCTCGTGCGGGCGGCCAAACGGTTCCAGGTTCAGGATCGTGCCGCTACCCAAATCTTCAATCAACAAAAGGTTTTTATCATGCGCGAGGCGGGAAAGCTCTTGCAGCGACGTGGATTCCGTAAAGCCGATGACCCGGAAATTACTTTGATGGATCTTAATCAATGCCCGCGTGTGTTCGGTGATAGCCGTGCGGTAATCGGCGAGGCGTGTCTTGTTGGTGGTGCCAACTTCCACCAATCTTGCGCCACCTTGCACAATCACGTCAGGCACGCGAAAGCCGCCGCCGATTTCCACCAATTCGCCACGCGAGACGATCACCTCGCCGCCGGCGGCAAGGCCAGAAAGTGTCAGCAGCACTGCCGCAGCATTGTTGTTGACGACGAGGGCGGCTTCGGCGCCAGTCAGTTCACATAACAGCGCCTCAATATTTTGCAGGCGCACGCCACGCTTTCCGGTGGCGAGATCGAATTCAAGATTGGTGTAACCGCGCGCAGCCTCCGCCATCGCCGCAATGGCCGTCTCCGCCAGCGGCGTGCGGCCGAGATTGGTGTGCAGGATAATGCCGGTCGCGTTGATCACCCGGCGCAGGATCGACTGGTTGTCGGCGTACAGCCGTGCCGCGGCGCGCGCGATGATATTTTCGACCGTAGGTAACATCACCCCAGGCGCATGGGCGGTGCGAATGTCGACTAATACCTGGCGCAAGGCGCTTGTGGTGGCGCTGTGCGATGTGGCGGCGATCAGCGCCTCAGCATCCTCCAACAGACGCTGCACAGAGGGCAGCGCGCGCAGGGCATTTTTATCGGGCTGCATGGGAGAAGTATCTTGTGGCATGCTGCATGGGACCGTTGTTAGGACGAAAAGCCATGGACCATCCTTTTCCCCGCCTGACCAGCCTGGCGCATGGTGGAGGCTGCGGCTGCAAGCTGGCCCCGGCCGTATTGCAGGACATTCTGCACAAAATGCCCACCGGGGCGATGTGGAGCAACCTGATGGTCGGCACCGAAACCTCCGACGACGCCGCCGTCTATCGCCTGAACGACACCCAGGCGCTGGTGGCGACAACGGATTTCTTCATGCCAATCGTCGATGATGCGTTCGATTTTGGCCGCATCGCCGCCACCAACGCCATCTCCGACGTTTATGCCATGGGCGGCACGCCGATCCTCGCACTGGCCATTGTTGGCATTCCGGTGGGCAAAATCGCGCTGGCGGATGTGCAGGATATTCTCGCCGGCGGCGCGGCGGTGTGCACGGCGGCCGGCATTCCGGTGGCTGGCGGACATTCCATCGACAGCCTGGAGCCGATCTACGGGCTGGTAGCCCTTGGCCTCGTGCATCCGGACCGGGTGCAACGCAATTCCGGCGCGCGCGCGGGCGATGTGCTGATCCTCACCAAGGGCATCGGCGTCGGCATTTACAGCGCCGCCCTGAAACAGGAATTGCTGTCACCCGATCTCTACGAAGTGATGATCGCCTCCACCACACAATTGAACGCGGTGGGCGCGCGGTTACCCGATTTTCCGGGCGTGCACGCGGTGACCGATGTCACCGGCTTCGGGCTGCTGGGGCATGGGCTGGAATTATGCCGGGGCTCCGCGCTGACCGCGACGATTCAGGCCGCCAATGTGCCTGTGCTACGCGATGCCGACCGACTGGCGCGCGAGGGGTTCATCACCGGCGCTTCCAACCGCAACTGGGCGAGCTATGGCGCAGATGTCAGCCTGCCCACCGGCATGGCGGACTGGCAGCGCGGCTTGCTGTGCGACCCCCAGACCAGCGGCGGATTATTGATCACCGTCGCACCCTCCGAAGCCGCCGCGGTCCTCGACATGGTACGCGCCAGCGGCTTCTCCCAAGCCGCCGTAATAGGCACCCTCGCCACCGGCCCAGCCGGGATCGTGGTGCGTTGATGCGAGGTGTGAGGTGTGAGGTGTGAGGTGTGAGGTGTGAGGTGTGAGAGAAAATTAAGGCCAGGGCTCTGCCCTGACCTTAACTTTCTCTCCACCCCAAACCCAGAATTACTTCTTCGCCTTGCCCAGGCGCCGGGCCGTGCGCAGAAGCAACTGGCGGTCTTTGGCTGTTGCTTCGCGGCAGAGCCGCACCAGAGCTATTTCATCGCCAGTGAGTTTACTGGGTAGTGCGCCGCGCGGGCTGGCGCCCAGCAGCGTGGCAACATGCACGGCCAACACATCGGCCACCCGGGTTAAATTCCCGGTCACCTGCCCGGCCCGACCGGTTTCCCATTGCGCGACGGCAGAGCGTGAAACGCCCACAGCTTCAGCTAGGCCTTCCTGGGTGATGCCACGCTGGCGGCGGATTTTCCGAATACGTTCGCCGATGGCTTCCGGTGTATCCATGCCTCTGCCTCCATTGTCCCGGGCAGGTTAGGTCATTGGGACTAAAGATGTCTAGTAAGATTCTTAGGCAAGGGGCGGACACTTTATTAGTCATTTATACTAACTAATTTAGGATGTAGGAATAATTCCCCGAACATCACCCCCGAGCCCCCCACGCCACAAAAACTCACCTGGTCCGAAGCCGCCGACACCATCCTGCGCCATCTTCGGCCTGTTCCGTTGGACCGTGATCGATCGCCGCCAGCGCATCGGCGCGCGCCGCCCACCGCCCGAATTCGTCGCCAAGCCAGATCCTGCCCGCCCGCCGCCCCCCACCGGGCATCCGATCAGTTGAGGCCTGTTAACGCAGGGGACCGTGCCGGAAGATACGCCCTATTTGACCCCCGAAAAGTCACCACGCCTGCAAACACACCCTCGACAAACGCCACGCTAACGGGAACAACATCGCCCTGCTCGCAGTCGGGGAGGAATAATTATGGATTACGTCGCCGTCCATGGCCTGAAAGTCGCACGCCCACTCTTCGATTTCGTCAACAATGAAGCCCTGCCTGGCACCGGTCTCACGCAAGCCAATGTCTGGGACGGGCTGGCCCGCCTGATCGGCGATCTGGCCGGACGCAACCAAATGCTACTGGATCGGCGGGACGCGTTGCAAACCCAAATTGACAATTGGCACATTGCCCATCGCGGCAAGCCGATCGATATGGCCAAATATCTCGGCTTCCTTCGCACCATCGGTTATTTGCTCGACCCGCCGCCTGCCTTCGCCGTCACCACCACCAATGTCGATCCGGAAATTGCTTCCATCGCCGGCCCGCAACTCGTCGTGCCGGTGATGAACGCCCGCTATGCCCTGAACGCCGCCAATGCGCGCTGGGGCAGCCTATATGACGCGCTCTACGGCACCGACGCGATCTCCGAGGATGGCGGGGCGACCCGCGCGGGCAGTTACAACAAAATCCGCGGCGCCAAGGTCATCGCCCGCGCACGCGAAATCCTCGATGAGGAAGTCCCGCTCGCCACCAGCAGCCACGCCGAGGCCGCGCTTTATACCGTCGTCAATGGCACCCTCGCCATCACCCGCAAGAATGGCGCGCCGGCGGCCCTGCTCGCCCCCAGCCAGTTCGTCGGCTACCAGGGTCCGGCCAATGCTCCCAATCGCATTCTTCTGCGCCATAACAATCTGCACATCGAAATCCACATCGATCACGCTCATCCGATCGGCCAGGGCGACCCCGCCGGCATCGCCGATGTCGTGCTGGAATCTGCCATCACCACGATCCAGGATTGCGAGGATTCCGTTGCCGCGGTCGATGCCACGGACAAGGTGGATGTATACCGCAACTGGCTTGGCCTCATGCAAGGTAGCCTGGTAGAAAGCTTCGATAAAGGCGGCCAGACCGTCATCCGTCGCCTGAACCCGGACCGCATCTACACAGCGCCCGAAGGCGGCACTTTAACTTTGTCGGGCCGCAGCCTGATGCTGGTTCGTAATGTCGGCCATCATATGTATACCGACGCAGTGCTCACATCCGATGGTAAGGAAACCCCGGAAGGCATCCTCGACGCCGCCATCACCGCGCTCTGTGCGCTGCATGATCTGAACAGCACGGGCCCCATCCGCAACAGCCGCGCTGGCTCCGTCTATATTGTCAAACCGAAAATGCACGGCCCGGAAGAAGTCGCCTTTACCTCAGACATTTTTGCTCGCGTGGAAGATTTACTTGGCCTGGCACGCAACACGCTAAAGGTTGGCATTATGGATGAGGAGCGCCGCACCTCGGCCAACCTTGCCGCCTGCATCCATGCCGTGCGCGAGCGCGTGGTGTTCATCAATACCGGCTTCCTAGATCGCACCGGCGATGAGATGCACACGGCCATGGAAGCCGGCCCGATGATCCGTAAGAACGATATGCGCGACACCGTCTGGATCAAAACTTATGAGGACCAGAACGTCGATATCGGCCTCGCCTGCGGGCTGCGCGGCAAGGCGCAGATCGGCAAGGGCATGTGGCCGATGCCTGATCGCATGGCCGACATGCTGACTAAGAAAATAGGCCATCCGCGCGCCGGCGCCAACACTGCCTGGGTGCCCTCCCCCACCGCCGCCACTCTGCACGCGCTGCACTACCACCAGGTCAATGTAGCCGACCAGCAAACCGAGATCGCGTCACGCGCCCCCACCAAACTGTTAGATCTTCTCACCCTCCCCATCGCCGATCGCGTCAACTGGTCGGCCGAAGAAATCCAGCCGGAACTTGATAACAACATCCAAGGCATCCTCGGGTATGTCGTACGCTGGATCGAGCAGGGTGTCGGTTGCTCGAAAGTGCCCGACATCCACGATGTCGGCCTGATGGAAGATCGCGCCACCTTGCGTATCTCCTCGCAGCACATCGCCAACTGGCTGCATCAC
Source organism: Acetobacteraceae bacterium (assembly GCA_009693795.1). Lineage (GTDB taxonomy): Bacteria > Pseudomonadota > Alphaproteobacteria > Acetobacterales > Acetobacteraceae > SHWF01. Next base: position 24,243 of record SHWN01000011.1, read on the forward strand.
GGCATCACAAATGAAACCCAGGTCATGGCAACCATGCATCGCATGGCCGCGATCGTGGATCGCCAAAACGCATCCGATCCCGCCTATAAACCCATGGCCCCAAACTTTACCGGCCCCGCCTTCGCCGCCGCCCGCGACCTTATCTTCCAAGGCCGCACCCAACCCAACGGCTACACCGAATTCATCCTCCACGCCCGCCGCCGCGAAGCGAAAGCGGCGGCTATGATAGCACGACCCGTTCACCCGCACCGGCACGTGCTATCATAGCCGCCACATCACCTGGCGGGTGAAATCTTCGGCGAGGCGATATTTGCCTGGTGTGCCGACGGCGAACACCAGTTCTTGCAGGCCGTCTTGTTCCAGTTGGCGGATGCGTTCGACCAGTTCGTCGCCAGTGCCGATCAGGCAGGTATCGCGGATTAGTTGCGCGTCGATCAGCTCGGCCTCGCCGCGATGCAGAGCGGTGTAATGGTATTCGTGCGTTCGAAAATGGCGGTGTTCCACGGGCGTTTCTTCGACGAGGGCACAATATTTCTTCCAGATTCGTTCCAGAAAAGGCGGCGGCGAGATGCCTTTCTCATGCACCTCGTCGTAAAAATAATAGACGCTGGCCATCACATTGGGGCCAATCAGCGCCTTGATGCGATCGGAATCCACCGCCTCGCCCTTCTCCAGCACGGCGACAGAGGACAGCGAGGCATTCAGATATCCGTCCATGTCGCGCCCCGACCGCGCCGCCCCTTGGCGCGCATGGCCCAATGCCTGCGCCACCGGCACACCGCGCGGTGGAATGGCAAAGATAATGCCGTCGCCGTGTTCCCCCGCCAGGGCCATCGCGCGCGGGCCGAAGCCGGAGACATAGAGGGGAATTTTGGGCGTTAGTGTCATGCAGCTTGCATCGTGCACCAGCATCTGGATGGGTTGCGGCGCGCGCCCTTCGAAGGCGTAATCCACGACTTCCCCGCGCAGCAGGGCCGCCAGCACGCGCAGATATTCAGAAAATGCCGCCATGCGCATCGGTTTTTGTCCCATGCTGCGCAAGGCAGTGTTGCCGGTGCCGATCCCGAGGAACAGCCGCCCTGGCGCGATGCGATTTACACTCGCCATGGCCGCCACATGCACGGGTGGAATCCGCGTGCCGCAAATCGCCGTCCCCGGCCCCAGCCGCAATGTCGTCGTAGCCCGCGCCGCCAGCGCCAGCACCGCATAGCAATCGGAAAACAACATCTGGCTATCGGCCACCCAGGCGGAGGAATAGCCCAGGGATTCGATATGCGAATAAAACCCGATATCGCTGATATCGGCCATCACGCAGAAACCAAACTTCATACTGGAAATCCCTTAAGCCGCCGTGCCACCAACGGTGAGGCCGTTGAGTTTCATCGTTGGCTGACCCACCCCCACCGGCACGCCCTGGCCATTCTTGCCGCAGGTGCCGATGCCGGGATCGAGCGCCATGTCATTGCCCACCATGCTGACTTTGGTCAGCACATCCGGCCCATTGCCAATCAACGTTGCGCCTTTCACAGGCGTTATTACTTTGCCATCCTCGATCAAATAGGCCTCGGACGTCGAGAACACGAATTTGCCCGACGTGATATCCACCTGCCCGCCGCTGAAGCCCACGGCATATAATCCATGCTTAACCGAACGAATCATTTCCTCCGCGGTGTGGGTGCCGTTCTGCATCACGGTATTGGTCATGCGCGGCATCGGCGCATGGGCAAAGGATTGGCGGCGGCCATTGCCGGTAGGTGCGACGCCCATGAGCCGCGCATTCTGCCGGTCCTGCATATAGCCGCGCAGAATGCCATCCTCGATCAGCACGGTGCGGCTGGTCGGTGTACCTTCATCATCCACCGAAAGACTGCCCCGCCGATCCGCGATGGTGCCATCATCCACCACTGTCACCCCGGGTGAGGCGACGCGCTGGCCCATCAGCCCGGCAAAGGCAGAAGTCCCCTTGCGGTTGAAATCGCCTTCCAGCCCATGGCCGATCGCTTCGTGAAGGAGAATACCGGGCCAGCCGGAGCCCAACACCACTTCCATCTCCCCGGCGGGAGCCGGCTTCGCGGTCAGATTAACCAGGGCGATGCGCAACGATTCCTGCACCGCGTGCTTCCAGCTGGCTTCGCCAGTGACCTGTTCATAGCCGAAGCGCCCGCCACACCCGTAGCTGCCGCTCTCGCGCCGCCCATCCTGTTCCACCACCACGCTGACATTCAGCCGCACCAGCGGGCGCAGATCGGCCACCCGCGTGCCCTCGGCGCGCAGAATCTGCACCGCCTGCCATTCCCCGGCAATGGAGGCGGAAACCTGCACTACGCGCGCATCCTGGCCACGCGCATAGACATCGATTTCACCGAGCAGCGTGGTGCGGGCCGAAAACGCCATGCCAGTCAGCGGATTGGCATCCGAATAGAGCCTGGTGTTCGTCGCCCGCGGCGCCTCCGCCCGGGAGCCGGCATAGCCATCGGCCACGGCGGAGACGGTCCCGGCAGCACGTTTCAGGGCCGGTTCGGAAATCTCCCCGGCATGCGCATAACCGGTCGCTTCCCCCGCGACCGCACGCAGCCCAAAGCCGAGCGCGGTATTGAACCCGGCGGCGCGGATACGCCCGTCATCGAGGGAGACCTGCTCGCTTTCGCGATATTCCAGGAACAGCTCCCCATCATCGCTCTTGGCCAAGGCGCCCGCGGTGATGCGCGCGGCCTGGTCGCGATCCAGCGTGGCATCTGCGCGCTCAAAGAACAGATGGTCAGTCACCGCCAAGGGTGAAGGGGCGCCAGACGAAAAAGTTGCGGATGTCATGTACACTCCTGTGGCTATGCCTCAGCCGCTGGCAAGGCGCCTGGCGGGCATGCGGATTTCAGCAATCGTGCCTTGGCCGAGAACACTACGCAGCGTCAAGGTCCCGTCATGCGCCTGCACCAGGGCACGTGAGAAATAGAGGCCGAAGCCAGAGCCCTCAAACCGCCGCGCTAGGCTGCTATCAAGCTGGGTAAACGGCTGGAACATATGTGTGATCTGTTCCTCGGCAATGCCAATGCCAGTATCGCTGGCCTGCACGACAAGAGCGCCTTGGTCGTTCACAGCGGAGGAGAGCGTGACGTTGCCGCCCGGCTCGGTGAATTTCACCGCATTGGAAACCAGGTTAACCAGGACCTGCTGCATGCGCCGCTGATCGCCGCGCACCAAAGGCAGGCCAGCTGGCACGTGATCGAACAGATCAACCTCCGCAACGGCAGGCACGTTGCGGAACTGGCGCACACAGGATTGCGTCATACGAAGCACATCGATGTGGTCAGTGCCGAGATCGAAGCGCCCGGCCTCGGTGCGCGCGACATCGAGCATATTATTGATCAGCAGCAACAGCCGCTTGCCAGCATTGTTAATGTCTTCGGCATATTCGCGCACCTGCCCCGGCTCCGTCGTGTCGTGATCGCGCATCAAGGTGGCGGAAAAACCGATGACGGAATTCAACGGGGTGCGCAGCCAATGGCTCATGGTGGCGAGGAAGCGTGCCTTGCGGGCATTCGCCTCCTGCCCGCCGCGACGGCTTGCTCCAATTCCTGCGCCCCGCGTTTGCTCTCGGTGACATCCGTATAGGTCACGACGGTATAGCATTGTTCCACCGCAGGCGAGGAGCAGACTTCCAGGATCTTTCCCGCCGAGGTCAGCCGCTCGGGCACCCATGGCGGGTAGGGGGCGCTATCAACGTTAACGAACACCCAGTTCGGACGTTGCCGGCGCGGGCGCGTGAAATCCAGATCGGCCACGGACTGGAACACGGAGCCCATACCACGCGGACCGAACTCCCCCGCCCCGCTGCGCCGCTGAATGATGTCGTTCAGGTGGTCGCCGATGGCCACCGACGTGCCATCCATGACCTTCGCATAGGCCCGGTTGAACATGCGTATGCGCTGGTCCGGGCCAAAGACGATGATGCCATGCGGGATCTATTGCACCAGCACGTCTGACATCAGCACGCGCCGATGCGCATCGTCCTTAGCCCTGGCCAGGGCACTGACATCGGAGACGGTGATCGTCCAGCCACCCTCGGGCACAGGATCCGACGCCAGATCGACGACCAAACCATTTGATACAAACGCATCGGGTATTGCTGGGCAAGGCGCGTTCCAGGCTGACCTAGTGATCCAGAAAACTCTGATCATCGCAGCCGCTATATTCGTTTCTGACGCACAACGTCTCTAGCAGATCCGTGAACGCCACGCCCTGGCGCTGCTGATCGGCCAACAGGCTCAGCAGTTCGGCAAAGCGTGGATTGAACATCGACAGGCTGCCCTCAGATCAGACAATGCCAGGCCGGACAGAAGGTTGGTGGACAAATCGCTCATGATCCAACCCGCATATCAGTCCGCGGGGCGGCACGAGCGAGCATCCCGTTACCACCGGGCGCGGCGTCAGGGATCGCCGTGACCAGAAATGGCGGCGGGCGCAGCGCATGGAGGGCGGCCAGCGCGACGGACAGCACGATCACCGCCATGCTCTGATGCAAGACCCCCATATCCACCGGCACCACCAGCAGCAGGGTCATCACGCCGATCATATATTGCAGCGCCGTCAGTACCCCAAACGCCACCATGGCCAGTCGCGCCGGATGCTGGCGCGGCACAAACCACGCACCCGCGCACACCGCGCCCGCCCCGAGCAGGGCCAAGCTGGCGAGGAGACGGTGATTGAACTGTACCGCGGCGATATTTTCGGTAAGGTTCCGCAGCATCGGTTCCAGCCGCGCATAACCCGCCGGGATCAGCCGGCCATCCATGAGCGGAAAACTGTTATAATCGAACCCCGCCCGTAGGCCGGCGACGAACCCACCGGCCAACAGGGTGAGTGCCAGCAGCGCGACGCAGACACCAACCAGCGCGCGCAGGCCCCGATAAGCGAGGCCAACCACGGGCAACGGGCGCCACACCTGCAAGCCGGTCCAGAACACGGCCGCATAAAGCAACAACGCTAACGCCAGATGCGCCACCAGCCGATACGGCGACACCGCCACACTGTCCGGCATAAATCCAGACGCCACCATGATCCATCCGACCGCTGCCTGTAAGCCGCCCAGCACCAAAATCCCTAGTAGGCGCCAACGCACCCGCGGTGCAATCCACCCTATGGCCCAGAACCATATCAGCGGAACCACGAACGCCAATCCAAGCATCCGGCCCCAGGAACGATGCGTCCATTCCAACCAAAAGATCCGCTTAAACCCCACCAAATCCATGTCCGGGTTGAGCAAACCATATTGTGGAATTGTTTTATAAAGGGCGAACAGGCGCTGCCATTCAGCGCCCGAGAGCGGCGGCAGCGCGCCCATCAGCGGGGCCCATTCCATGATCGACAAGCCAGAGCCGGTCAGCCGCGTCGCGCCACCCAGCACGATCATCACCCATAGCAGGGCGCACATCACGAACAGCCATGTGGAAACCCACCGGCGATTGCGAGGTCCAGACGCCTTATCTTCAGGGGGCACTTCCGAGAAATCGCGCACGTCGAAGGACATCGCTTATTCTAAGCAGATTTTCGCCCATGATAACAGCATCTCTCACCGCATGGGCGGGCCGAGGCCATATGGGAGAAGACCACCCAGGGTGGTGCCGCGGTCCATGTCCGCTGCCCCGCGCCCCGTGCAAGGCGGCTTGCCGCCCTTCCTGCCGAGGTGTAACGGGCGACGGAACATGCATCACGAGGCCCCCCCCTCTCCCTCCGCGCCGCTGGTGTCAGTCATCGTGCCGGTGCGCAATGAGGGGCCGAATATCCTGCCGTTGATCGCGGAAATCCGCGCGGCGCTGGACGGCACAGCCTATGAAATCATCTATGTCGATGATGGCAGCACCGATGACACCGCGGCACGCCTGGCCGAGGCCGCCGCGGCGGCACCCGTAATCCGCCGTCACCACCGGCTCAGCTGCGGGCAAAGTGCTGCCGTCGCCACCGGTGTCGCGGCGGCGCGCGGCATGTGGATCGCCACCCTCGATGGCGATGGGCAAAATGATCCGGCAGATATTTCCTTTCTGCTGGTGCACGCGCGCGCCGAGACAGCGAAGGGAGGACCGATCCTGATTGCCGGACATCGCACCACCCGCCGGGACGGGCCGGCCAAGCGGATTGCCTCGCGCCTCGCCAATACCATCCGCGCGTGGCTGCTGCACGACGCTACCCCCGATACCGGCTGCGGCCTGAAGGTCTTTCCCCGCGCGGCCTTCCTCGATCTGCCGCGTTTTGACCATATGCACCGTTATTTGCCGGCTCTGTTCATCCGGGCCGGCGGGCGGGTTGTCTCCGTCCCGGTCAATCACCGCCCGCGCAATCTGGGAAAATCCAAATACGGCACCTGGGACCGGCTCTGGGTCGGGATTTTTGACCTGATCGGCGTGGCCTGGCTGCAACGACGCGGTCGGCGCCCCGATCTTATAAACCCGGATGGCGAGAACCCGGATGACCGCCCATGACCAAGACGCCCGCCACACCGTGGCAATCGATCTGGCGTCTGTCCCTGTTGTTGTTGGGTCTGCTGGGGGCCGGGCTGGCTTTGCAACAACTCGCGGGCGGTCTGGAGACGGCCGTGATCGACCGGCTCGTGATCAACCAGGGCGCATGGGGGATGGCCGTATTTGTGATGCTGGGCGGCGTCGCCTGCGCCAGCGGCGTGCCGCGCCAAGCGGCCGGTTTCACCGCTGGCTATATCTTTGCCGACGAGTTCGGCCTGGGCGGGCTGACCCTGTTTCTCGCGCTTGTCCTGGCCACGCTTGCCCAGCTGCTGGGGTGCGCGCTGGATTTTTTCTGGGCCCGGTTGGTGGCCCGCAACTGGGCCCGCGCACGCTTGCGTGGACGCCTGGCAGGGCTTGAGAGGGTTTTGTGCGGCCACCCATTCACCATCACGCTGATCATCCGGCTGCTGCCGGTCGGCAATAATACGGCGTTTAGCCTGCTCGGTGGCGCATCATCGGTCGCGGCGGGGCCGTTTTTGGCGGCATCCGGGCTGGGCTATCTGCCGCAGACTATTGTGTTTGTCTTACTGGGTGGCGGCGCGCGGGTTGCTAGCTGGCAGCGAATCGCCCTGGCTGGGGGATTGTTCGCGGCCTCCGTCGTGCTGGGCTTGTGGCTCCATCAGCGACATCGCGCGACGGCCTAGATAGGGTGCAGCCGTACCGGAGATATCAGTGCGCCCAAAGATCAGTGCAGCGTCAGATCAGAAAGGTGCTGAGTGCCCGATATAGTGCCGGATAGTGCCGGCCTAGTAAGCTTCGCGGAAGCTACGCGCACGGAATGCACCTTGGCCATCCAGCTCCCGGTCCCAGAAGGCGAGGAATTTGCGCAAGGCGGGAAATTGCGGCGTGCGATCGAGATCCTGCCGGGCGAAGGTTTGCAGAAGATCCTGATGATCGGGCAGCCGGTACAGGATCTCGGCGGTCGTCAGCCGGAAATCGTTCAATTGCATCCATAGCGTCATCGCCAGATACCTTTTTCCACTTAGGCCGTCACAATGGTCCATCTGCCACATATTCCCCCGTCGGAATGAATGAAAAATATACATAATATCAATATTATAGAACTCAACGAGCAAAAATGCTGCTGGTTTGCTTGACTCTTGGCACAGCCCCGCCTAGATCGCTGGCACTCCTCACCGGGGAGTGCTAACAGCCCGCCCCGATGCCGCCATTATAGCGGCCATCCGGTCCGGTCTGTGATGCGTGACGCGTAACCAACCCAGCACCCGCAAGGGTGAGTATCTTATTCATGGAGCTAATCGGATGAAATTCCGTCCCCTACATGACCGGGTCGTGGTCCGTCGGCTGAACGCCGAGGAAAAGACCGCGGGCGGCATCATCATCCCCGACACGGCGCAGGAAAAGCCGATGGAGGGCGAGGTGATCGCTGCTGGCCCTGGTGCCCGCAACGA
>SHWN01000136.1 GCA_009693795.1 Acetobacteraceae bacterium
TGGACCACGTTAATAGGCGATTCATCGCGCCGCGGCCGAATGTGCTGTGGGTGTCCGACTTTACCTATGTCTCGACCTGGACCGGGTTCGTCTACGTGGCTTTCATCATCGCTACCTATCCGCGGCGCATCGTGGGCTGGCGGGTGTTGCGCACCGCGCATGCGGGCTTTGTGCTCGGTGCGCTGGAACAGGCGCTGCATGAGCGGTGGCCGCTGAATGGGGTTGGCCTAGTCCATCACAACGACCTTGGAAGCCATACCTGCCCATTCGCTACACGGATCGCCTGGTCGCTACACGGAGCGCCTAGCGGAAGCGGGCATCGAGCCCTCGGTCAGTAGTGTCGGCGACAGCTACGACAACGCGCTCGCGGAGACCATCAACGGGCTCTCCAAGGCCGAGGTCATCGATCTGCGTGGGCCTTGGAAGAGCTTCGATGCCGTCGAATTTGCAACCCTGAATGGGTGGACTGGTTCAACCATCGCCAGCTGCTGGAGCCAATCGAAAAGATCCCTCCCGCTGAAGCAGAGGACCGCTACTGTGCCATGCTGGAACAGCTAGAACTGGCCGCCTGGCTCCAACCAAACAGCCTCCGGTAAACCCCCGGGGGGGCAGGGGCGAGACCGGTAGTCCTTCGTCTACATCGCTCGTTTCCTGCGAATCGCGGCAGTCGACAGATAATCACAGGCAATTCATGTAATTCATGAAGTTTTCGGACAGACACTAATGTGACAAATACTCACGCGCCTTAATGCATCCCCAATACATCCATCATGTCGTAAAGTTTTGCCGGCTTGCCTTGCAGCCAAAGCGCCGCCCGCACGGCGCCCGAGGCAAAAGCGCGGCGATCGAAGGCTCGATGCGTTAGCACTATATGTTCCGTGGCAGAGGCGAACAGCAATGTATGTTCCCCGACCACCTGACCGGCGCGCATGGCGGAGAAGCCGATTGCCCCGGTCTTGCGGGCCCCATGATGGCCATCCCGGCCGGAGACCATGTGATCTTCCAGGTTGCTGTCACGTCCGGCGGCCACCGCTCGGCCAATTCCGATGGCGGTGCCGGAGGGGGAATCGACTTTTTGCCGGTGATGCGTGTCAGAAATTTCCGCGTCATAGGTTTCCGCAGGCAGGGCGGCCCCCATTTTCTCGGCCAGAGCTAGCACCAGATTAACCCCGGCGGCAAAGTTGGAGGCATAAACGACCGGAATGGTTTTGGCGGCCTCGGCCACCACCGCCTCGGCCTCCAGCGACAGGCCCGATGTGCCGAGGATCCAGCTTTTTCGCGCCGCCGCCAGAGTTTTTGCATGCGCGATGGTGGTTGAGGCATGGGTGAAATCGATCACCACATCTGATGCAGCGGCCAGCGCTGCAATATCGCCCAACAGGGGAACGCCGGCCGGGGCCGGTTTGGCTGATCCGGGGCTGGTGATGCCGCCGGCCAAGGTGGTGTTTGCCGCGCGCACTTCCTCGATCAGTAATTGGCCCATTCGTCCTGTGATGCCGGCAATGCCGATGCGCATGGTGATCTGTCCCTTCAATGACGGGCGCATACTCGCAGCGATCCGGGTAGCCCCGTCAAGCGCTCGTAAGGCGTAATCTTCAAGCCCGCAGGTGCACCGCACGGGTCGCCAGCGCGCGGCCCCAATTCACGGCGGGCACGCCCAATCAGTGGTGCAGCCCCCAGGCAACCAGCAGCGGCAGTAGAACCGATGCGGGCGACCAGATCCCGTAAACAGCGCTGCATCCCTGCCCGCCAGGCCGACAGCAGCACGCACTGCGCCTTCTGGATCGGCTCATGCGCAATATAAAGAGGGCAGGAAATTGGCTCCAGCCGGAGCAGCGCGGAACGGCGCAAGATCGCGGCCAGCGGCACCAGCACACCCCGCTCCGCGCCCAGACGGAGCCTTCAGAGCAGCGGCGCCGCCAGTTTGCTAACTCCGCCCTCGCCACGCGATCACCGCGCCCATCGCCTCGTATTCGACGCCAGCAGCAAGACGAAGGCGATGCCGGGGTAAAAGAATGCGCCTTACTGGGCAGGAAGGCCGGCTGGACTGCCATTCAACCGACCCCAAGGTCATCCAGATTATCCCCGCCAAGGCGGGGAGCAGAAAAGCCCCGATCATCCGCCATTCGGTCACCCGCCAGCAGGATAGCGGCAACGCCAGCACATAGAACTGCCATTCGGTGGACAGGCTCCACATCGCGTCGAGAAGCCACACCTAGGCATGCGCCATCACTAGAATCAGGTTAATTTCCGTCTCTGTCGTCTCCGGCCGACCCGCGGAGACGAGCATATGCGTCGGGCTATCGGGGCCGATCCGGGGCATTCGCGCCAGGCCGTGATCCAGTGGCCGCAACAGCGAGGCCTAGCGCGAAAGCAAGAAGATAGAAGGGTGAACTCCGGCTGATCCGGGTCTGCAAAGAACCGCCCGGATTGCCCTGAAACCGCCGTAGCCTGTGAGGATCGCCACGCTGCTGAGGGCAAAAAATATGCCGACCTCCACCCCGCCATCTGAGAGCGGCCCGACGGCCCCAGCCCACCCGGCCGGGATCGCCGCACAGGGCGGACAATGCGAGGGCAGTACTTAAAGGTCCAGCAAACCCCGCAGCCATCCAGGCTGTTAGCCGCCGCATATTTTATCCCGTCCCGGCTGCCGCGTGCTATTCCTATTACAGGTGTGATAATTTTGAAAATAAATACCTTAGGTTACGACGAATAGGTGGCATCGGTGGCGATCCCTCCTTCCACTCTTGCAATGTGCGGCGCTGGCGGCTATGCATCACCTTGTAAAATCATTCTCCGCAGAGCTACGGGGGGTGGCCTTAATCGGCCGCCTTTTTTGTTTTGGATCAAGCCTCACCACAAGATGATGCCCCACGCTTGACCGGTTTGGACGCCAAGCTCGCTGCCATCGTCATCCCGACGATGGCCGATCTAGGCTATGAACTGGTGCGCGTGGCCGTGATGGGCCGCGACCGCCCAACCGTGCAGATCATGGCCGAACGTGCCGATGGCGTCGCCATGGCGGTGGAGGATTGCGAGGCGATCAGCCGCGCCGTCGGAGCCGTACTGGATGTGGAAGACCCAATCCACAGCAACTGGACCCTGGAAGTCTCCTCGCCCGGCATTGACCGCCCCTTGACACGGGTCAAGGACTGGAACCGTTTCGCCGGGCATGAGGCGCGTCTGGAGATGGATGTTCCCGTCGATGGCCGCAAACGGTTTGTCGGGGTTATCCTCGGCGCTGATCCAACAACTGCGCGCTTGCGCCTGGAGGATGGCATGGAAGTTCATTTACCATTGGACCAGATGCGCCGCGCTCGCCTGGTATTGACAGACGCCCTGATCGCCGCCAACGCGGTGCAACCGACAAATCATTGAGTCAAGGAGGCAAGCATGGATAACGCGATCGCCCGCCCGGAATTGCTGCTGGTTGCCGACGCCGTCGCGCGTGAGAAAAGCATCGAGCGTGAGGAAGTACTGGAAGCCATGGAACAGGCGATCCAGAAAGCCGGCCGCGCCAAATACGGCCATGAGAAAGATATTCGCGCCATCATCGATCGCAAGACTGGCGATGTGCGTCTCTCTCGCTGGACCGAAGCAGTGGAGACGGTAGAGAATGAAGAAACCCAGATCCCGATCAATATCGCGCGTAAATTCAAGCCCGATATTGAACTCGGTGGTCATCTGATTGATCCGCTACCACCGATCGATTTTGGCCGCATTGCCGCGCAAACCGCCAAGCAGGTAATCGTCCAACGCGTGCGCGAATATGAACGCAAGAGGCAGTACGAAGAATTCAAGGACCGCGTCGGCGAAATCATCAATGGCACCGTCAAGCGCACGGAATATGGCAACCTAATGGTGGAACTTGGCAAGGCCGAAGCCCTGCTGCGTCGTGACGAACTTATTCCGCGTGAAAGTTTTCGCAATGGAGATCGCGTGCGCGCCTATATTTACGATGTGCGAGAAGAAATGCGCGGGCCGCAAATTTTTCTATCGCGGACGCATCCCAGCTTCCTGGCAAAATTATTCGCGCAGGAAGTGCCGGAAATCTATGACGGCATTATTGAGATCAAGGCCGTCTCCCGCGATCCTGGGTCGCGCGCCAAGATGGCGGTGATCAGTCGTGACTCTTCGATTGACCCTGTTGGCGCCTGCGTTGGAATGCGCGGCTCGCGCGTGCAGGCGGTGGTGGCCGAATTGCAGGGCGAGAAGATCGACATTATCCCATGGTCCTCGCAGACCGCGACCTTCGTGGTGAATGCGCTGGCGCCGGCCGAAGTCACGAAAGTGGTGATGGATGAGGAAGCCGGACGCGTCGAAGTGGTGGTGCCCGATGATCAGCTCTCGCTCGCTATCGGCCGGCGTGGGCAGAATGTCCGTCTCGCCTCGCAACTCACCCGCTGGGACATCGATATTCTGACGGAAGCCGAGGAATCCGAGCGCAGGCAGGAGGAATTCCGCCGCCGCTCCGGCCTGTTTGTTGAAGCGCTGGATGTGGACGATGTGATTGCGGCGCTGCTGGTGGCCGAAGGCTTCAACACGATTGAAGAACTGGTCTTTACCCCGCTGGAAGAACTCGGCGAAATTGAAGGCTTCGATGAAGACATCGCCACCGAACTGGTCCGCCGTGGCGAGGCCTACATCGTTCGCCGCGACAGCGCGCTGGATGATAAGCGCCAGGAACTCGGCGTCACCGACGAAGTGGCGACGATTGAGGCGCTGACGCCGGCCATGCAGGTGGCCCTCGGTGAAAAGGGTGTAAAAACCCTGGATGACCTCGCCGATCTCGCATCGGACGAATTGATCGAAATCGTCGGTGCGGAGGCGATGGATGAGAAAGCCGCGAATGCGGTGATCATGGCTGCGCGTGCACACTGGTTTGAAGACGAAAAAAAATAGGAGCATGACCACGACCAATTTGGCCGACATCACGGATCCGGATATTGAGGCGGAGGCTGAAGAAACCGGCCCGCTGCGTCGCTGCGTGGCAACGCGCATGCGGTTGCCGAAGGAGCGGATGATCCGTTTTGTCGTCGGTCCGGACTGGAATATCGTGCCCGATCTAACCGCGACCCTGCCTGGGCGGGGAATCTGGTTGAGCGCGCGGGACGATGTGATAGAAACTGCGCGTACACGTGGCGCCTTCAACCGGGCGGCACGTGGGCAAGTCGTTGTGGCGGCTGATCTGCTGTCGGTTCTGCAGGCAGGGCTGGCCCGGCGCATCGGCGAGTTATTGGGACTGACCCGGCGGGCCGGCCAGTCTGTCTGTGGGTTTCAAAAGGCGCGCGAGTGGCTGCTAGATGGGCGCGCCTGGCTCGTGGTGCAGGCCGCGGACGGCAGCGCGCAGGAATGCGCGCGCTTTCTGTCCGGCGTGCAGGGCAAGCTGCCTGCGGTGGCACCGTTGGCGGGGGACGCGCTGGGCGCGATCTTCGGGCGTGACCATGTGGTGCACGTGGTGGTTGCGCCCGGCCGGTTGGCCACGGCGCTGCGGACGGAATGCGACCGGTTGGCTGGCCTTCTTGGTCAGACCCCCAGCCGGTTTGACGATGGCGATGACGACCCAAACAATAACCTCCTGGGCGATGGCGCCAAGGCGGGTGACGAAGCGGCAGACGGCAACGGACGGATTGGTGCATGAGCGACGGCAAGGATCAGGACGCTGGTAAAGGCCGGCTTTCACTGCGGCCCGTGGGGCGGCTGGAGTTGGGCCGGACCGTAGATGCGGGCTCGGTTCGGCAGAGCTTTTCCCATGGTCGTTCCAAGGTTGTTCAGGTGGAAGTGCGTAAAAAGCGCACCCCCGCCCCGCCGGGCGCGCCAGGCAGTCTGACGCTGGCGCCAGCCGTGGAAGTCGACGCAGCGCCGGAAGCCGTCACCGCGCCCACGGGTGTGACGAGCGCTGCCGTCTCCGAGTCCGCCACGGCCAACCACACCGTGCCCCCGCCCACGCAGACGCGGCGTTCCTCCTTAGCACCGCAACCGCGCGCACTCACGGCTACCGAACTCGCCGCTCGCCAGCGTGCACTGCTCGAACAGCAGCGAGATGCCGCGAAGCGCGACACCGAAGGGCGCGAACAGGAAAAAATCTCTATACTCTCGGCAGCGGAAGAAGCCCGCCGACGCGAGGAGGAGTTGCGGAAGGCCGCTGAGGAACAATCTCGCCGCAAGGCGATGGAAGAAGCCGCCGAACGCGAGGCCGAAGAAGCCCGCCAGGCCGCCGAAGCCACCGTCACCGCGCAGGTCGCGGAAGCCCGCCCAGCGGAGGAAGCCCGCCGCAAGTCGCCCAGCCCGGCGCAGGCCGCAACCCCTACTGAAACCCTGCGCCTACGCCCGGGCCGTCCCGGCATGGCGGAGGAAGAGGACGAAGCCCGCCCCACGCGGCGCACGGGCGGCGGGCCACCCGGAGCGCGTCGCGGTGCAGCGGTCTTGCCGCCAAAGAAAGTGCTGCTCACCCCTGATAGCCGCCGCACTGGCCGCATCGACGTGCAGGCGGCCATCGAAGGTGAGGA
>SHWN01000137.1 GCA_009693795.1 Acetobacteraceae bacterium
GTCTAGCCTCCCTGCGCCGCTGGCTAAAGCGAGACGCGCTGGTGACGATCTTCGACGCGCGCGTCGATGCCATCGAGGCGCCGGATGATCGCACCTTGGTCTTTCGGTTAAAGAAACCGTTTCCGCTGCTGGCGCATTTCCTGTCGAAGGTGCAGCCCAGCCCGGTGATAATGCCCGAACGCCTGGCCGCAATCGATCCCTCGAAGCAAGTAACGGAGGTCGTCGGCAGCGGCCCGTTCCGTTTTCTGCCGGGTGATTTTGTCGCCGGTGCATCCGCCGCGTTCGCGAAATTCGAAAAATATACGCCGCGCAACGAGCCGGCTTCTTACATCGCCGGAGGTAAGCACGTGTTACTCGATCGCGTCGAATGGCGTGTCATTCCGGATCCCGCCACCGCCGCCAACGCGCTCACCACCGGGGAGCTCGATTGGCTGGAATTGCCGCAGCCCGATCTGATTCCGATGCTGAAGAAAGCATCCGGTGTACAGACAGGATTGCTTGATATTTACGGCACGCTCGGTATTTTGCGCCCCAATCATATCCAGGGTCCCACGGCGAATGCCGCGCTGCGCCGCGCGATGATGGCGGCGATCGACCAGAAAGAAGAAATGATCGTCGCCATGGGCAGCGAGCCCGGCACCTGGAAAGCCCCGGTAGGCTTCATCCTGCCCGGTGGCCCTTCCGCCAGCGAAGCCGGCATGGATACGGTACGCAAGCGCAAGACCGTCGATGAAATCAAGAAAATGGTCGAACAATCCGGCTACAAAGGCGAGCGTATCGTCATGATGCACCCTACCGATCAACTGATTTACCACGCACTGGCAACCGTCGCGGTGGAGGCGTTTCGTCAAGTCGGGCTGAATATCGATGACCAGTTGATGGATTGGGGCACCATCGTGCAACGGCGCAACAGCAAGGAGCCCTTGGACAAAGGCGGCTGGTCCATCTTTCCCGCCGGCGCGCCGGGGCCGGAGTTTGTCGATCCGCTGCTCTCCAACCCAATACGCAGCAATGGCGCCAAGGCCTGGATCGGCTGGCCCGATGACGCCCGCATCGAAAACGCGCATCAGGCCTGGATCGACGCACCGACCGACGCCGAACGACGCCAGCTGGAAGCCGATTACCAACTCGCCGCCTTCGATTCCGTGCCGTTGATCCCACTCGGCCAATATCTGCCGCATGCGGCTTGGCGAAAGGATATTTCCGGGATGCTGCGCGGCTCGGCACCCGTATTTTGGAACGTGAAGCGAGGGTGAGACTGGCGTCTTGTGGCAAAGCCACCAATCTTCCTTACTTCCGGCCCGTTTCCCAGACCACGCCCTACTGCCCCAGTCGCACGGCCACGCTGCGGGCGTGGGCGGTGAGGCCCTCGGCCTCGGCGAGGGCGACGGCGGCGGGGCCGATTTTGCTCAACGCTTGTTGGCTGGCAGCGACCCAGGTGGTGCGTTTCAGGAAATCAAATACCGACAATCCTGAAGCGAAGCGTGCGGTGCGTCCGGTAGGCAGAACGTGGTTGGGGCCGGCGACATAGTCGCCCACGGCTTCCGGGCACCAGGGGCCGAGGAAGGCAGCGCCGGCATGGCGAATTGTAGCAAATATTTTGTCCGGTTCCGGCAGCATGATTTGCAGATGCTCGGGGGCGAGACGGTTCACCAAGACGATGGCTTCCTCCCAGTCGCGTACGACGATGATCGCGCCATGGGCATCCCAACTGGCCTGCGCGATGGCCGCGCGAGAGAGTGACCGAAGTTCGGCGGTGACGGCGGTGGTGACGTGGTCCGCGAAGGCGGGGCTGTCGGTAATTAGGATAGATTGCGCAGCTTCGTCATGCTCGGCCTGCGCAAGCAGATCGATGGCGACGTGGCGGGCGTCGCAGGTCGCGTCAGCGAGGATAATGACTTCCGACGGGCCGGCGATGCCGTCGATGCCGACCCGGCCAAAAACCTGCCGCTTCGCTTCCGCGACATAGGCGTTACCGGGGCCGACGATCCGGTCCACCGAGGCGATGGTGGCAGTTCCATAGGCAAGCGCGGCAATGGCCTGGGCGCCGCCAATGCGGTGGATTTCTGTTACCCCTGCCCTGCGCGCGGCGGCAAGGACGAGAGGGTTCAACACGCCATCCGGCGTGGGCACGCACATGGCTACACGCCCGACACCGGCAACGCGCGCGGGGATAGCACTCATCAGCACGGAGGATGGATAGGCCGCCTTACCGCCAGGGACATAAATACCAACGGCATCCAGCGCGCCCCAGCGCATGCCGAGCGTGAGGCCGACGCCGTCCGTGGTTTCGATATTTTCCGGCAATTGTACACGGTGAAAGGCCTCGATCCGCGTCGCAGCCTGCTCAAGGGCCGCAATCAGAGGAGGGGCAATGGAGACGCTGGCGGCATCAATCTCGGCGGCGGTAACACGGATGCTTTCGGCAGTGAGAATGACACGGTCGAAGCGCGCCGAATAATCGACCAGCGCCGCATCACCACGGGCGCGCACATCTGCAATAATCGCGGCAACCGGCTGGTCCACGCGTTCGGTGGTTTCACGCGCTTCGGAAAGTAACGCCACAAAGGCGGCGGAGAAGTTGGAATCGGAACTGGAAAGACGTTTCATCAGCCGGCAAGGGCGGCGCGGAAACGCGCGATCCAAGCGCCGATGGCTTCCGGCTTTGTCTTGAGCGCCGTGCGGTTGACGATCAGGCGGCTGGTGACCTGGGCGATCACTGCCGTTTCCACCAACCCATTGGCCTTCAAGGTGGAGCCAGTTTGCACGAGGTCAACAATTAGCCGCGAAAGGCCAAGGCCGGGGGCGAGTTCCATCGCGCCGCTAAGCTCCACCACATCGGCGTGCACGCCCTGAGCGGCGAAATGGCGGCGCGCAATGTTGGGGTATTTGGTGGCCACCCGCACGCGCGACCAGCGCGACGGGTCATCGCTACCGGCCGTGGCGGCGGGCTCGGCAATGGCAACGCGGCAGGCACCGATGCTAAGATCAAGCGGCGCATAGATTTCTGGATAATCGAATTCCATCAGCACATCGGCGCCGCAAATACCGATCTGCGCCGCGCCAAAGGCGACGAAAGTCGCGACGTCGAACGGACGCACGCGCACCACATCCAAATTGGGATCATTGGTGGGAAAGCGCAGACGGCGGCTGTCTTCATCAGCGTAATCGGGCGAGGGCTCGATGCCGGCCTTGCGCAGCAGAATGGCGGCCTCCGACAGAATTCTGCCTTTGGGTAAAGCAAGAACGAGTGGGCCGGTGGCTTCCGGCTCAAGCGCGGCGGCAAGAAAGGAGGCGGTCATTGGATCGGGTTTCCTGGCATGGGCGGGGGATACACCAGCGGCGGAATTGGGGGAAGCCACCGGCGCAGCATGGCCGCCATCATGGAGGAGCGGACCACGGTCCCTGCTGAGGTTCAGTGGTGGGCACGTCCCGGGGACCCGCCGTTGCCGTTGGCACCGGCGGCCGAAATCATGGCCACCCACATACCGGACCAACACATCGACGCACCGATCCGCCGAGGGATGCGTAACGAAAAGGTCAGCGAACCCCTCGCGCCGGTTATCGATGCACATTTCCATCACCGCCGACGTGACATTGGGCAATTCGCCGTGCCCTTCGATCTTGCGCAGGGCGGAGATCATGGCTTCGGGATTTTTTGTCGGCTCCATCAAACCGGCATCAGCCAGGAATCCGCGGATGTGTGAGAGCGCCATACGCACCACAAAGGACAGAGGTGGCTCAGGGAATTTGAACAGCACGACAAGAGGAGCTTCCGGCCTACAGAGAGCAAGCATGCTGTTGAACAGAAGCGAAGATGAGCAGACGACCACGCCGGAACAACACCCCGGCCTTCAAGGCGAAGGTGGCATTGGCCGCCATCAAGGGCGGAAGAGCGTTGGCTGACGTGGCATAGCAGTTTCATGTCCATCCCAACCAGATCACGCGATGGAAGGGGCAGCTCCTGAACGGGGCTTCTGGGGTATTTGGATTGGAATTCCGTGCTGATACAGCCGGATGCACGACCCGTCGTTCAGCCATAGCAACCGGGGTTGCTATTGCGGCACCTTTAGGCCGCGACCGCCATCGCCCTGCTCGCCCTCACCGGCGCCCGGCGCAGCAAGGTGCTGCAATCAATCGAACGGTAGGCGGGGCGGGCCGCCCTGCTGGCCGGCATTGGTCCGTGGCCGGGCCGAGGAGGGCGGAGGTGCAGGCGGTACCGGACGCAGCACCACATCGGCACCGGTCGGGGGCAGCGCGCCTGCCACCAGTCGCCCGTAGGAGACGCGCGTATCTACCCGTATGACCTGGACAATGCCGATCTCGCGTTCGACCCGACCGAGGCTTTCGCGCGTATAGGGGTCAGTCAGAGGCCCGCCTGAGGCGCGCCTGAATCCCCGCGACCTCGTGGGGTCCACTGCCGCCAGGGGCATTCTGCGCGTCGCGCCGAAGGTGCTGGAACGCTTGGCGCGGTACCGGCGACGGCCCCGCCTTCGCGCGGCTCAGCCGCAAGACCACCCGCTACCGGGTAGAGGATGTGCAGGCTTTCGTGGCCCTCCCGCCGCCAGATCCGCCGACCTGCTTGCGGTTCACCGTCCACCCGGCATCCCGTAGCAGCGCCGTCACCCAGCGATAGCCGTAGCGGCCATATTGCCGTGCTAAGGCAATGATGCCCTCGCTCAACGCCATCTCGTCACTCGCCCCACGCGGCACCTTGCGTTGCGTCAAGCGCTGCTGGCCAAGCACCAGGCAGATCCGTCGCTCAAATACCGCCAGTTCGCTTCGCACATGATCGACGCAGCGCCGCCGCCGCGCGGGACCTAAAAGCTGCCCCCAGCAGCCTCCTGCAAAATCAGCTTGTCCAGATCACTGTCGCCAGGAATTAGCCATGGGATAATCCTTGGCCGGGAAAGAGATCGCCATCAAGAATCACTTGGTTCGACTTCTGGGCACGAATCCGGATCAGCCCGCGCGCCAGAATCTGCCCCAGTTCAGCCACGCGTTCCTCGGCCGTCATGTGGTTGGGGTGGAGCGGGTTGGGGGTGGGAGAATGCCTGCCGCGCCCGGGTTCCGGATTGCCTCTCAAGGCTCCTACCCACATGCTACGCAGAATATCCCAGAGTGACGCGGCTAAACGCCAACTCAGATATGAACGTATCATGAATAAAGATTGAGCCACACGGGATGCGGGAGATGGCCAAAAACCGCAAGAAATTCGCTAACCAGCGGTTTATCCGCACAATCGACCTCGCCCTCCTGCGACGGCTGCTGGACCCGCACTAGGTGGCCCTGCAGGAGAACCAACCCTCCCGCAACGAAAGACCGCCGGAATGCGCCTTATTTTCATGTCAGCGCTGATCATGATCGCAGCCGGCTCTGCCATGGCGCAGGGCTTGAGCGTGCCTGGCCTGGGTAGCCAGGGTGGGAGTGCGACAGATGCGCTACGCGGTGCATTTGCCGAGCAGACGTCGGAACAGCGTCGCGCCTTTTGCGGCCGTGTTGCCCAGGCGGCAGCGAACTGCAGCACGATCGAGTTAGCCACCCTGTCGGCCTGCCTGATACGGACCCTGCCTGCGCAGGATTCTGTCCGCGTAGTCCGCGTTGCCAATGCTACGCGCGGGAATGTCGGCGGATTGATCCAGGAATGCGGGCTCACCTTGGGCCGCTGATGACAATACCCCGGCCCTTAAAGATGAGCTAATCTTTTGTTATTACTGGTGCCCAGTGTAATACGGCCGGGTAATGAAGCATCGCTTTGCGCTGATTACGCCGCCATTTTTAATTCCGTAGCGATATCTATTGCAAGTCTGCGCTGTTAAGTTTGGATTTAATTGGGGTCTTGTGCCTGTGTCGCTGGTGCAGCCATGCGCCATTATATTGCATGACGAAGGTCGCCAAAGTGTCTGCCGACCCCTTGTCTGATAGGCTCCAAAGCTCCGCCAAACTCTACCGTTCAAGCAGTCTCCGCGCCCATTGGCGGCCCCTGAGAAGCCGATCAACCCTAGGATTCTCCACACAAATCTCTTAACTTTACTATTTTAGTACAAACTTTAAATATCTCATTCTAAAAGATTATTCAAAACAATAAATCCGTACCTTTCGAGTTTCTTTCGTGGATCGTATAGGTTGGAAAGAAGGAGGCTAATGCGGAGCTCTTTAAATTATTATCGCGCCACAGCAGGAAAATTTTCATTGGAATGGTCTGAATTTCTCGCGTGCGTTCTTCAAGGCGATACAGATTTTCGTCTTCACCACTGTTGATCTCTAGTCGGGTCTCATTAAATGCTACGGCGGCGTAAAGGGGCTTACAACGCAGTAGTCTAGGCGACGTGGGCTACCGTCACCGGCTCCGCATCTTCGGGTCCAGCGTATCGCGCATCGCATCCCCAAACAGGTTCACCCCCAGCACCGACAGCATGATCGCCAGCCCGGGGAAAATTGCGATCCAGGGCGCGGTGGAGGCATATTCCTCGGCACCGCCTT
>SHWN01000138.1 GCA_009693795.1 Acetobacteraceae bacterium
TCGACTTCAGATCCGAGGCTTCCGCCCGCATCATTTTGTCCGGCATCAAACTGATCTGCATGATGCGTAAACGACGGGCGAGGTTTGCCTACAATCCAAATCCGTCCTTAGCCGAACAATTCGCGCTGCTGGCTGCATGATCTACGCGGTACAGGCAGCGTTCGCGCGTCTCGTGTAAAAATGTACAACAGAACCCAGCGAGGTTGTCTTTCTATGATTGGGGCCGTAGATGACGCAACGTAGAACGGCATATCTTTTAACTCGGGCTCATAGAAAGCGCCCAACCGCGTGCGCGAAGACAAAAAACCCTCGCGAGCGATCTGCTGGGTGAGATGGCTGGCTAGGTGCGCGGTGGCGATATTGACACCAGGAATATCCGACGCGATCTGCCCCACGCTCGCCATGGCGCCAAGACTGAACAGATGGATGCGCCCCAGCGCCGGGCAGGCTCCGGCTGCGCGTTCGGTCAACGCAAAAGCGGCGCCAAGCCAAGGGAACCTTCCCAGTTCGGGTGGCATCAGATCGGCCAGCAGCGCGTAGGCGTGCGCCCAGGTCGCGATATAGGGATAAAAATCCGCCAGTATTGGCTCGCGCGCCAGATCGATGGCAAAGTCAGTGGCAACAATCAGGAGATCGGCATGCACCAGGCCGTCAGACAGATTGAGCACCACGCCATCTTCTGTCCGGCGCGGCCCCATAATCTCGGTGCCAAGATGAACATGCTGATCGGGCTGGCGCAACGCGCGCAGCACGCTTGCATGCGGCGGTGGCGATTGTAGATCGTGCATATGGACCAGGAGGTCCTAGCGATCCGCGGCATCGAACGCGGTCCAGCCCTCCATAAAACCAGGATGCGCCGAGCCACGGCCTCTATTGACCTGCGGCAAAACTTTGCGCCGCGCATAAAGATCGACGCGTGCCACCCCTGCTTCCAGCGCCGTTGCTACATGATCCCAGGCGAAGTTACCCCCCCCAATATCGCGACACGCTTGCCGCGCAAAACGGCAGATCATGGAGGCATTGGTGCGTACCGCGCGATCGGGCACCGCCAGACACCGGCACCGCCAGACACCGGCACCGCCACGCCCAGTGGCCGGCACAACGCGCCGGGCCGGTAGGGCGGTGCTATCGTCCAGCACGGCCGTGATGTAATCGGCATGGGTGATCAGGCGGGTAATGGCGGTTCGATGGCGGATCGGCAAGGCCAGCATCCGCTGCAGCAAGGACAGATAATACCGCCAATCCTGATTGGGGATTTTGTACAATCGTCCCCACCCATCGGCACCATGAGTGGTCTCATACCAAGCGCGAAATGTCTGCGACGGAATGCCCAGGCACGGTCCTGGCAGATACTTCGGCGAACGTAAAAAATCCAAGCGCGCGCTGCGCGTCCAGGGGCCCTCCCGGCCGGGCGCTGATTGATCGACGAGCAAATTATGGTGAATGTCCTTAAAGCGCACGGCTCCCGCCGCGGCGATGCCCAACATGCCGGCACGGATCACCAGCATATCCAGCATGTCTGCCCCCTCCGCCGTAACGCGGCGCGCTGGCCAATGGGCCGGGGCAGACCCAGGAGGAAAAAATCACGAGCGATGGCGGCTTCAAGGGCGGACAAATTACGCATGGCGCAAAATGACCACGACGGGAATGCTGGCAAGGGGCCTTTTAAAGGCATGCGGGCGTCAGGTAGTTTGGGGATTGGCCAGTGCCGAGTCGGGCGCTGAAAAAAAAGGAGCGGGGACGCGATGAGCGAAGCAATCGAACACGCCAAGGAAAGCATCCACCACGCGCATCATGCAGAGCGCCATGAAGGTCATAACGCGGCGCGCTGGATCGCCGTGCTGATCGCGGTACTGGCCGCGGTATTGGCTATCTGCGACATGGCGGCGAAAAGCGCGCAAAATAATTACCTCACCTATCACATCGCGCTGTCGAACGATTACGCATTCTATCAGGCAAAAAATGCCCGTGCGACCATGCGGATGACGGAAATATCGCTATTAGAAAGTCTACCAAATGCCGCCGGCAACGCTGCGATCGAAGCCAAAATCAAAGCGGCTCAGGCACAAGTCGCGCGGCTACGCGATGAACCCGGCGGGGATGGCATGAAGCAATTGATGGACACAAGTATTCAAGATAAGAAAAAACGCGACGCCGCCGGTCATCTTTACCACGCGTTCGAATCCGTCGTCGGGCTGTTGCAAATCTCCATCGTGCTCGCCTCCGTAGCCGTGGTGACGCGCATGAACCCCATGGCCTATGGCGCCGGCCTTCTGGGCGGCGGCGCTGCCATCTACGCCCTGCTGACCGCGTTGCATGTGGTGTGATGGTTGAGGGATGGGGGATGGGGGTTAAGTAAAAAGAGGCAAGGTCTTTGCCCCTTGACCCCATTGAGGGGACAGGGCCCTTAAAACCTAATCATATGGGCATCATATCATATGGATAGAATTAAGAAGGAGAGAATTTTTTTAGTTCTTTGATTTTTTTGATGTTTCATCACAAATATAGGAAAGTTCTATTTTTATATCAATTAGGGTAACTTAATATATGATCATGGGTTTTTTAGTATCGTTTCTAGAAAATTTAAAATATTACAAAGACGAATGCGATCAGTAGTATCCGTTGTATTAGGGGTTACAGTTTCTTTCCAGGGCGGCTATGAAATTTATAAAATAACGCGCACCAAAAAAAATTTGGTCCATCTCTTGCTAGGCGTTTTGTAACAGCGAGGCCATTTTCAGTGGGGGCGTGCCGTAGTGCGCCCAGGGGATGAATATGGGGAACATCGTGTTTTTTGTGTTCTTATTTCTTGTATCTTGTGGTTATGCCGAGGCCCCGAATAATCCCACGCTGCAGCTTGTTCATGAGGCTGTCACCTCGCCGATTGGGGAGACCTGCCAAGTGGTTCCTACCACCGCAGTAAGCCCTTTCTTAATTCTACCCACCCGGACGGGCTCCAGGGGCGTTACGCCCTTGGTGGGGGAGCAGGGGGCAAAGCCCCCTGGCCTTTCTTACTTAACCTTCCTCCCGACCACCACACCGCTTACGCGGCGACGGCGTGCTGGGCTGTGGGTTGGCCGATGGGGGCTTGCGCGGCGAATTTCCAGGCTGATGGGTCGGCCATCAGAGTGCGCAGCAGGGTATTGTTCAAGGCGTGACCCATGCGATGGCCGATGAAGCGGCCCTGAATGGGTGCCCCGGCCAAGGCGAGGTCGCCTATGACGTCCAAAAGTTTATGGCGGACGAATTCGTCGCTGCTTCGCAGGCCGCCGGGGTTCAGCACGCGCGCGCCATCGACCACGATGGCGTTGTCCAGACTACCTCCCTGGGCGAGGCCGGCGCGGCGCAGCACGCCCACTTCCGCCAATTGGGTGAAGGTGCGGGCAGGGGCGATATCGGCACGGAAGGTTTCCGGCGTCAGACGCAGCGAGACCGCCTGACGGCCAATGGCGGCGACGGGAAAATCGATGGCGACGGACAGCTCGAAGCCACTGCGGGCGGGGCGCAACTCGGCGAAGCCATCGCCTTCGGTAACGCGTACAGGGCGCAGGATTTCGATGATTTGGCGCGGCGCGGCCTGGCTCACCTGACCGGCGCAATCAAGCAGGAAAACAAATGGCTGGGCGGAGCCATCCAGGATCGGTAATTCCGGACCGTCGACCTCAACCAACGCATTGTCGATGCCGATGCCGGTCAACGCCGCCATCAGATGTTCCACGGTGCCCACGCACGCCGATTTGTTGGCCAGCCCGGTGCAAAGTCTGGTATCAGCCACAAGATCGAAGCGGGCTGGCAGATCGATCCCAATATCTGTGCGGCGAAACACGATGCCGTGATCAATCGCTGCCGGGCGGATCGTCATGGTGACCTTATGGCCGGAATGCAGTCCAATGCCAGCGCAGGAAATCTGTGCCTTCAGCGTATGCTGGCGCGATGATAGGAGGGGGGGGCAATAGGTCACGCCGGAACAGAGCCTCTGGTTCAGTTGCGACGGAAGCCACCGCCAAATACAAACTATCAGCCTACCCGAAGCTTTGGCGATTCAATCATTGTTTCTGTATGTTACCCTGCAAGATATTGGATACGCATATTTGTTGCGATGCAATGTAACATACTGAGTTTACGAATTCTGGCGGCGCAGAAAACTGGGGATTTCAAACATTTCCTCATTGCCGCCAGCGATCGGGCGTGCCGCCGGACGCGGTTCCACTCTCACCTCGGCGCGTGGTTCGGCGCGGGCATCCAGGCGGGGCTCCGGGCTCTCCATGGCGGGCGCACGCCAGATCGGTTCGGCCGGCCGCTCCGGCGCTGGGTCCTGCCCGCGCAGCCGGCGAGTGACCCGCATGAACAGGGAATTGGGGTTACGCGGCGCCGGGCTGGGCCGGCCAACGGCTGGCTGTGCCGCAACGGTCTGCGGGGTTGGGAAAAGCTCCGGTGATGGCTGCGGTACCACAAAGCCGGTGCTGGGCGCCGGGGCCACTAGCTCGGGCGCAAGCTCGATATCCACTGCCCGTTCCGGGTGCAGCAGCGTTGGTTGCGCGGCGGCGCTCGGTTCGGTCTGCACGATGCTGATCAGCGCGCGATCCTGGCGGGATTGCGCCATCGCCGCGCCTTGTGCGACCGCCCGCCCACCAGCCACGACCAGCAGCGGCGGGGTGCTCATCTCCATCGCCTGCGGCGTATCCAGCCCAGTGGCGACGATGGAGACGCGGATACGCCCTTCCAGTGATGGATCGACAGCGGAGCCAAACAGAATATCGGCATCCGGGTCCATTTCCTTGCCGATCAGGCTGGCGGCCTGGACAACTTCCATTAAGGTCAGGTCGTCCCCACCGGAAATATTGATCAGCAATCCACGCGCACCCTGCATGGAACCGGATTCGAGCAGCGGATTGCTGATCGCGGCCTCGGCGGCGCGCAGCGCGCGATCCTCGCCCTCGGCCTCTCCGGTGCCCATCATGGCCTTGCCCTTCTGGATCATCACCGTGCGCACATCGGCAAAGTCCAGATTGATCAGGCCCTTACTCATCATCAGGTCGGTGATGCCGCGCACGCCCATGTAAAGGACGTTATCGGCCATCTTGAAGGCCTCCTTCCAACCGGTCTTTTCATTCGCCAGGCGGAAAAGATTTTGGTTTGGGATTATCAGCAACGTATCCACGTGCTGTTGCAACTTGGCGACGCCGCGTTCGGCTGCCTCGGCACGGCGACGACCCTCGAAATCGAATGGGCGGGTAACCACACCGACCACTAGGATGCCCTTTTCGCGGGCCATGCGCGCGATCACCGGAGCAGCGCCGGTGCCGGTGCCCCCCCCCATGCCGGCGGTGATGAAGACCATGTGCGCGCCATCCAAGTGGCGATAAATCTCATCCGCTGCTTCTTCCGCTGCAGCCTCTCCGATCTCGGGTCTGGCACCGGCTCCGAGACCCTGCGTCAGATGCGGGCCCAGCTGGATGCGCGTGCCAGCCAAGGAGTGTGAGAGCTGCTGCGCATCAGTGTTGGCGACGATGAACTCCACCCCTTGCAGGTTAAGCTCAATCATATTGTCCACCGCATTGGTGCCGGCACCGCCGACGCCGATGACCGTGATGCGGGGTGTGAAGCCGGGAAAGCTGGGCTTTTCGCTGGTGAGGTTCAGGGTCATGTGGTCGGTTTCCCCTTCAGGAGCGCCCCATTCAGGAGCGATGGTCGGTGATGCGGATGCGCCCAGCGTGGACATCGGCCAGGACGGATGGCGGCGAAATGGCGCATCATGTCCTTTCTTTCAGGAAGTTCACGATTCGGCGGAAGAGGCCTTTTGACTGATCGGGGCGCATATCGAGTTCATGCAGCACGCGCCCATACCCCGCGGACCAGCGCAACAGCCCAGCAGCAGTCGCAAAAGCCGGGCCGGACGCCGAGTCGGGCAGCCCGCGCAGGCCTTGCGGGCGGCCAATGCGGACCTGCCGGCCCAGCATCTGGGCGGCCAATTCGCGCACACCTGGAAGCTGGCAGGCACCTCCCGTCAGCACGACGCGGGTGCCAGCAGCGCGTTCCAGGCCGGATTGCTCCAGCTTCTGCTTCACCAGCTCCAGCGTTTCTTCCAGCCGCGGGCGGATGTAGGAAATAATCATGGAGCGCGGCACTTTGGTGATCTGGTGCTCGTCCTCACCGACTTGCGGTACGGGTAATAATTCACGCTCATCATCCGGGCTCGTCTGGATATTACCATACAGAGTCTTTAACCGTTCCGCATGTGATACAGTGGTGGTGAGCATGCGCGCCAAATCTGTGGTGACATGATTGCCGCCCATCGATACCTGCGCGGTGTGCTGCAACTGGCCTTCCACGAACACGGCCATGCCGGTGGCACCCCCCCCCATGTCAATCACCATCGCCCCCAGTTCCCGCTCATCGGGCACCAGCGTGGCGAGCCCGGCGGCATAAGGGG
>SHWN01000139.1 GCA_009693795.1 Acetobacteraceae bacterium
GCGGCCGAGCAGCTCGCCCTGGCCCTCCCCCCCTATCCCCGCAAGCCCAGCATCGACGGTCCAGCCGCAGATTCGCCTAATACCGAGCCGTCGGCACCGAAAAACCCGTTCTCCGAGCTGGCCTTCCTGCGCCCCGCGCCGCGCCAGAAGAAGTAAAACACAAGAACTAAAATACTGGACGCATGCAGCCATATCTTGCCTGCCTGTGGGGCCTCTGCTAGAGGGCGCGACTTACGCTGTTGCCGTAGAGTGACCGCCCGCGCGCCGGACGAGCCGCCCGCGTGCTGGCCTCATCTAGACTGGAGGGCATTGTCCCATGGCTGTTCCGAAAAGAAAGACGTCTCCATCCCGGCGTGGCATGCGCCGCGCCCATCAGGCGCTGCCCACCGAAGCGCACGCCGAATGCGGTAATTGTGGCGAGCTAAAGCGCCCACACCATGTGTGCAGCCATTGCGGCCACTACGATGGGCGCGAGGTGGTCGCCGCCGGCAAGACCCTAAAGGGCGCGGTTCGCGCCTGAGCCTGATTTAGCGAATGTTGGTGACCCTGCCGTGAGCGATAACGAGACGGGGGAGAGCTACGCCCTCGCCATCGACGCCATGGGCGGGGACAATGCCCCGGATATCGTGATCGCCGGCCTCGATATCGCCGCAGAGCGCCATCCGAAGGCGCGCTTCCTCCTGGTCGGCGACGAGGTAAAACTGGCCCCCTTGCTGGCAGCGCATCCGCGCGCGGCCGCCATCTGTACCCTACGCCACGCGCCGGATGCGATTAGCAACGATATGAAGCCGACAGCCGCCTTGCGGCTGCGCCGGGCGTCGCTGCGCGTCGCGATCGATGCGGTCGCGGCAGGGCAGGCGGTAGGAGTGATCTCGGCCGGTAATACCGGGGCGATTCTGGCCCTGGCGCAGGTGGTGATCCGCCCGATGCAAGGCATCGCTCGCCCGGCCATGGCCGCCATTGGGCCGTCGGCGCGCGGCGACGTGGTGTTGCTCGATCTAGGCGCCAATATCTCCTGTGACGCCCGCAATCTGGTGGAATTCGCCATCATGGGTGACGCCTTCGCCCGCACCGTGCTCGGCCTCACTGCCCCCACGATTGGCCTGCTGAATGTCGGCTCGGAGGACATGAAGGGCGATGAACGCGTGCGCCAGGCCGCTGAGGTCCTGCGTCGTAGCCATCTCGGCCCGCAATTCCACGGCTTCGTTGAAGGCCACGACATCACACAAGGCACGGTCGATGTAGTGGTGACGGACGGCTTCACTGGGAATGTCGCACTGAAGACCGGGGAGGGGGCCTTGAAGCTGATGGCCGATATGCTGCGCCAGATCTTCTCTGGCTCGCTTTCCGGCAAGATCGCCTATCTGCTGCTCCGCCCCGCTTTAGAACGGCTGCGCGAATGGCTGGACCCGCGCCGTTACAACGGCGCCGTGCTGCTCGGCTTGAACGGAGTGGTAGTGAAATCGCATGGTGGCACCGATGCCCAGGGTTTTGCCCATGCGCTGGATGTGGCAATGGACATGGTGGTGCATCGATTCCACGAGCGAATCCAAGACGGAATACAGAAAATTCAAAATATCAGCGTGGTTAACTTAGAAATCGCCCCGGGTGACGGTGACTCACGCCTGGCCACCACGGAGTAGCCTGCGTGACATCTATTCGTTCCATCTTGACTGG
The DNA here is from genome assembly GCA_009693795.1 of Acetobacteraceae bacterium. GTDB lineage: Bacteria > Pseudomonadota > Alphaproteobacteria > Acetobacterales > Acetobacteraceae > SHWF01. The sequence continues at coordinate 1,678 of SHWN01000139.1, forward strand.
TGTCGGCGGCTATCTGCCACGCCGCTGCGTCAGCAATGACGAGCTGGCCGCGCGGCTCGAAACCTCCGACGCCTGGATCCGTGAACGCACCGGCATCGGCCAGCGCTACCTGGCCGACGAGAGTGAAACCGCCGCCTTCATGGGCACGCAAGCTGCCCAGGCCGCGCTGGCTTACGCCGGTGCCACGGCGGCGGATGTGGACGGCATTATCGTCGGCACGTCCACCCCCGATCAGGTATTTCCTGCCACCGCCTTACGTATTCAGGCGGCCCTCGGCGTCACCGGTGGCTTTGGCTTTGACATGGCCGCCGCCTGCTCCGGCTTCATCTATGCGCTCTCGGTTGCCGATGCGATGATCCGCGCCGGCCAGGCACGGGGCATTCTGGTGATCGGGTCAGAGGTCTATTCACGCATTCTGGACTGGACGGATCGCGGCACCTGCGTGCTGTTCGGAGACGGGGCTGGCGCGGTGTTCCTGCAAGCCGGCGAGGGCAGCGGAACTAGCGCGCGCGGCATCCTCTCCACCCATATCCACGCCCAGGGCAGCCTCGGCGATATCCTATATGTTGATGCCGCGGTCGGCCAGAGCAACCGTCCGGGGACCTTGAAAATGAACGGCAAGGAGGTCTTTCGCCATGCCGTTACCAAACTGGCCGACGCGGTCGATGAATGCCTAAAACACAATGGATTATTACAAAAAGATGTGGATTGGCTAGTGCCGCATCAGGCCAATAAACGCATTATCGATGCGATGGGCAAGAAGTTAGGCCTGCCGCCCGAACGCGTCGTCGTCACCGTCGACCGGCACGCCAATACCTCCGCAGCGTCGGTGCCCTTGGCTTTGGCCGAAGCATGTGCCGATGGCCGTATCAAGCCGGGCGATCTTGTCCTGATGGAGGCTTTGGGCGGTGGCCTGACCTGGGGTTCCGCCCTCGTACGTATGTAGGTTAGCTTATGTACTCTACGTGAATTCTGTCTCAACAAACTGATACTATTTGATTTTCTGCGCAATTTCTTGACTCACCGAAATCACCCACGTAATTTGCGCCAATGGAAACAGTCACCCGCGCACATCTTGTGGAGGCAATTTTTACCCAGGTGGGGTTGTCCCGCAACGAGTCGGCAGACTTGCTGGAACATGTTCTCGAGAAACTATCGGATACGTTGGAATCAGGAAAATCCATTAAAATAAGTGGGTTTGGAACTTTTTCTGTGCGCCAGAAAGGCCGCCGCATCGGGCGCAACCCGAAGACCGGAGAAGAAGTTCCGATCCTGCCGCGCCGCGTTCTGGTGTTCCGCCCCAGCCACGTGCTGAAAGCTCACGTTAATGGCACGGTGCCGGATCTGAACGTATGGGAGGATGATGCATGACCGACCCCGCACGGCCTTTACTGATGCAGGAAACGGAACGCGTCCAGGTCGATCAGGGCCGCACGCTACCCAACCGTATCCGCCCGATAAAAGCCCCCTCGGCCTTTAGGACTATTAGCGAAGTGGCTGATCAGTTGCATATTCCGCAACATGTCTTGCGGTTTTGGGAAACTAAATTTCAGCAAGTAAAACCGCTGAAACGCGGCGGTGGCCGCCGTTATTACCGCCCGGGAGATATCGGTCTGCTGCAGCGGATTTCGGATATGCTGTATATCCAGGGCTACACGATCAAGGGCGTGCAACGCCTGCTACGCGAAGGCAGCGGCAAGCTAATCGATGTCCCACCGATACCCCCGCAATACGCTAGCCAGAGCCGGGTCAAGCCAGATGCGCCCGCGCTGGGCGTGGCCACTCCGGACACAATTTTCCAAGATGGGACTGCACAAGACTCGAGCGCGCACGGTATGGAGCGCGCCATGAACCTGATGATGGTTGCTGAACCTGAATTGCCGTTGCTCGGCCTCACCCGCGCGGCGCGCCCTGCCAGCACATCCGTGCGCCAGGCTAAAGCGCGGGCCCAGCAGGCGGAGGACGAAGTGCAACGACTGCGTGCCCTGCTCGAAGAAGTCCTGGGCGAGCTGGAAACCCTGCGCGGCGTCCTCGTCTGAACCAAACCTGGCTCCCTCCATACCCCTGCCATATCCTGACGGCGGATAAGGGGGGGTGGCGATGACCAAACTGAGCGGACAGTCCCTGAGCCGGTTGGAAGACGCGCGCTTCCTGACCGGCAATGGCCGTTACACAGACGATATCGACCGGCCCGGCCAATTGTTCGCTCATGCTGTACGCTCGCCGCACGCCCATGCCCGCATCATCCGCATCGACCACGCGGCGGCGCTGGCTGTGCCCGGTGTCATCGGCGTCTACACCGCCACTGATCTAGAAGCCCTCGGCCCCATCCCCTGCGCCGCTAAAGTTCCGACCCTTGGCCCCATGCTGGTTCCACCCCGCTTCGCCCTGGCATCGGATCGCGTCCGCCATGTCGGAGAACCCGTGGCCTTCGTGGTGGGGGAAACCAGAACCGCCGCCCGCGACGCCGCCGAACAGGTGAAGATCACCTACGACGCGCTCCCCTGCGTCACCGACCTCAAAGCCGCCCTGGCCGAGGGCGCGCCGCAACTTTGGGATAACATCCCCAAAAATCTTTCCTACAGCTTTGAGAAAGGTGACCGTGCCGCCACTCAGGCCGCCTTCGCCACCGCCGCGCATGTCGTCGAACTGGAGCTAGTGAATAACCGCGTCATCATCGCCCCCATCGAACCCCGCGCCGCCATCGGCGAATACAACCCCGCCAAGAAAACCTTCCACCTTTTGTTCAGCGGCCAAGGTGTACACAGCCTGCGCAATCAACTGGCCAAAAACGTTTTTCGAGCCCCACCAGAAAAAATGCATCTCACCTGCCCCGATGTCGGCGGCGGCTTCGGCGTCAAGAACGCCCTCTACCCTGAACTCATTTTTGTCCTTTGGGCCGCCCGCCATCTCGGCCGCCCGGTCAAATGGGTCTCCGGCCATACTGAGGATTTTGTTTCCACCGCGCATGGCCGCGACAATATCTCCCGAACCCGCCTAGCCCTAGACGCCACCGGAAAATTCCTTGCCCTCGACGTCTTCACCCTGGCCAATCTCGGCGCCGCCATGTCCACCGGCGGTCCTGGCAGCTCCACCAACGCCCCCGGCAACGCTATGGGTGGCGGCTACGATATTCCTGCCGTGTTTATGGATGTGCGAGGTGTATTTACCAACACCGTCCCGATCGACGCCTATCGCGGTGCCGGAAAACCGGAAGCCAATTACATCATCGAACGCCTGATTGAGGCTGCCGCGTCGGTCCTAGGCATCGACCCCACCGAACTTCGCTGCCGAAATCTCGTCAAAAACTTCCCGCACCGTACCGTGATGAGCACCACCATCGATGGCGGTGCCTTCGCGCAAAACATCCCCCTTGCTCTCGCTCACGCCGACCACGAACATTTCTCCGCCCGCCGCGCCGCCGCCGAAGCCCTTGGCAAACGCCGCGGCATCGGCATCACCTGCTTCCTGGAAACTGCCCGCGGCGCCCCCGATGAAGGTGCAGAAGTAAAATTTCTCCCCGACGGAAAAATCGCCCTCGCTCTCGGCACTCAGTCCAACGGCCAGGGCCATGAGACTAGTTTTGTGCAAATCGCCGCCGACCACCTCGGCCTGCCCATGGCAAGCTTCGTCCTTCAACAAGCGGACACCACCCTGGTCAAAGACGGCAACGGCCATGGCGGTGCTCGCTCCTTGCATCAGGGGGGTTCCGCCCTGGTAAAAGCCATCGACATGGCGATCGAAAAGGGCAGGGTGGTCGCCGCCCGCCTGCTACAAGCGCCACTGGCAAGAATCACTTTTTCGAAGGCCGTCTTCCACGCCGAGGATCGCAGTATTTCCCTGTCCGACACCGCCCGCGCCGCCACGCCAGACGAGACCCTGGATAGCTATATTTGGAACAAGCTGGATCTCATCACCTTCCCCAATGGCTGCCACATCGCGGAAGTGGATATAGACCCCGAAACCGGCGCCCTAACCCTCGCCCGCTACACCGCCGTTGATGATTTCGGCACGGTGATTAACCCCATGCTCACCATCGGCCAGGTGCAAGGCGGCGTTGCCCAGGGCATCGGCCAGGCCATGTTGGAACGCACTGTCTACGATCCCGAAACCGGCCAACTCCTCAGCGGCTCTTTCATGGATTACTCGCTCCCTCGCGCCGCGGATCTGCCTGACCTTAATATTCACCTCCACGGCGTCCCCACCAATGCCAACCCCCTCGGCGTCAAAGGCGCGGGACAGGCCGGTGCCGTTGCTGCCCCCCAAGCCATTATCGCTGCCATCTTGAACGCCCTCGCCCCCATCGGCGTCCACCACATCGACATGCCGGCCACTCCAGAACGCATATGGAACGCGATCCAGCTTGCTGCCCGGTAATGCCGGCGCTTTTGGGGTATGCACTGGTGGAAGGTAGGTTGGGGGCAAAGCCCCAACCTTTGCTTCTCAAAGGTGACGCTCTCCCATAAGCCCCACTATAATCAGCCCGCAACCAGGATACGTTCACAGATGTCGTCTGTATTTCGGCGCCAGGGTTTGGTGATTGTGATCACCTTAGCCACGGCTTACGTCGCTAGTCATTTTTTTCGTGCAGTCAATGTCACTATTGGTCTTGATCTGATGCGTGATTTGCAGATTGGCCCGGAGGCATTGGGCGCGTTGACGGGCGCATTTTTCTTTGGTTTTTCAGCGATGCAAATTCCCTGTGGTTTTTTCTTCGACCATTACGGCCCTCGCCGCAC
>SHWN01000140.1 GCA_009693795.1 Acetobacteraceae bacterium
TTACGGAAACCCCATTGGAATTGATAAAGGCTGCGTTCGTTGACGAAGGGCACCACGGCTTTCGCCGATGCCTCGATCACCTGCGCGCCCCAGAAAGGTGGGGCGGGGACAGGAATATCCCGTGTGAGCTGTCGCCTCCGCGCCTGCACGGTCGCTACATCTACGGGCTGGAAGGCACGAGCATCCGCCTGCCCTAACGTGCGCGCGGTGTTGCGGGATTTGCCGACGCGCCTCGCTTGCAAGGCGGCGAGATAATCGTCGAACCCGTTACCAGCTATCTTGTCCATCAGATGCAGGCCATCGAACGCATCGCGCGCATAGGCGACGCGGCCACCAATTTTACCTTGGGGCGCATACGCCGTAACGCAGGCGTCCTCCACATAATTTCGGGTGAGCGCGGCGCCCCCGAGCAGCACGGGAATATCTAGGCCCTGGCGCGACATTTCCTCCAGGTTCTCCCGCATCACGACCGTGGACTTCACCAGCAGGCCCGACATGCCGATGGCATGCGCACGGTGTTCCGCGGCGGCGTGTAGCATGTCACCTAGTGGAATCTTAATTCCGAGATTAACCACGCGATAGCCGTTGTTCGTCAGAATGATATCGACTAGGTTCTTGCCGATATCATGCACATCGCCTTTTACCGTGGCGAGGATAATGGTGCCTTTTTCCTGCCCGGCCACACGCTCCATATGCGGTTCCAGATGCGCGACGGCGGCCTTCATCGTCTCGGCGCTTTGCAGCACGAAGGGAAGCTGCATCTTTCCGGCCCCGAACAATTCCCCGACGACTTTCATACCGTCAAGCAGGATATTGTTTATAATGTCGAGCGGCCTGTGGTGCCGCATCGCCTCGTCCAGCTCTTCCGACAAGCCCTTCCGGTCGCCATCGACGATGCGGTCCTTCAGGCGGCCTTCCAAGGTTTCGGCGCGCTCCTTCTTGGTGGCATCCGCCGTCTTGCGGTCGGCGAATATTTCCAAGATGCGTTGCAGCGGATCATAACCTTCGGCGCGGCGATCAAAAATCAAATCCTCGGCGACTTTTACTTCCTCCAGGGAGATTAGATGCAGTGGGCGAATTTTGGAGACATGCACGATGGCGCCGGTCATGCCGGCGTCCAGTGCGTGTTGCAAGAACACGGAATTCAGTACTGCGCGTGCTGCCGGATTGAGGCCGAAGCTGATATTAGATAGGCCGAGAATGATCTGGATATCGGGAAACGCATCGTGGATCATACGGATGCCTTCCAGGGTCCAGAGGCCTAGCTTGCGGTCATCCTCGTTGCCGGTTGCGATGGTGAAGGTGAGCGGGTCGATCATCAGGTCGGACTGGGCGAGTCCATGCGTTCGGCAGGCAAAATCGACCAGCCGTCGCGCGATAGTGAGTTTTTCATCCGCCGTCTTCGCCATGCCCTTTTCATCGATGGTGAGCGCGATCACGGCGGCACCGAATTTCTTCGCCAGACGTAACCGGTCTTCGGCCGCGCCCTCGCCATCTTCAAAGTTAATAGAATTGATAATTGGCTTTCCGCCATGCAATTTTAGTGCGGCCTCGATGACCGGGGTTTCGGTGGAATCTATTACAAGGGGGGAATTCACCGAAGCGGTGAAGCGGCGCACCACTTCGGTCATTTCCATCATTTCATCGCGGCCGACGAAGGCGGTGCAAATATCGAGGCTGTTAGAGCCTTCGCCAATCTGTTCCCGGCCCATGTCGACGCAGCCATCCCAGTCATGGGTCGCCTGCAACTCGCGCCATTTCTTGGAGCCGTTGGCGTTGCAGCGTTCGCCGATGGAAAAATAACTGTTTTCCTGCCGCAGGCTGACCTGGCCGTATAGGCTGGCGACGGCGGGTACCCACATCGGCTTACGCGCCACCGGGGCGGGCCGGAATTTTCCTCGCGCGCGCAGCATCGCGTCCAGCGCCTGGATATGCGGCGTCGACGTGCCGCAACAGCCGCCGATCAGGTTCACGCCATCCTCGGCGACGAAGCGTTCAATCCAGCTCGCCATTTCGGCGGCGCCCAAAGGGTAAAGCGTATGCCCATCCACCAGTTCCGGCAGGCCGGCATTCGGTTGCACTGATAAAAATCCTGGCCAGTTGGTGGCGAGCCAGCGCACGTGCTCAGCCATTTCCTGAGGACCGGTGGCGCAATTGAGTCCTAGTAACGGGACGTCCAGCGCGTGCGCTACGGTGGCGGCGGCGGCGATGTCGGGGCCGACCAGCAAGGTGCCGGTGGTTTCCACCGTGACCTGCACAAAGATCGGCGTATCGGTGCCAGCAGCAGCGCGGGCGATCTTAGCGCCATTCACCGCGGCCTTGATCTGCAACGGGTCCTGGCAGGTCTCGATCAAAATCGCATCGACCCCACCGGCTATCAGGCCGCGGCATTGTTCGGCCAGCGCGGCCTCCAGAGGGTCGTAGGCGATATTTCCGAGCGTGGGGAGTTTCGTGCCTGGCCCAACGCTGCCGATGACCCAGCGGTGCCGCCCATCGGAAAAATTTTCCGCTGCTTCACGCGCGAGTTCGGCCGAAACTTTATTAATTTCGAAGGCGCGGTCGGCAAGATCGAATTCCCCCAGGGTGATGGGGGAGCCGCCGAACGTGTTAGTTTCCACCATATCGGCGCCGGATTCAAAATAGCCGTGGTGAATTTCACGTATCAAGTCGGGGCGCGATAAAGTTAATACTTCCGTGCAGTTTTCTCGGTCCCAGAAATCTTTTTCGATATCGAGGGTTAACGCCTGCACACGGCTGCCCATGCCACCATCGCAGAGTAGCACCTGGTCGTTCAGAGCATCGAGCAGATGCGGGCGGGGCATGATTTTACTTACGATCAGACGATGGAGAAGGCGGGGCGGGTTTCGGCACGCCGGGGCAGGCCGGCGGGCAGGTAGGCCGACCACAGGCGGATTTCCAGCGCGCCCGCCACCCGGATGGTCGGAGTGGCGCGGAGCCCTGTATCGCGCAACATTCTTGACATTTCGGTATCGTCGAAACCCGGGCAGCGATGCGCCAGGCGCACCACGATATCGGTGCGATCGTGCCGTACCAGATCCACCACCACCAAACGCCCGCCCGGGCGCAACACGCGTGTGGCCTCGCCCAGCACCAGGGCGGGGTCGTCGGCATGGTGCAGCACCATTTGCAACACCGCGACATCGAACGCGCCATTGGCGAAAGGCAGCCTATACATATCCGCTAGTCGCACCGCGCAATGCGCCAGGCCCGCGCGTGCCAGCCGGGCGCGCGCTAGAGCCAGCATCGCTTTTGATGCATCTACGCCTAGCGCGGTGTCCACGCGCGCGGCCAGCACCTCCAGCAACCGCCCGGTGCCGGTGCCGATATCCAGCAATCGCCCGATACCGTGTTCGGGGAGTAAGGCGAGCAACGCCTCCTCCACCGCCGCCGCGGGTAAATCCAGGGCCCGCATTTCATCCCAGTCCGCGCCCTGGCGGCGAAAACTGTCGGATGCCACCCGCGCGCGTTCCGCCAGCACCCGCGCCGCCAGCCGCCGATCCGCCGCCAGGGTGGTGTCATCCGCCGCCACCCGGGCCAACAGATCGCGTGCCAGCCCCGCTTGCGCTCCCCTTTGCGCCCCTCCGGCGAGAACGAACCACGTATTCACGCCTTCAGGCAGCCGTTCCAACAGCCCTGCCTCATGCAACAGGCGCAGATGGCGGGAAATCCGCGGCTGGGACTGGCCGAGAATTTCGGAAAACTCGCTGACGCAGAACGCCCCACCGGCGGCCAGCGCCAGCAGGCGCAGCCGCGTCGGTTCCGCGGCGGCGCGTAAAGCGAGGAGAAGAGCGTCCATGGGCTTGCAAATGACATAAAGGTATCTTTATGTCTAGCGTATGTCGTCAGACCCAGGCAGCCGTATTCCGGTTCGCTTCGTCCCGGTTCGATTAATGAGCTCCGCCTCGGCGGCGGGGGTTGTTGCTTGGTTGGTCCAGGGTGATGCGCCGGCCCCGGGGCCTGGGCCGGTAGCCCGGTTTCGCCTGCCGGTGGCCGGCGCGGGCCATCCCGCCGGTTGCGTTTGCTGCGTTCCGCGGGGGCCGGTGGCGGAAGCGCTGTCGCGCCTTTTCCTGGCCCGCGCGCGTGGCGAGGTGGCGTTCTTTCATGATGTTCTGGCTCTGCCGTTTGACGCCGCGGGGGCTGCAGCGATCCGCGATGCCCTGGCCGCGGATTCTTTGCTTGCCGCCCGGTTCCGGTTAATGCCGGACATGCCGGCACGATAAACTGCCACCCGGTATCCCGAGGCCTGCATGCAAGCGCCTATCACCGCGCCGCAGCGTATGGGAAGATGCGCCCTTCGCCGGCCTAGTGCGCTTGCATGGTCGCACTGTGTCCCTAGACCGGCCGGGTAGTTACGCCGTCCGGTCGCCCCCCACCGCGCCCAGCGCCGCCTGCGCCGCCGCAAGTCGCGCCGCGGGCACGCGATAGGGCGAGCAGGAGACATAATCCAGCCCGACCTGCTCGAAGAACGCGATCGAGGCCGGATCGGCGCCATGCTCGCCGCAAATTCCGAGTTTTAAACCCGGCTTCGTAGCGCGGCCCCTCTCCACCGCGATGCGCACCATTTCCCCCACACCTTCGATATCGAGCGAAACAAATGGGTCCTTTTTCAGGATGCCCTGATCGACATAACTGGGCAGGAATTTCCCAGCATCGTCTCGCGACAGGCCGAACACGGTTTGGGTGAGATCGTTGGTACCGAAACTAAAGAAATCCGCCACCCCGGCGATCTTATCGGCGGTGAGTGCTGCGCGGGGAAGCTCGATCATGGTGCCGACCGAAAATTCGATTTTCCGGCCAGCTTCGGCAAAAACCTGGTCCGCGATTTTCTCGACCTGTGCGCGGGTGATTTCCAGTTCGCGGCGCGTGGCAACCAGGGGGATCATAATTTCAGGATGTGGTGCCTTACCGGTTTCGGCTGCCACCGCCAGCGCGCCCTCAAAAATCGCACGGACCTGCATTTCATAGATTTCCGGATAGGTCACGCCGAGGCGGCAGCCCCGGTGGCCCAGCATCGGGTTGGCTTCCGAAAGTTCATCAGCACGGCGGCGCATCGTATCCATGTCGGTGCCGAGCGCCTGCGCGATATCGGATAGTTCTTCGTCCGAATGTGGCAGAAATTCATGCAAGGGCGGGTCGAGCAGGCGGATCGTGACGGGCTGGCCTGCCATGATGCTGAATAGCTGCACGAAATCCACGCGCTGGAATGGTAAAAGTTTTTCCAGCGCGGCCCGGCGGCCGCGTTCGTCGCTGGCCATGATCATCTGGCGGACGACGCCGATGCGGGCGGGATCGAAGAACATATGTTCAGTGCGGCAGAGGCCGATCCCCTCGGCACCGAATTTGCGCGCTGTTTCGGCATCCAGCGGGGTTTCCGCGTTGGCGCGTATGCGCAGGCGGCGTACATCGTCGGCCCAGGCCATGAGGATACCGAAATCGCCCGACATCGCCGGTTCGATCATGGTGACGGAGCCGATAAAAATTTCGCCCGTGGCGCCGTCGATGGTCAGGGTTTCGCCCGCATGGATGATATGCGCGCCGGCACGGAGGGTTTGCGCGCCGTAATCGACGCTGACGCCACCGGCTCCGGCCACGCAAGGGCGGCCCATGCCGCGGGCAACCACCGCCGCATGGCTGGTTATGCCGCCACGCGTGGTGAGGATGCCTTTCGCGGCGTGCATACCATGAATGTCTTCCGGGCTGGTTTCGATGCGGACCAGAATAACGGATTCGCCCTTTGCCGCACGCGCTTCGGCCTCATCAGCATTGAACACAGCGATACCGCTGGCGGCACCAGGGCTGGCGGGCAAGCCCTTCGCCAGGAGATTGCGTCGCGCGTTTGGATCGAGCGCGGGATGCAGCAACTGATCGAGCGAGGCGGGATTGACGCGCCTGATCGCCTCGCGCCGGTCGATCAACCCCTCGTTCGCCATCTCCACGGCGATGCGCAGGGAGGCCGCTGCGGTGCGCTTGCCGTTGCGTGTTTGCAGCATGTAGAGCTTGTTCTGCTGCACGGTAAATTCGATGTCCTGCATATCCGCGTAATGCGCTTCCAGCTTCGAGCGCACGGCCATGAGTTCGGCGTAGGCGGCTGGCATGGCCGCTTCCAAGGAAACCTCGCCCGGCTTCGCGGCGGATTGTGATAGCGGCTGCGGCGTGCGGATGCCGGCAACGACATCCTCTCCCTGGGCGTTCATCAGATATTCGCCATAGAAAAAATTCTCGCCGGTGGAGGGGTCGCGGGTGAAGCAGACGCCGGTGGCGCAGTCCTCGCCCATATTGCCGAACACCATAGCCTGTGCGTTC
>SHWN01000141.1 GCA_009693795.1 Acetobacteraceae bacterium
CAGCACGGAGATAGGCTTTTCCGATTGGAAAGCCCTGGTATTTCTTTGCGACAAGCTAGTTGCCGAGCATCCAGACCTCGCCGGCATCGTCATCGGCCATGGCACGGCGACGATCGAGGAAACCTCTTATTTTCTTTCTCTCACTCTGAAAATAAATATTCCCGTGATCATCACCGGATCGCAGCGCCCGGCCAGCGCACTATCCACTGATGCCGGACTGAATCTGGTCAATGCCGTATGTGTCGCCGCCAGCGCGGAAGCGCGCGGTATGGGTGTTCTCGTCGTGCTAAATGACGAAATCCATGCCGCCCGCGATGTGAGTAAGACTTCTACTCATCGCCTACAAACGTTCCGCAGTGCTGATTTCGGCACGCTCGGTCATGCGGATGGCGATGCCGTAGTGTTTTACCGTCACCCACTGCGCCGTGTTTACCCTGATACCGAATTTGATATTCGAATGCTGCAAGCTTTACCGCGCGTCGATATCGCGCTCACTTATGCCGGCATGGACGATACGATCGTGCGCGCTCTGATCGCGGCAGGTGCGCGCGGTATCGTCTCTGCCGGCTTTGCACCGGGTTTTCCTACACCCACGGAATCTGCCGCCCTAGGCGAGGCGGTACGGCAAGGCATCGTCGTGATGCAATCCACCCGCGCCGGGTCGGGCCGCGTGTTCCACTCCTCCCGCCTGCGCGAACAGGGCATTCTGGTGGCGGACAACTTGTTGCCGCAGAAGGCCCGTCTGTTGCTCGCTTTGGCGCTGACGAAAACATCTGACCCGACAGAGATTATGCGTATCTTCAATAGCTACTGAGCGAGGCAGTATGAGTAAAAATGTCGTCATTACCGGTGCCGCCTCCGGCATCGGAGCGCAGACGGCTCACCGGCTGCGCGCGGATGGCTGGCATGTCCTCGGCCTCGATCTGCCCGGCACCAAACTGCAAGCCAGCGATAATTTTACACCCCTATTCTGCGATGTACGCGATCCCGTGCAGCTGGAGGCGGCGTTCAAGAGCATCGGCGGTAAGCTGAATGCCCTGATTGCATGCGCCGGCATCCTCCGTACCGGGCTGATCGCGGAGCAGACGGTGGAAGATTTTGATCTCGTGTTCGACGTCAATGTACGCGGCCTCTGGCTCTGCGCCAAATACGCGCTGCCCAAGTTGAAACAGGCGGCGGCGGATGGCGAGCTCGCGCGCATGGTGCTGCTTTCCTCCATCGCCTCGATTCGTCCAAAAGTGAATGGAGGGGTTTATGCGGCGTCTAAGGCCGCCGTCAGCCAGTTGACGAAAGTCCTGGCGGTGGAAAACGCCGCCGATGGCGTGCTGATCAACGCTGTCGCCCCGGCCACGGTCGATACGCCCATGGTTCGCCCAGCACTTTCCAGAAATTCCGGCAACTACAAGCCTTCTGGTAATTCCCCGCTGGGACGTATCGCAGAGCCAGAGGATGTGGTGCGCCTCATCCGCTTCCTGCTTAGCGACGATGCGGCCTATATCACGGGCACGATAATCCCCGTCGATGGCGGTACCTCCGCCGCTTTCGTCCCCGCCTGAGATATTCAGCGTACCGCGAAACTACGCCCGATCAATTGCCGGTGCACCTGGTTGGTGCCTTCCCAGATCTGTGTAATTTTCGCGTCTCGCATCAACCGCTCCGCTCGGTTATCGCGGATATAGCCATACCCGCCATGCATCTGCACGCATTCCGTCGCCATACGCATGGCCAGATCCGACGCCCGCATTTTGGCCATCGATGCCTCGATGCCGAAATCGGGCGCGTCGGATTCCACTAACCCGGCTACATGATCCAGCCAATTGTCCGTCAAAAAAAGTTCTGTCGCCAGATCAGCCAACAAGAACTGATTGCCCTGAAAATCGATAATCCGCTGGTTAGACTGCCGACGGTTGTTCATATATGCGACCATATCGACAAACGCCGCGCGCGCGATCCCAAGTGCATGCGCCGCCACCGATGGACGCGATTTATTCAACGAGGCAAACAGAATTCGTAACCCGTCACCCGGATTGCCCAACAAATTTTCCCGTGGTACGCGGCAGCCATCGAACGCCAACGCGGCGGTGGAGGATCCCCGCAATCCCATCTTGTCCTCTAGCCGCAAGACGCTCATCCCCGACGCACCGCCTTCGACGATCAATGCCGAGATTGCCTCCTTGCGATCCGCGATGCCATCCCATTTGCCAAATAAAAGAATTCGGTCCGCCACATCGCCATTAGTGATGAATATCTTCCCCCCATCAATCACGATGGCATCGCCGTCGTCCCGGAATCGTGTAGTCATGCCGGTGGCATCTGATCCAGCATTCGGCTCGGTAATCGCCAGCGCTCCCAGGCCACCTTCGACGATGCACGGTAGTAAACGTTGCTTCTGTTCCTCCGTGCCGAAATCGATCAGCGGCTTCATGGCATGAAAATTGGTAGCGTAGGTGATCCCTGTGGCTGCGCAGGCCTGGGAAATAATCCGCACGCATTCCAGATACAGCCGGTAGCGCATCGAGCTGCCGCCATACGCCTCCGGCACAAAAATCCCATTCAACCCGAGATCGTTCAGCGCCCGCACATTCGCCCACGGAAACGACCCATCGCGATCATGCGCGGTGGCGGCGGGCGCGATCAGCTTATCGGCCAAGCGTCCCACCTGCGCGATCACCAGCCGCTCATCCTCGCCCCAGGCCCGCGCCTGATCCAGCCGATCCAATACTGTCACGAAATCTACCCCGCCATTGTCAGCCCGCCGCTGACGCTCAGGATTTGCCCGGTAATATAACTCGCCCCGGCGCTGACGAAAAACGCGACGGCGGCGGCGATATCTGCCGGCTCCGCCAACCGGCGCATCGGGATAGCTCGAGTCAGCGCCTCGATCCGCTTGGGCTCCTGCACCATCAGCATTGGCGTCGCGGTCGGGCCTGGGCAAACGCAATTCACGGTGATGGATCTGCGCGCCATTTCACGGGCCAGAGCCTTGGTAAATGCCATCACGCCACCCTTAGCCGCAGAATACACTACCTCCCCCGTGCTGCCCACCCGCCCGGCATCGGAGGCGACCAGCACCACCCGACCGCCATTATTTTCCAGGAGATCATCGATAAACACTCGCGTGACCAGGATGCTGCCACGCAAATTCACATCAATGGCGCGGTCCCAGAATGCATCGTCGTTTTCAAGGAACGGCTCGATCACGCTCCAGCCAGCGCAATTGACGATCACGCTCGGCTTACCGAGTTTCTCGTGCACGCGAAAGCGGGCTGCTTCCACGCTCTTGCGATCTGCCACGTTGCAATGCACGGGCTGCGCCCGCCGGCCCAGCGCCGCGACCGCGTCCGCTGTTTCGTCTGCCTCCCTAATATCGAGTAAGGCGACATCGAACCCGTCCTGCGCCAGCTTCAGCGCCACGCCCCGCCCAATCCCCGAGGCGGCGCCGGTTACAACCGCGATATCCGTCATCCCCGCTGTTCCTTCACACAACCCAGCAACGCAGCGTTATCGCCACCCAAAGCCGGTGGCCCGGCCGTATCATTCTTCGCCAAAAACGGCGGCAGCACTGATGTCGGCAAAGCCGGCAAACGCTGTCCCGTCTCATTCACCACACTCCGCGCGAACAACCCGCGCGCTGCAAAGTGCGGATCAGTCATCGCCTCCTGCATTGTCGCTACGATCGAGCAGCAGCAATCCTTGCCCGCAAACGCCATGCGCCAATGCTCCGCCGGTTTCGCTCCGATCAACTCCCTGATCCGCGCCTTCGTCGCTGCCGGATCGCGCGCATCCTCGGCAAATCCCGGTTCCAATCCGATGATACCGATAAAAATATCCCAGAACCGCTGCTCGATCGGCGCCGCCGCCACCATCCGCCCATCCGAAGTCGGGTAGAGCTGATAACGTGGCGTCCCCCCTGTCACCAGATCAGTGCCATTGCCCGGCCACTGCCCCGTCCCCAGCCCATTGCCTATGGCCCAGTACAGAAATGGAAATAGATGATCCGTCATCGCCACGTCCAGGAATACCCCGCGCCCGGTCCGACCCCGCTCAATCACGGAGAGCAATATATTTATGAATGCTGGATACGCCCCTGCCGCGATATCGGCCACCAAGGCAGGCGGAATCACCGGGCGTGCCGGGTCGCCATAACTTAACGACAGCAGCCCCGCATCACCGATATAATTCAGGTCATGCCCCGCCACATCGCGCTTCGGCCCGGTTTGGCCATAGCCGGTGATGGCGCAATAGATCAGCCGGGGATTCACCTTCGCCAACGCCGCATAATCTAGCCCCAGCCGGGCCATCACGCCGGGGCGGAACTGCTCTACCAGAATATCGGCCCGCGCGATTAGTGGATCCAGCTTCGCACGGTCCGTCGCGTTCTTGAGATCCAGCGCCAGCGATTTCTTGCCGCGGTTCAGCAGGGCAAAATTTACCGCCTCCTTACCCCAGAGTGGGCGATAGGTCCGCATCTCATCGCCGATCGGCGGGCGTTCGATCTTTACCACCTCCGCCCCGGCCTCCGCCAGCATCAAGGTCGCCATGGGCCCCGGCAGCAGGGTCGAAAAATCCAGCACGAGCAGGCCGGAAAGCGGCGACGCCATGATGCCGGTTCTCCTCTTTCAGGGGCATCCCCCCTGGATTGTTCGGGCGCGATGCCACATCCTACCCCCCGCGCCAAGGCTAGGCCAACCGGCCACGGCAACAGGACACGCCCAGTTGGAAGCAGTGCCATGACCATGGACCTTGTCGATCCCCCCGGCCTCCCTCCGGCCCGCGTCCAGGCGATGAAGGCAGCCGGATTTTGGATCGACCGCTTGCTGCTCGACGATCTGGATCGCTGGGCAGTGGATGCGCCCGCGCGCCTCGCCACGGTGGACCACAATTCTGTCACCGGCTTTTCCACTCGCCTCACCTATGCGGAGCTAAAGGACCGCGTAGACCGGATTGCCAATGGCCTCATTCGCCTGGGCATCCGCAAGGGCGATATGGTGTCCATCCAGTTGCCCAACTGGTGGCAGTTCCAGGCGCTGCATCTCGCATGCCTGCGCGTCGGCGCGGTGACCAATCCGATCATGCCGACCTTCCGGGCACGTGAGCTGCGTTTCATGATGCACCATGCCGGCAGCCGGCTGGTGGTGGTGCCAAAGGAGTTTCGCGGGTTCGACCATCTGGGCATGATGCAGGACCTGCGCGCCGATCTGCCGGACTTGCGCCATGTGCTAGCCATCGGCGGGGCCGCCGAAAACGATTTCGACAGCCTGCTGGAGCATGCGCCAGATCGCGCCGTCCGCGCCGTCTTTATCGCCCACCGCCCCGGCCCGGATGAGGTAATCCAGCTGATGTACACCTCTGGCACCACAGGGGAGCCGAAAGGTGTGATGCACACGTCGAACACGCTCATGGCGATGGTGATCCAGTATACCGCGCGGTTCTCCTTGGGCACGGAGGATGTGATGCTGATGGGTTCGCCGGTCGCGCATCTCACCGGCTTTGCCTATGGGCTAATGATGCCCGTGCATATGGGCGGGCGGGCGGTATTCCAGGATATCTGGAACGGATCGCGCGCGTTGGACATCATCCGCGACCAAGGTGTCACGTTTGCTATGGGCGCCACACCCTTTGTGGCGGATCTCACGGCTGCCGCCACCGAGCGTCGAGCAGACGCACGCACCCTGCGTGGTTTTCTGTCGGCCGGCGCGCCGATCCCGCGTAACCTGGTACGCCGCGCCAGCGAAATTCTGAATGCCTTCATTATTTCCGCCTGGGGTATGACGGAAAACGGCGCCGCGACCAGCACGAAGCCCGGCGACTCGACGGAGCGGATCTTTGAGACCGACGGCACGCCGTTTCCTGGCTTGGAAATTCGCGTGATGGATGGCGCCGGCCAGGTCCTCGGCGCCCACCAGGAAGGCGATCTGCAAGTTCGCGGCGCTGCCAATTTCGTCGGTTATCTCGGCCACCCCGAAGCCTATGACACGGACGCCGAGGGTTGGTTCAAGACCGGCGATCTCGCGCGCATCGACGAAGCCGGCTATGTTCGCATCACCGGCCGATCAAAGGACGTGATCATCCGCGGTGGCGAGAACATTCCCGTCGTCGAGATCGAAGGTTTGATCTACCAACACCCCGCCATCGCCGAATGCGCCATGGTGGCGATGCCCGATGAACGCCTCGGCGAACGTGGCTGCTGCTATGCCGTGCTGCGCGCGGGCGAGACACTGGATTTCCCAACGCTGATAGGTTTTTTGCAGGACAAGGAGCTTTCCCGTACCTACCTGCCCGAACGGCTGGAAATCAT
>SHWN01000142.1 GCA_009693795.1 Acetobacteraceae bacterium
CATCATTAGCATTTAGCCGCAGCCCGCACCGGGTTTCCAGCACAGCGAGGAGCATCGATAGCCGCCCGGAATCCCAGCCAACCACGGAGCGCCGCGGCGATCCCCCGGGATTGGGCGCCAGCAGCGCCTGCACTTCCACCAGCACTGGCCGCGTGCCCTCCAGCCCCGCAAAGACGGCGCTCCCAGAAATATTGCCGCGCCGTTCTGCGAGAAACAGGGCGGAGGGGTTTGCGACTTCCGCCAACCCGGCATCGGTCATCTCGAAGACACCGATTTCGTCGGTGGCGCCGAAGCGGTTTTTCGTGGCACGCAGGATGCGGAACTGGTGGCCGCGATCGCCTTCGAAATACAGCACCGCGTCCACCATATGTTCCAACACGCGCGGCCCAGCGAGGGCGCCTTCCTTAGTCACGTGCCCCACGAGCACCACGGAAAAATTTTTCGATTTCGCCGTGCGAATAAGTTCGAAACTACAGGCGCGCACCTGGGAAACCGTGCCAGGCGCGCTTTCGATGGTGTCCAGCCACATGGTCTGGATGGAATCGATGACCACCAGGGCAGCATCATGGGCGGCCTCTAGGCTGGCGATGATCTCCCGGAGATTGATCGCGGCGGCGAGTTCAAGTTTCGCGTCCACCAGGCCCAGCCGGCGCGCGCGCAGGCGGACCTGATCGACCGATTCCTCGCCAGATACGTAGATCACGCGGCGCCCGGCCCGCGCCATAGCGGTGGAGGCCTGCAGCAGCAGGGTCGACTTGCCGATCCCCGGATCGCCACCCACCAGCACGGCGGAGGCCGGCACAAAACCACCACCGAGTACGCGGTCCAGCTCGGCAATATCGGTGACGAGGCGTGGTGGCGGCGCGGTGGCGCCTTCCAGTCCGACAAAATTGATCTTTCGGCCTGACAATGCCTTCGCACCAGCGCCGGGGCGGGCTTCCACCATTTCCTCGGTAATCGTATTCCATTCGCCGCAGGTCTCGCACCGTCCGGCCCATTTCGGTGCCATGGCCCCGCAGGACTGGCAGACATAGCGGGTAACGGACTTGGCCATCAGCGCGCGTTGTCCGAGAGCAAAACCTGGTCGGGCATGTCGGGGCTATGGCCAATTACGATGGCCCAGCCGCGCTGACCCTGGGCGGCGTGATAGGTGCGATGGCGCATGCCATCGGTGCCGACATCCGCCGGGTCGCCATCCAGCGCGGTGGGAATGCCGGCGCCGGCCAGCTCAACCTCGCTCGCCGGCACCAATTCCCCGGTGTTCACCGTCTCCGCCAGCACCATGCAGCCGCCATCGTCGATGCCGATGACCACGTATTTCCTGGCGGGGTTGGAGGCATCGTAGGTCACTCTTACCGCCCCCTTCAAGAATCCCGCTTGACCTAGCTCGGGCAAGGCTGGCAGGCCGATCTTCCCTGCCCAGACGCGCAGCCCGGCCGCATTGTCGGCGTAATGGACACAGCCTTGCACAAACAACGTCCCCGCCCGCTGGGCGGCAATGTCGGCGTGGCTTTCCGCCAGAATCTTGGCAGGCAGAAACAGGACAAGGAGAACCAGGACGCGGATCATCCGCATTCTCTACCCGATTCGCCCGGCACCGGGGAAATTCGGTCATTAGCCAGCGGTGTCTTGGTTTGAAATTCGACACCGACTGGCTTCTTTTGCTGCGTGTGCCACCAAGCGCAGGTCATCTTGGAGTCACGAGTGCGTCTGACAGCCGTATGGGGTATGTGCCGCGCCAATAATGCACTTTGCTCGGGTCCAGTCATGCTGGAGCGTAATAAAGCATGCTTTTGGCGGGGCAAGGGCGGGGAGCAGCAATGATGAACACAACCAGCACGGTCGATTACGGACTCGAAGAAGCGGCGATGTCGTTATCACCAACCGGCAAGCCGTGCACGGGTCCTTCGCCAATACCAGCAAGGACTGGTGGGCGACGGTGAATTTCGGCTTCCATCAGCGGCGTTCCGTGCTCGGCGTGGAGGCAGGTGGGGTGCATAATGCCTGCGCCATCTATGACGCAGCGCGAATCCGCCAGCGTGCGCGGCTCATCGGCTATGGTATCGATGCCCGCTAGCAGCGGTTCCCGGGTGAGATGCCCTTTGTCTATGCGTCGCACGTGACCAGTGGAAAAACCTATCACTGGGATGCGGCCGCGAAGGCGGGGCTGCATGATTAGAACCTTCTGGATTTAAGTTTGTAACCGGATGGACGCTCGGCTTGAACATTCGCATCGCGGAGGTCGATCTGGATCACAGACATGAATATTCTTTTATCCACCAGAATTTTCCCGGCTAATTTAAGTTTGTGGCCCTAGCGTAGAGGGGCCATCGCGTGGTGGCGATGAGCATCCACTAATCGGACGCGACGACATGGCAGGGCGTGAGCCTGGTTCATTATACCAGCGCGCACAGTAGAACGCCCCTTACTACTCCGGCTTCAGCTGCCCGTGGCCAGGAAAAGCATACCCACGGTCATCCCAAGAGGCCCGCAGCCTGCTGCGCAAAACCGTAACATGCACCCCCAGATCCCAGGGGGCCTGTGTAACACTCAGCCTCCCGATCCCGGAACAGATTCACAGCCTCCAGCTTGCACTCTCACTTAGACTGCCGTCGTTCCATATCCATCCTCTGGTTCCAAAAAACCTATCTTAGTGTCTTCGAAACCGGCAGCAGGCCAGCCGGTGGTCGCGGGCAATCGGCGTCAGGTGATCGGTGTCGTCACCCTCAGCCAAACTGCATCGGACCGGCTGCGCGATGTCGCCTGATAGCCCTGACCGATGCTATAAGCTGGGCATGAGCACGAAATTGAAACACGCCCGCACCGCAACGCTCAATATCGCCTATGAGGAAACCGGGCCGGCGGCAGGAAAGCCGGTCTTTCTCATGCACGGATTTCCCGACGATGTCCGGGCTTGGGACGGCGTGGTGGCGCCCCTCGCGGCGGGCGGGCATCGAGTGATCGTGCCATATCTGCGCGGCTATGGGCCGACACGGTTCCGGCGCGCGAAGACGCCACGCTCTGGCCAGCAGGCGGCGCTGGGCGATGACCTGCTGGCATTGATGGACGCGTTGCGGATCGAACGCGCGGCGCTGGCCGGCTATGACTGGGGTGGACGGGCCTGTTGCATCGTGGCCGCGTTGCGACCGGCGCGTGTGTCGGCCCTGGTCACCATTGGCGGTTACAACATCCAGAACATCGCCACCGCCATCCAACCCGCCATACCAGATCGGGAAATGCGGCATTGGTATCAGTGGTATTTCCATACGGAACGCGGCCGAGAGGGGTTGCGCGCCAACACGCGCGACTTGTGCGGTTTGTTGTGGAAACTCTGGTCGCCGAACTGGCGCTTCGATGACGCGACCTTGGACCGCACGGCGCAATCCTGGCAAAATCCTGATTTCGTCGATGTTGTCATTCAGTCCTACCGCCATCGCCATCGCGCAGCGCCTGGCGATCCCGCCTTGGATTCGATCGAGGCATTGCTGGCCGCCCAACCCGATATCAGCGTACCAACCATCAATCTACACGGCGGCGCCGATGGCGTCGGTCCCGTCGAACAGACCGACAGCGCAGCGAAAAAATTTACCGCCCGTTATGAACGGCGCATCATCGCCGGCGCTGGGCATTTTTTGCCATGGGAAGCCCCCGAGGCCGTGCTGCAAGCCTTGCACGATCTCGGCGCTTGAGGGCACCCTAGAGCATGCTAGTTTGGCGACGACTTACCCATTGGCCTTCTCGGCTTTGGGAGATTTCGGCGCCCGGCGGAGAGAGCGCGGCTATATTTCGAAACGCCATACACGCACAGAACCGTCCTCCTGGCGCGCGGTAGAAAACCTCTTGTTTAGATAATTACCGAACTTCGTGATCATGATACTAATTAGCCAATCATGAACAGGCAATACAAAGCTATCTCCGATCTCCATCTAATCAATCATAGAAAAAATTTCCATATTTTCCAGAAGGTCATCGTCCACGATCCTACGGACGCGGCACATTCCTTTCAATTGCAATCACAGTAAGTTGTTTTTCTGTAAACACCATTCAATGGGATCAAAACCATGTAAATTAAGCCCTAATTTTTTATCGCCACGCGCGTGCAGTTTTGTATGATGCGTATGGCAGAGAGAGACGGCCTAGTTATCACCACTCTTTAATCTCATGGAATTTAGTTCAGGGAACGTGAGATGACGAGCAATAGCGTGTGAGCCGCAGATTAAACATCATTAGCTCTACGTAGGTAAAAATGCTCTAGCCTGGCTGGATAGGCATTCGTGCGATGCTCATCCATGCAATCGGCGCCCCAGCTTTTTCCGCCGCCTGTCCGGGCGCGAGCGAAGTATCCCAATCCGCGGCGATATAACGACGCCCATTCACTTCTGCCGCCTCATCCGATAGCAACCATAACAGCGGCGGCCCCATGATTTCGGGTTGCAGCATTTTCGCCGGATCGCCGGCCTCACCCACCAGCGGCGTATTGGTCGTGCCGCCGGGAACCAGAACATTCGACGTCACCCCCGTGCCCGCCAGATCCGCCGCCAACACAGCCATTGCCGCTTCCGCTGCCGCCTTCGAGGAGCCGTACAGCAGATATCCATCCTTCACCATCGTTCCCAGGCTGGTGGTGACCGTGACGATCCGCCCCTTTTTCACCGTCAGCATATGCGGCAGCACGGCGCGTGCCATATTGATCGGCGCGGCCCCGTTAATGGCCATGAAGCGCTCCCATTGCTCGGGCGTGGTATCCCAGAACCGAATCGGATTGGCGCGCTGATCGCTGCGCACAGCGGCCTGGCCGATGCCGGCATTATTCACCAGCGCATCGATCCGCCCGAACCGGATCAGCGCAGAGGCGGCGATATGGGCAAACGAATCGGCCTGCGCCAGATCGGCTGTCACCGGGTTCACCGCCCCCCGTAGATTGGCCGCACGCTTCACCAGCTCCGCCAGTGCCGCGCCATTGCGATCCACCGCCGTGACGTCATGGCCATTGGTCAGGAGGGCGATGGTCATCGCCAACCCCATGCCGCTTGCCGCACCGGTCACAATCACCGCCTGGTTGTCCAAAGCCATGGTAGTTTTCTCCTTAATCGGAATGAAAAAAAATTAAAAAATTATCAAAAATTCAAGGAACGGTTAGGCGGTAAACGCGCGCTGCCGTGCCGCTATACAGGGCCTTCTTCTCTGCCGCCGAAGCGCCGGCAGTGATACGCTTGAACGCATTCCACAATTCCGTATAGCCACCGCTTTGCTTATCGGGCGGAAAATTACTCTCGAACATGCAGCGATTGACCCCAAACGCCTCGATGCAAGGCTCGATATACAGGCGCCACGCGGCAGCCAGATCATCCGAGGACGGGGGAATCTCCCGCTCATGGAAATCAAAACCAAACGATGTCATACCAACACCACCCAGCTTGACATTAACATTCGGGCATTTGGCTAGCTCGTTAATATCCTTTTTCCACATTGGTAGAATTTCCTGCCGCCGGCCCGCATAGGGGCCAACCCCCAACACTCCGCCCACATGGTTCAGAATGATGGTGGTATCGGGAAAAGCCCGCGCCAGATCGATCGCATCGGATAATTGCGGATGATACTGCCAGGATTCAAAACTCAACCCGAGTTTTCCCAATTCCGCAAAGCCTTCACGGAATTTTAGATCACGCACCTGATGTGGCGGCACAAATCGGGAAACAAATTTTCCCACCGCCTCGCTGCCATCCCACGACACGCCATAACGAATGCCGCGATAACGTCCACCCCCGGCTGTGATCTGCGCTTCCAGCACCGCGCGCACTCGCGCACCGATGGTCAGATCAGCATGGCCGACAATACCTTCAGCCACCCGGCACAGCCCATAATTGCCCGATGCACTCATCGCCGCGATACCATTGACGAATTCCACCTCGCCTACCGGCGCCATCTCGACCGGCCCATCCTTGCGATACATCGCCTGGCATTCCAGAAAGACGGTGGAGACAATGTTATGCCCGCCGCCAATATCGACCAGCAGATCGGGTAGGAAATATTCCCCGCGATGCTGCGTGTCCCAGAAATGATGATGCGGATCGATGATCGGCAGATCAGACTCCAGCGCCGCTTCCGTCGGCCGTTTCGCCAACCAGGCCTTCAGATCGGCATCGTTGCGATAAATGAGGCCGCGGAACTCACCCTTCGATTCTTCATATTGCCCCATGTCCCAGCCCCTTTTTGCTCTTCGGTGATCCGTTCGGATCC
>SHWN01000143.1 GCA_009693795.1 Acetobacteraceae bacterium
ATCGCTACCTATGCGCGGCGGATTGTCGGCTGGCGGGTGTCGCGCACCGCGCATGCGGGCTTTGTGCTCGGTGCGCTGGAACAGGCGCTGCATGAGCGGTGGCCGCTGAATGGGGTTGGCCTAGTCCATCACAGCGACCGTGGAAGCCAATACCTGTCTATTCTTTACACGGAGCGCCGGGTCGCTACACGGAGCGCCTGGCGGAAGCGGGCATCGAGCCCTTGGTTGGTAGTGTTGGCGACAGCTATGACAACGCGCTCGCGGAGACCATCAACGGGCTCTCCAAGGCCGAGGTCATCCATCGGCGTGGGCCTTGGAAGAGCTTTGATGCCGTCGAATTGGCAACCCTGGAATGGGTGGACTGGTTCAACCATCGCAACTGCTGGAGCCGATCGGAAAGATCCCTCCCGCTGAAGCAGAGGCCCGCTACTGCGCCATGTTGGGGCAGCTAGAACTGGCCGCCTGACCCCAACCAAACGGCCTCCGGTAGACCCCGGGGGGGTCGCTGTTCTGATACGTCTTTCCGAGGCTGAGCAGATATTCGACGAGCATTCCTGCAACGCTCAGAGCGGACCGCTGCGAGCTGATAGGCTTGTTGGGACGAAAACTTCGAAACCTCTATTGCGTGTTATCTCTCTACTGATCGTTGACTTATGTCGCCCAAGGTTCAGAACTATTTGGGACTGGGTCAGTCCCTCTTTCAACAAGGGGGAAATCTGATAACGTTCCTCTCGGCTGAGGTGGTGATAGGTCATCGTGCTTCTTCGACTGCCAGGTTAAGGGAACCGAGATCTTATTGCAATCCCAGCTACCTCAACAGGTTACAGGAAGTTGCACTTCGAAGTTGAATCTACGAATTACTTTAATGATTTTTCAGATGACGCTGTCAAAATAATAATTAAATATATCTCATCCACTCAGGGGGGTGCCATTTCTTTATGGGGCCGGGTGGCGGTATAATAAGACTGCCCCCAGCGCGGACAGCATTGCCATCATCGCGAATGACACCGCATAGCCACCGGTCCAGGTGACCAGAACGGCAAAAATCGGCGGTATGATCAGCACACCCGCGAACATCAACGCCGTTCCGAGCCCGGTTGCCTCCGTGCGCCGCACCCCGCCGAGATGAGCGAATTCGGCGTAGGCCACGCCCGTATAACCGCCTGCCGTGATGCCCGCGAAAATCGCCAGGGCGAATACCGCACCCCCGCTCCAGCCCAGGCCGATTTGCCCGGCCAGCAGCGCCGAGGCCGCCATCCCAAAACCATGCACGGCCAGGGTATGCGAGGGCGTGAGGAAACGATCCGCCACCCAGCCCCAGATCGGGCGACTGATCGTGCCGGAGATCTGATAGACCGCCAGCATGCGCCCCGCATCCACTAGGTTAAATCCGGCCCGCGTCGTCAGTTGCACCGTGGTAAAGGCCACGAAACACAACGACATGCCGGAGAATAGAAAACTGGCGATGGAGAGCACCCGAATACGCCGGTCCTGGCGCAGCAACTGGAACGGCACCAGCATTTCCCGTCCAAAAATCGGGCGAGACGATGCTGGCCTATCATCCCAGCTCCGACGCGGGATTTCGCAGAGAAGGATCATCACCAGCACCAGCGGCACCTCCGCCAGCAGCGCCGCCTGCCAGCCAAAGCGCACCACGACTGGCGGTAGGATCAACGCCGCCAGCACGCCGCCCAGCGGCACGCCGATCTGGCGTAGTGACATCACCATGTTGAACACCATCCGTGGCGTGCGCGGGGCCAGCAAATGCGTGCTCGCCGGCGCCGCCGCGCCATAGCCAACCCCAAGAAGCATCGTCGCTATGAACAGGGACAGCAGACTTCCCATGGCGGCGGCCAGCAGCATTGCGGCCGTGCACGCCAATACCAGCTGCACGGCGCGCACCGCGCCAAAGCGATGCACGAAAGCCGGCGACGCTAAGGCGGAGAAAATCCCGAACCCGTAGGCGCAGGCGACGAACGCCCCGCTTAGCTCCCCCGGCACGCCCAGATCGTGCGCCATCGCGGGGGCCACGGCCGGCACGGAATACAGCGCCATCGTCGCCAAAGACTGCATGGCGAGCGTGACCCCAAGTGGCGCCAGCGGCACTTCGCGCAGTGCATCCCAGATTGGATGAACGTTGGCTTCCGGAGGCGGACTCAGGGCATCACGGCATCGCCGACCCGCGTCGCAGCATCGGAACGGTGACCCTTCTGGTGAAAGTAATTGGCGCGGAAGAAAGCCATGATCAGGTCACGATAGATCGCGGGATCGTAGCGGGCAGGATTATCGGCGCTCACGCAACTCGGCAGTGGCGCGATAGTGGCGGCGGGGTTGGGGCTGTGGAAATAGGCGATGGAGTAGCGGTCCTTCCCGCTTTCATTCAGCACGCCATGCGGCGTTGCCAGGAAGCGATCATTAGAAAACCGCCGCATCATATTGCCGAGATTGATCAGGAAAGTGCCGGGAATAATTGGCGGTGGAAACCATTCTTCGGAGGGCAGCCGTACCGCCAGTCCCGGCACATCGTTGCGCGCCAGCGCGGTCATGAAGCTGTTATCGGTATGCGGCGCCTGGCCGAACAGATTTTCTTCCGATGGGTCCTGCGGCGGGTAATGCAGGAAACGGCAGGTGACATGGGCCTCATCCGTAAACAGCGGATCGAAGGTTTTTGCCGACATGCCCAGCGCCACCGCGAAAGGCGGCAGCATGCGGTTACATAGATCGTCCATGGCACGGACATAATCCATCATCGGCACGCGGATATCGGGCAGGCTGTCCGGCCATTGATTGCGGCCGCGCAGTGAAATGTCAGCCAGCACATCGGGATGATCAGCCCCGCGATCATGGCTGATGAAAAAGCTTTCGTTGAAATTCGGCCGCGTCGCCTTGTGCACGGTGGAGGCGGCCTGCACGGAGGTATTGGGCGCCAGATAGCCGATATTGTTCTCGTTCAGACTGAGGGCGCGTTTTTCCGCATCTGGCAGCGCATGGAACCGCTGGGATGCCGCGAAGGCGGCATCGATCGTGGCTTCGGGAATGCCGTGATTGAGGGCGTAGAAGAAGCCGATATTCTCGCTGGCATATTTCACGTCTTCCGCGACGCGCTCCAGCGCGCCGGGAACGCCCGCGAAATACGGGCCGTAATCGATGACGGGGATCTGGTTGGCCGTGGATTCGAAATCCTTCACGGCGTGCTGCTTGAACAGGTGCATTGTTGGTTTCCCCCTGGATGCGTGGTCGGAACCTGCGGATAGCGTTCGGCAAAGTGGCATTGTGAAGGGCAAAATGGACCGCGCAACAAAAATTTTGGCGGTGGGTCAGCCAGCTCCGTCCTGCGGCGTTCCTCGACACCTAGCGTTTTCATGCCCGAGCCTGGGTCGCAACCGGTTTCATGCCCAGCGGTGGCTCGGTCCCAGTAGTATTGGGTGGCTTCCCCGCGCTGTTTAGAGCATTCGTCACCTCAGTCGGCATCGGCCCGCTCCACCACCCGGCCACCCGACGAGCATACGCCGCTGTGGGTGGCCGGGTGGGGGAGCGGGCCGGTGCGGACTGAGGTGACAAATACTCTAACATTACAGTTATAATTTGGGTGTGGTGTGCGCAATTTGTGCGGCAGCCTGATGCGCGCGTCGCGAGAGCGACCAAGGGATGACGTGGGGTCTGGCGCTGCTCCGGCCCAACCAGACCGTCCAGGAACAGCCCCGCCGATGACGCCTCGCGTTCCTGAGTGAACAACGCCCGAATGTGGGCTTTCGCACCCCGTAGCGATGACAACCACAGAGCCAGCATCACATCGATCATCGCACCCATCACCCATGACCTCCGAAGCATGGAAACCCATAGATTTAGACAATCTAAGTAAATGCGACTGTAATGCTAAGCTCGGCCCATGAGACGTTGGGCGCGCAGTTGCACGGCTGGGTCACGGGCCCTATCGTGTCTGGAACCCAATCCGGCCTGTCGCATGCCGTCTAAGGATTCTGGGGCTACTGCGGGTCGTCGCGAAACGGTGACTGTTCCGCCAAAGCCGCCATCTCCGCCCGCACGTCCTGCTCTTCCTCCACCAGAAAGTTGGCCACCGCGCGGCGGAAGCTTGTGTGAGAAATCCAGTGGGCGGAGTAGGTGGTTTGGGGGAGGTAGCCCCGTTGGATTTTGTGGCGGCCTTGGGCACCGGCTTCGACGCGTTTGAGGTTGTTGGCGATGGCGAAGTCGATGGCGCGGTAGTAGCAGAGTTCAAAATGCAGGAAGGGAAAATCACCTTTGCAGCCCCAGTTGCGGCCGTAGAGGGTGTCGGCGCTTTTGAGGTTTAGGGCGCCGGCGACAGGTTTTCCATTTTGGGTTGCCAGCATGAGGACGACGGCGTTGCCCAGGCGTTCGCCGAGCAGGGAGAAAAATTTTCGGGTTAAGTAAGCGCTGCCCCATTTGCGGTCGACGGTGGATTGGTAGAAGCGGTAAAAAGCATCCCAATGCGCCTCGGTGATTTCGGTGCCTTGCAATGTGAGAAATTCCAGGCCGCAATTTTGTGCTTCGCGGCGTTCGCGGCGGAGGGCTTTGCGTTTGCGGGAGCTGAGTGCGCCGAGGAAATCGTTGAAGTTAGTAAAATTATTGTTGTCCCAGTGGAACTGTATGCCGATGCGTTGCAGCCAGCCGGCGTCTCCGAGCGCGGTCCATTCGCCTTCGGTGCAGAAGGTGACGTGGACGGAGGAGAGGTCGAGGCCCTCGCAGGCCTGGACCAGGGCGCCAGCCATGGCGGCGATGGAAATGCCACACTTTGGGCGGATCAATAAGCGTGGGCCGGGGACGGGGCTGAACGGGGCGGCGATTTGGAGTTTGGGGTAATATTTGCCACCGGCACGCTCAAACGCCTGGCCCCAGCCATGGTCGAAGACATACTCGCCGTAGCTGTGGGATTTTGCATACATCGGCGCGGCGGCCTTAATCTGGCCATCGGGGCCGCGCAGCACAGCGTGCTGGGGCAGCCAGCCGGTGCGGACGTTGGTGGAGCCGCTGTCTTCCATGGCGCTAAGGAAGGCGTGGCTGACGAATGGATTCTCACTTGTCGCGCAGAGATCCCACTCGGCGGCGGCGATTTCGCCGATGCTGCGATGGAGCGTGAGGGAGAGCTGTTCGGAGCCGTCGGGCATGGCAGGAGCCTAGCCGATTTCGAACATGCCTTCCACTTCCACGGCGGCGTCAAGCGGCAGGCTGGGGACGCCGATGGTGGTGCGGGCGTGGCGGCCGGCCTCGCCGAAGATGGCGACGGCGAGGTCGGAGGCGCCGTTCATGACCGTCGCGTGCTGGGTGAAGTCGGGCGGGCAGGCGACGAAGCCGCCGAGGCGTACGACGCGCTTGACCCGGTCCAGATCGCCATTGCAGGCGGCTTTTAGGTGCACCAGGACGTTGATGAAGCTTTGGCGGGTGGCGGCGGCGCCTTGCTCGATGGTGAGGTTGGTCGGGACCTTGCCGGTGAACGCCACCTTGCCGTCGATGGCGGGGAGCTGGCCGGAGATGACGACGAGGGTGCCCGTGATGGTGGCAGGGACGTAATTGGCGATGGGGGCCATCGGGGTGGGCAGGTCGATGTCCAGTTTTCTCAGTTTGGCGTCGATGCGGCCGGCCATTGTGGTCTCCCTGAGGGGGTGGGTTACTGCGCGACCACGCGAAAGCCCCGGCGACGGGCGCGGGGCGAGGCTTCGGCGGGAAGGTCAAGGGGGAGCAGCGGCGCGCGGTCGCGGGCGCCATTGCCGACGGTGTCGGCGCTTTCTGGTTCGGCTTGTGGGATGTCCGTACGGCCGAGGTAATTGGCGGCGAGGTGGCGGAAGACGTAATCGAGTAGGGAGGTGGCCTGGGTAACGGCGGGATCGCCCTCTACCGCGCCGGCGGGGCCGAAGCGGGTGAAGGTGAAGGCTTGCACGAATTTCTCCAAGGTCACGCCGTGTTGCAGGCCCATCGAGACGGCGATGGCGAAATTGTCCATCAGGCCTTTGAACGCCGCACCTTCTTTGTGCAAGCCAACGAAAATCTCTCCGAGCGTACCGTCGGCGTATTCGCCGGTGCGGAGGAATAATTTGTGCCCGCTGATGGCGGCTTTCTGGGTGTAGCCGGTGCGGCGTGCGGGCAGGTCGCGGCGTAGGGCGGGAGGCTGCGGTGTGGCGGCGGTATTGGCTTCGGGGCGTTGCGGCATGCTGTGGAGGAAACTAGCCACCGCGTCATGCATGGCGGCGTGGGCTG
>SHWN01000144.1 GCA_009693795.1 Acetobacteraceae bacterium
GACCTGTCCGATCGGGGTGAAGCCAGTGACCGGATCATAAGGGATTTTTTTATACAGCAACGGGTTGCTCGCATGCGTGGACACCGTCGCCATCAACAAAGTATACCCATCCGCGGGCGCCTTGGAGACTAAATCAGCGCCAATATTGCCCCCCGCGCCCGGTTTGTTCTCCACAATGAATTGTTGGCCGAGAAGCTCGGACATCTTGGCCGCGACGATGCGCGCCACAAGATCCGTCGGCCCTCCAACGGCGAACGACACCACCATGCGCACTGGTTTGCTGGGATAGGCGGCTTGCGCCCATGCCTCGGCCGGCATTAGCGCCCAACACAGCACGAATGTAAACAATGTGCGCACTAAGACCAACGTGGCCTCCTAAGAATGACTAAACTCTCTGACGGTAGCTCTATAGAAAAATTTTAGCATGTGGCCCTCACCACTGCTAGCCTTTCTTATTCACGGTATGGCTGGGATTAGCTATAGGGTGTCTCGTGACACACTGGTATTGTTTATGGATTGGGTGTGGTGACTGATCCAGTTACCTGATCAAGCTGAGCCACACGCGCCATGTCCGACGATCTCGATCATCTGCGCGCCGATCCCGGCTTCAAGCTGGCCTGTGGGCGGCTGCCCGACAGCGGGGTTGATCTGTGCTCGCAGCCCACCATGCCGCGTTGGGAGAATATGCCCAGCTTGCGCGAGGTGGTGCGCCTGAGCACCGCCATGGTGGATATCTAGGTGGATATCTATTGGTAACAACCACCGAGTAGGCCCCTGCTTTATTTCTACCAAATGGAATTCCCACCAAACGGATGAGTTCCAAGGGCTCCGCCCTTAGTGGGGTTCGGGGCAGAGCCCGACCTTCACTTCCTTTCTATCCGTTCCCGCGCCTGCGTCGCCAGAACGTCGGCGCGTTCGTTCATGATGTTGCCGTTATGGCCGCGAACCCATTTCCAGTCCACGTCGTGTGGCGCGGCAGCGGCGAGGAGGCGGCGCCAGAGGTCCATGTTGGCGACGGGGTCGCCGGCGGCGTTGCGCCAATTTTTGCGGACCCAGCCGGTGTGCCAGCGGGTGATACCATTTTGTACATATTGGCTGTCGGTGTGCAGCGTGACGGTGCAGGGTTTTGTTAGCGCCTCCAGCGCTTTGGCGGCGGCGGTAAGTTCCATGCGGTTATTGGTGGTGGCGGCATCGGAACCGGAGAGTTCTTTTTCGGCCTCTCCGAAGCGCACAATGGCTGCCCAGCCCCCGGGGCCGGGATTGGGTTTGCAGCCGCCATCAGTCCAAATTTCAACGATCGGGCGGGTGGCCGAGGGATCAGATGCCATAGGCTTGCCAGTCTTTCGCGCCGCGATGGAAGCGCAGCCGGCGGAGATATTCAAGCGGATCCTTGCGGGTGACCAGCGCGCCAGGGGGGGTGTTCACCCAATCATAGAGGCGGGTGAGCAGGAAGCGGATGGCGGCTCCCTGGCACAGGATGGGCAGGGCGGTGCGTTCGGCCTCCGAGAGCGGGCGGACGGCATGATAGGCGCCGAGCAGGGCGCGGGCCTTGGTGGCGTTAAAGGCGCCATCGGGTTCGAAGCACCAAGCATTGAGGCAAATGGCGATGTCGTAGGCCAGGATGTCTGTGGCGGCGAAGTAAAAATCGATGATGCCGGAAAGCTTGTCCTGCAGGAAGAAAACATTGTCGGGGAAAAGATCGGCATGGATATGGCCGACCGGCAGATCGCACGGCCAGCGCGCGAGGATGTTTGCCAGAATGGCATCAAGTTCCCCGATCAGGCCAAGCTGCACGTCGTCACCGCTGGCGCGGCAGCGATCCAGTAAAGGCGCCCAGCCTGCGAGGCCGAGGGCATTGGCGCGGGTGGGCAAGAAATCCGTGCCGGTGCGATGGAGCGTGGCGAGGGCGGCACCGACCGGGGCGCAATGCTCGGCGCGCACCCGGCGGGGCCAAACACCGGGCAGAAAGGTGGTGATCGCGGCCTTGCGCCCTGCGAGTTCGCGCAGGGCCTGGCCGTCGCGCCCGGCCACCGGCAGCGGGCAGGACAGGCCGCGCCGGGCGAGGTGCTCCATCAATCCCAGGAACCAGGGCAGATCCGCAGGATCGACGCGTTTTTCGTAGAGGGTGAGGATGAAATCGCCCGCGCTGGTGCGCAGCGAATAATTGGAATTTTCTACGCCCTCGGCAATGCCGCGAAAGGCGATGGCGTCGCCGACGGCGTAGTTGGCCAGAAATTCGGCCAGGGCTTCGTCGGTGACCTCGGTATAGACAGCCATACGCCTGGGGCACCTTGTGCGGGGGGACTCGCGGGAAACTCCCGGGCTCGCTACACCGTCCCGGCCGGTTGTCCAACCCCCGGCTGCGATCTGGAGTGGCTGATGTTCTTTCGCTCTCTTGCTTTGCTTGCTGTTGTCACGGCACTGGCTGGCCTGGCCGGCTGTTCGGCGCCGAGGCTGACGGAGTTTGCGCCGTCCTGCCCGCGGGTGGTGATACTGGCGGATGCGGCGGATCTGTCGCGCTACCGGGCGAGTGGGGGGCGGGACCTGACCGATCTGGTATTGGATGGGCGCATTGTCAGTTTCAAAGGCGGGTGCAAACTTGAGGGTGTGGACCACGTGCGGGCCAAGCTGACGGTCGATCTGCGGTTGACGCGCGGGCCGGCTGGGTCACGGGTCAGTCAGATCAGCTATTTCGTAGCGGTGCGCGAGGGCAATCAGGTTCTAGACAAGCAGACCTATAATCTAGGTATTAACTTTCCAGAGAACCAGGACCAGATGCGCCTGACGGGGCCGGAGGCGTCTCTGATCGTGGCGGTGAATAAGGATAAATCGGCGGCAGCCTACGACGTGCTGATAGGGTTTCAGTTATCAGCAGAGGAACTGGCGGTGAATCGCCGGCGCGGCCTGCGTTAGGAGTTTTACCGCCGGGATCGGGCCGAACAGGCCGGAGGCAAGCAGGATGGCGGCAACGAGCGAAAATGTTTCGGCGTTCCAGCTGAACGCGGGCAGCAGCAGGGCTTTGGTTAATCCGATGCAGATCGTGTTGAGCAGTTAGATCGGAAAAACATCGGAGCCCGGCCAGGCGAGGGCGGGCGGTCCCCAGGCGCGCATCAGAGCGTGCAGGGTTGGCATGGATAGTAGGCCGTGGCCCAATGCCAGACCCTGTATGCGCCCCCCGCGCCGCCGCCATGCCGGCGATAAAGAAAATAAAATATCCGAAATCCGGTCCAGACGAGCCATGGCCGGCACCCGGACCGCGAACAGTACCACCCCCAACACCACTAGCCCGGGGATCCCGAAAGTGCGCAGCAGCATTGGCAAGGCGGCGGAGAAGACGAACGGCGCGACAAGATCCCACACCGTTGTCGCGGGGCTGTGACCGGTGTTCCAGAAGAGGGCCCAGATTCCATCGGCCAACCCGGTCGGGGGATTGTCCACTGCGACGATGTCGTCCAGTGGCAACTTGCCGAGAAGAATGGCCGATCCAAAACCCAGAAATGGCAGTAGCAAGCGCAGCGCGCGTCGCCGCGGATCGGCCCCCCGCCCGGCTGCGCCAGACAGCATCGCGACATAGCCGCTGA
This sequence comes from Acetobacteraceae bacterium, assembly GCA_009693795.1. Taxonomy (GTDB): domain Bacteria; phylum Pseudomonadota; class Alphaproteobacteria; order Acetobacterales; family Acetobacteraceae; genus SHWF01. The sequence continues at coordinate 3,582 of SHWN01000144.1, forward strand.
GATAGAAAAAGAACGGCGTGTGGAACAGATAGACGACCATCCGCAACGGGCCGCACCAAGTGACGCGGGCCGGGTCCTCGCGCGCCACGAGATGGCCGAAGACGACCAGGAGGATGGCCAGGCCCTTTGCCCGGTCCATCTCCGCTCAGCATTTCATCCGGGTTCCGATGTTGCCAGGCGCAGGCGGATGACGCCTTTGACGGCATCAGGCGGCACGGGCTTGCCCTTGCGCAGGATCTCGATTCGCCCCGCCGTCGCTAGCCGGAACGCCGCACGGCGGACGGCGCTGAGTTGGCTGTGCCACTCGGGTGCCAGGGCGCGCGCGATGTCGGTGGGGCTGGCCGAGCGGGCCGGCCCCAGGGCAGCGAGTTGACGCAGGATTTCATCCTCGATCCGCGATTCCATCAGGCTCAGGTGACAGGGACGGCGCGGGCCGGCAAGGGGGGTATTTCCTTGCCACCCCGATTGGCACCAGCCTACGCTCGCGATGCGTGGCGATCCGACCTCGCCGTGATCCATGCCATCACAAACAGGAGGTTCTATGAGCAGCGCGCAGGAGATTGACGCCGCGGCGCATCGCGAGCAAATCCGCGATAAATATCGCGACGTTGCCTTGCAATTTGCCGATATCGCCAATGGCTAGCCGGTGCCGGAGGCAGCGATCCGCAATATTGATCTCTGGACGGCCTGAATTGCCGGGGGTCTGCCATGTGCAGCCCGGCAATTGATGCTCGAGAATATCGGTTTTCGCGAGGTGAAGATTGGTCGGACCGTGGATACGTTCCGGGGCGCGGGTGGAGAGAAAAACGCGCGGCGGTTTGAGGTGTATGGCTATGCGTTTCTGGCCCGCAAGTCGGGATAGGCTAGGCATGCCGGGTGCCTGATTTTCGCTTAGAGATGACCGCCGGGGGCCGGGTGGCCGGGGTGGATGAGGCCGGGCGCGGGCCGTTGGCGGGGCCGGTGGTGGCCGCAGCGGTGGTGTTTCCACATGGCGTTCCGGTGGCGTTAGCCGGGTTGCTGGATGATTCGAAAAAGCTTTCGGCGGGGCAGCGCGAGGCGGCGTTTGCCGCGTTGATGGCTGGCGGGGTGGCAGAGATCGGGGTTGGGGCAGCATCGGTTGGGGAGATCTTTCGGCTGAATATTTTGCAAGCCGCGCTGTTGGCGATGCGGCGGGCGGTGGGACGGTTGCCAGGGCTGCCGGATTTTGCGCTCATCGATGGCAACAAGGCGCCTTTGCTGGTTTGCCCGACGCGTTGCGTGATTGGGGGGGATGGGGTGAGCCTGTCTATCGCGGCAGCGTCGATCGTGGCGAAGGTGATCCGGGATCGGGGGATGGCGCGGTTGGCGGCGCGCTATCCAGGCTATGGCTGGGTGGAGAATGCTGGCTATGGGACGACGGGGCATCGGGCGGCGCTGTTGCGGCTAGGGGTGAGCCCGCATCACCGGGCAGGATTTGGCACCGTCAGGCGGTTGCTCGGCGCTGATTGACGCGACCTCGAAGTTTTCGCCAGGATGGGTTGGTGGAAATCGTCCGCGAATTGCCGCTCGATCAAATCATGCTGGGCGATTGCATTACGCTGATGCGGATGCTGCCGCCGGCGTCGGTTCACTGTATCTTTGCCGATCCGCCTTATAACTTGCAATTGCGTGGCGAATTGCGTCGGCCGGACGATAGTCTGGTTGATGGGGTTGATGAGGATTGGGACCGGTTCACCGATTTCGCCGCCTATGACGCCTTTACCCGGGAATGGCTGACAGAATGCCGGCGGTTGCTGCGAAAGGACGGCACGTTGTGGGTGATCGGGGCCTATCACAATATCTTCCGCATCGGCGCCATCATGCAGGATATGGGGTTCTGGGTGCTGAATGACGTGATCTGGCGCAAGGCTAATCCGATGCCGAATTTTCGGGGGCGGCGCTTCACCAACGCGCATGAGACGATGATCTGGGCGGCGCGGCAGCGGGATTCACGGCATCGGTTCAATTATCAGGCCATGAAGGCGCTGAATGACGATGTACAGATGCGCAGCGACTGGTATTTTCCGCTTTGCACCGGGGCGGAACGTTTGCGCAATCAGCACGGGTTGAAACTGCATCCGACGCAAAAGCCGGAGGCGTTGCTGCATCGGGTGTTGCTAGCCTCCACCACGCCAGGGGATATTATTCTGGATCCGTTTGCCGGGACGGGCACTACGGCGGCGGTGGCGAAGCGGTTGCATCGGCATTTTATTGGGATCGAACGGCACCCGGCCTATGTGGAGGCGGCGATCGGGCGGGTGCGTGCGACCGAGCCGGTGGCGTATGAGGGGCTCGCCATGACGCCGTCGAAGAAGGACACGCCGCGCGTGCCTTTTGGCAGCGTTGTGGAGCGCGGATTGATCGCGCCGGGGACCGTTCTGATGGACCGTCTGCGCCGTGCGCAGGCGGTGGTGGCGGCTGACGGGACGCTGGTCGCCGGGGCCGAGCGTGGCTCCATCCATAAGATCGGCGCGCTGTTGACCAACGCGCCATCCTGCAATGGCTGGACCTTCTGGCATTTCGAGCGCGAGGGTACGCTGGTGCCGCTGGACATCTTGCGCACGGAAATGGCTGAGTCGAAAACTTAAATCTGAAAGTTAATCCGTGGCTGCTTAGCCAGTGAACAGGCTGA
>SHWN01000012.1 GCA_009693795.1 Acetobacteraceae bacterium
ACCTCGATGCAATTGCACAGCCCCAACCCACGCAATTTCCCGCGCGATTCAGACTCCGCCCGCCGCGCCGCATACCCCGCCAGATCAGCGATTTCGGCCGCCAGGATCATGTTCCCCTCGAATTCGCCACAATCATAGGTAAAGGTCAGCGCGGTCTTATACGGCATCGCCTCCGGCGGGATAAGATTTTGCCGCCGCAGTTCGAACGGATCCCACCCGGTCTCGCGCGCCGCAATGTCAATAATACGCTCCAGCACATAAGTCGCTTCTGGCCGCCCAGCCCCACGATAAGCCGCTGTTGGCATCGTATGACTGAACACCCCACGGATTTCCGCCGCGATGGCCGGCAACAAATAAACCCCGGCCAGCCCCCCCGCATTGCCCACCATCGAAGGCGAGCGTCCGGACAAAAACGCACCGATATTGGCATCATAATGTACATCCAGCGCCAGAAATTTACCTCCCGCATCCAACGCCAACGCCACATTCACCACAATGTCGCGCGCCTGCTCGTCGGTCAAAAACCCTTCCGTCCGATCAGACACCCAACGCACCGGCCGGTTTAATTTTTTGGCTGCCCAGCCGCACAAAACCACTTCCAAATGCAGGCCAGATTTCATCCCGAACGATCCACCCACCTCGCCAATGGTAACGTGAATATCTTCCGGCGTAACTTTAAAAATATTATTCGCCAGCGCGTTGCGCAGCTGATGCGGCGATTGATGCGCGGCGGTTATGCGCATCCGCCCATCCGGGTCCACCTGACCCAGGGCCACGCGCGGCTCCATCGTATTCGCCGTCACGCGCGAAATAACGATCCGCGCCCGCGCCACATGCGCGGCACCGGCCATGGCCGTTGCCACCACCGCCTTATCGCCGCGCGCCCATAAAAATCCGGTATTGTCGCCCACATCGTCCCACACCAGCGGGGCGGACAGCGCCAGAGCGGCCGCCGCACTCGTCACCGCATCGCGCGGCGCGTAATCCACCTCAATCGCCTCAGCTGCTTCCAACCCTGCGGCGCGCGTCTCGGCTACGATCATCGCCACCGCCTCACCCACAAACCGCACCCGCCCGCGCGCCAAAGCCGGTCGGCCATGTTTCGGCCCCGGCTGACCATCCCGGCCGGGAATTTCCACCCCACCCGGCAGCGACGGCAGATTGTCAGCCGCCAGATCCGCCTCGGAATAAACCGCGATCACACCAGGCAACCCGCGCGCGGCGCTGACATCGATCCGTGTGATATCCGCATGCGCATAGGGCGAACGCAGCATCACAGCATGCAACAACCCGGACGGCGACAGATCGGCCGTATAACGACCCTTACCCGTCAACAGCCGAGAATCTTCCACCCGCCGCACCGGCCGCCCACTCCCATCTGGCATCTTCGTCACTCCCGTCACTGTTGGCGTCAGTGTAGTCGCTGGGGAACTAGAGGGAAGCCTCTGGCGCACCCGCCCGCCCTACGGCAGGTTGCGCATGCATATAAAACGGGAGATGGACATGCGGCTGGCGGGAAAAATCGCGGTGATCACTGGCGCGGCCTCGGGCATTGGCCTCGCCACCACACGGCTCTTTCTCGCCGAAGGTGCCAAGGTACTCGGCGCCGATATCCAGGCCGCCCCCGCCGATCTCGGCGCACAACCATCGTTTCGTGAACTGCAATTGGATCTAACCGAACAAGGTGCCGCCAGCGCGGCCTTCGATGCCTGCCGTACCGCGTTCGGGAATGCAGATATTCTGTTCAACAATGCCGGCATTGGCAATGCACGGCCGATCCTCGAAACCGATGACGAAGCCCTCAATCGCTACATCGCGGTGAATTTCGCCGCCCCCTTCAAACTGGCGCGCGAGGCCGTGCGGATTATGAAAAGCCGCGCTGATGGCAAGACCGGCGGCGCCATCATCAACACCGCGTCGGTCTTCGGCATGCGCGGCGCCGCACGCTCCGCCGCCTATGGCCCCACCAAGGCGGCCATGATCGGCATGACACAGCAGCTCGCGGTGGAATATGCGCGCGATAAGATCCGCGTGAACGCCATCGCCCCCGGCGCCATCGTCACGCCGATGACGCAGGGGCGGATAGACAGCAACCCCTGGTTCCGCCGCGAAGCGGTCGAGGGCACGCCGATGCTGCATCCCGGCACGCCAGAGGATATTGCCATGGCCTGCCTGTTCCTAGCCTCAGACGAGGCAAAATTCATTACCGGCGTGACCCTACCCGTGGATGGCGGCTGGTCCGTGGCAATTTTTCGTCCGGACCCCGCTACGGCGTAGCCAAACTCTCCAACGGCCAACGCGGACGCGGCGCGAAATCGAACCCATCCACCAACCCGAGGCGCAGCCGTTCAATCCCCGCCCAGGCCACCATCACCGCGTTATCGGTGCACAAACGCGGCGGCGCGGCGGCCAGGGCAAATTTTTCCGCCGCCGCTGCCTGTTCCAGCGCCGCGCGAATCGTCGCATTGGCCGCCACTCCACCGGCCACGACCAGCAAACGCCTGCCCTGATGGCGCATGGCAAATATTTTCATCGCATGCGTCGCCCGATCGGCCAACACCTCGGCCACGGCGCGTTGGAAACTGGCGGCAATATCCGCCGCATCCCGCGCCGGCAGCGCCCCCACTGGATAGCGCGCCACCAGCTGCGCCACCGCCGTCTTGAGCCCCGAAAAGGAAAAATCGCACCCCACCCGACCCAGCAGCGGCCGCGGAAACGCGAACCGCGCCGCATCGCCCAACAAGGCCACCCGCTCGAGCGCCGACCCGCCCGGCCAGGGCAGGCCTAGCAATTTCGCCACCTTGTCGAACGCTTCCCCAGCCGCATCGTCCAACGTCCCGCCCAGCCGCTCATGCGCGCCCACGCCACGCACCGCGACGCATTGGCAATGCCCGCCGGAAATCAACAGCAACAGATAGGGAAATGGCGCACCACCCGGAACTAGGCCCGGCAGGCGCGCGGTCAGCGCATGCGCCTCCAGATGATTGACCGCGACATAGGGCAGGCCGCGCGCTATCGCGATCCCCTTCGCCACCCCGCTACCAACGATCAAACCGCCGATCAGCCCCGGCCCGGCACTCGCCGCGATGCCACCCAGATCGCCATAGCCCAACCCCGCACGATCCATCACCCCGGCCAGCAATATTGGCAAATGCGCCAGATGCGCCCGCGCCGCGATCTCCGGCACCACGCCGCCAAAGGGCGCGTGCGCGCGCTCCTGGCTCAGCACTATCTCGGCCAGCACCACGCCCTCCGCATCCAGCACGGCAGCGGCGGTATCATCGCAGGAGGTTTCGATCCCCAAAACAGGGCCAGTCAACATCAGCGCGTCTTTCAATTCCATCCGCACGGTAATAGGACAGGGCCATGTCCTCCGCCCAGCCCCCTTCGCCACCGATGAAACCGCATGAGCGCAGCTTGCCGCTCAAGGTCGGCACCCGCGGCTCGCCTCTGGCCCTGGTGCAGACGCGCGGCTTTCTCACCCTGCTGCGGAAACTCTGCCCCGTCCTGCGCAGCATGGACGTGTTTGAGGAACACGCCATCCAAACCACCGGCGACGCGGTGCAGAATTGCCGCCTGGCCGATATTGGCGGCAAGGGCCTGTTCGCCAAGGAAATCCACGAAGCCCTGGCCGATGGCCGCATCGATTTTGCCGTCCATAGCCTGAAGGATCTGGAAACCGAACTTCCCGCAGGGATCGTCCTCGCCTGCACCCTGGCCCGGGAAGACGCCCGCGATGCGCTGATCCTGGGGCCCGATTGCGGCCCCGTCGATCCCACCAACCCGGTCGCCGCCCTGCCGGAAGGCGCGGTCATCGGCACCTCCTCCGTCCGGCGCCAGGCGCAGCTTCTGCACGCCCGGCCAGACCTAAACATCGTCCTGCTGCGCGGCAATGTGCAGACGCGCCTTGAAAAACTTGCGCGCGGCGATTGCGCCGCCACCCTGCTGGCACTGGCCGGGCTGCGCCGCATGGGCCTCGAAACCCGCGCCTCAGCCATCCTGGAGCCCGACATCATGGTCCCCGCCGCCGGCCAGGGCATCGTCGGCGTCACCGTACGCGCCAACGATACCGCATTGCGCGAAATGCTGGCTGGCATCGAAGACCCGGATGCCCATTCCGTTGCAACCGCCGAACGCGCCCTCCTCGCCCAACTCGATGGTTCCTGCCGCACCCCGATCGGCGGCCACGCCACATTGCACCCGAATGGGACATTGCGCCTGACCGGCCTCGTCGCCCGCGCCGATGGCTCCTTTCTGCTCAAGCACGACATCAGCGGCCCCGCCGTGGACGCTGCAAGGCTCGGCGCCGCGCTCGGCGAGCATTTGCGCGCCGCCGCGCCGCGCGACATCTTTGCCTGATCCAACCCGCCCGCTTGTCCTGCTCACCCGCCCCGAACCCGGGGCCAGCCGCACCGCCGCGCGCCTCACCGAACTGGGTTTTTGTCCCATCCTTGCCCCGGCTTTGGTGATCCGCACCCTGCCCACAAGCTTGCCAGACCGGACGCGGCTTCAGGCCCTATTGGTCACCAGCGCCAACGCCTTACTCGCTCTGCCCCCCCCCTGGCATGCCCATCCGCTGTTTACCGTCGGCACCACGACGGCGGCCCAAGCGCGCGCCAATGGATTTTCCTATATCCACAACGCCGACGCCGACGCCACGGCGCTAGTTGCGCTGGTCACCAAAACCTGCCGCCCGGCGGATGGCGCGCTGCTCCAGCTCAGCGGGAGCGGCCAGGGCCAGGATCTGACCCACGCCCTGCGCGCAGCCAGCTTCCGGGTCATCCGCCGCGCTGTCTATGCCGCCAGCCCTGCGCCCAGCCTGCCGGACACCGCAAAGACAGCCTTGGCGGAGGGAAACATCGCCCATGCCTTATTTTTTTCCGCCGCCACCGCACGTGTCTTCCTGCGCCTGGTCCGCCACGCCGGACTGCTGGAACAATTGCGCACGATCGAGGCCATCACTATCGGCCCACCGGCGCGCATGGCATTAGAGGCTGCAGCGTGGCGACGCATCCGCGTAGCCACGCGGCCGACCCAGGACGCGATGCTGGCATGTCTACCATAAACGAACCCAGAGCCCTGCCGCCTCCCCCACCCCCGTCTGGGTCTGGGTCTGGGTCTGGGCCGGGTTCAGGGCCGGGTTCAGGGCCGGCCAAAACCCGCGACCCGATGCCGTGGATCTACGCGGGAGGCTTCGTCATTCTGGCCATCGGCCTAATCTGGCTCTGGCAGACCCCACCCTCGCCGTTCTCCACCGGACGGATCGAGACCCTGGAGCGACGCCTCGCGCTGCTCGAACAACGCCCGGCGCTAGAGCCACCCGATCTGCACCCCTTGGAATCCCGCCTCGCCGCGCTGGAACAGCGCCCCGCCCCGACGCCCGCGACCGCCCCCGATCTGCGCACCCTCATCACCCGTCTACAGACCCTGGAGCAGCGCACCCCGCCCGATCTCGGCGCCGTGGATGCCCGCCTCACAGCCCTGGAACAACGTCCTGCTTTGGCTGACACCATCAGCCTAGTCACACGGCTGGACGCGCTCTCAGCCCGCGTGCAAGGCATCGAGGTAGTCGGTATCGCCCGCCAGGACGCCGCCGAAACCCGCCTCGGCACGCTGGAACAGTTCACCACCCGTGCCAAGAATCTGGAGACACGGTTGGAAACACTAGAACGCCGCCAGACCGCCACCGAAGCCACCGCCAGCCTGGTGCCCGCTTTGGCGGATCGTGCCGCCCGGATGGCACGCCTGCAGGCCGCCCAGGCCGCGCTGGAGGCAGGCGAAAAACTCGGCGACATTGCCGGTGCCCCCGCCGCCCTCGCCCGCTTCGCCACCATTGCTCCACCAACGGAGGCAGCGCTTCGCCTCGCCTTCCCCGCCGCCGCCCGCGGCGCCGCCAGCGCGCCCCCCCCACCCGCCAACGCCGCCCTACTCGACCGCGTCTGGGCCCGTGCACAATCGCTCGTTACCTTGCGCCAGGGCGATCACGTTCTCCTCGGCGACCCGGCTGCTGGCGTGCTGGCCCGCGCCCGTCGCGCGCTGGATGCGGGCGATTTGGCTGGCGCCGTCGCCGCCCTCGGCGATCTAAGCGGCCTCGCCGCACAGGCCATGGCCGCATGGCGCGTCCAGGCCAGCGCCCTGCTCGCGGCACGAGCCGCCCTCGCAGCGCTGGCCTCGAGCAGTTGATGCGCCGCATTCTGATCGCCCTTTTGCTCTGTACCACCACGGTCCTACTGGCCTGGCAAGTTCTGCTCCTCCCCGGCATCGTCTCAGCGGAATTCGGGGAATTTTCGCTCGACGTGCCCGTGCCGGTCGCCGGGCTGGGGCTGCTGGCGGTTTTTGCCATGCTCTATGCCGCGATTCGCGCCATCGCCTGGCTGGCCCACAGCCCTGCACGCCTGCACGCGCGCCGCGCCCGCCAGCATCGCTGGCTGGGCGAGCGCGCCACCACCCGTGCGCTCATTGCGCTCGCCGCCGGCGATGCCGCGGGCGCAAGGCGCGAAGCCGCCCAGGCCCGCCGGCTGCTCGGCGAGACGGCACAAACCCTGCTTCTGGTCTCCGAAGCCGGCCGCCTCGCCGGGCGGACGGACGAAACCGAGGGCGCGCTGCTGGCCCTGGCCGCGCGCAAGGATGCCGCTTTCCTCGGCCTGCGCGGCCTGCTGCGCGATGCGATGGCCCGCGAAGCCTGGACAGAAGCCGCCGATCTCGCCCGCCGCGCTGAAGCCGCGCATCCCGGTGCTGCCTGGCTGCGTGGCGAGCGCGCGCAACTGGCCGTGCGCGCCGGCGCCTGGGCAGACGCCCTCAGCCTGACCCGCGAAGCCGCCCCTAGAGCCGCCCTCGCCACCGCCGCCGCGTTGGCGGAACCGGATGGCGGCAAAGCCCTGCATCTCGCCCGGCAGGCCTTCGAGCTGGATGAAAGCCTGACCCCGGCCGCACTCGCCTACGCCACCCGCCTGCGCGCCACCGGCCGCGAACACCGCGCCCAGGCGGTGCTGCGCCAAGCCTGGACGAAAGCCCCGCATCAGGCCCTCGCCGATCTCGCCTTGACCGTCACGCGAGACCCACTGCCCCGCGCCCAGGCCGCGCAACGTCTGGCGGAGGCGAACCTCACCCATGCCGAATCGCATTTCCTGCTGGCCCGCACCGCCTTCGCCGCCGGCCTGACCGGCGAAGCCCGCCGCCATGTCAACGCCGCGCAAATGGCGGGGATGAACCAGCGCCGCCTCTGGTCGCTGCGCGCCAACATCGAAGGAGCTGAACGCGGTGATACCGAAGCCGGCCGCGCCGCTCAGCGTGATGCCTTAAGCCGCGCGACGGAGGCCGAAGACGACCCAAGCTGGCATTGCAGCCAATGCGGCACCGCCCATGCCGACTGGCGCGCCGTCTGCACCCAGTGCGGCGCCACCGCCACTTTAGCCTGGCGCAGCACCGAGCACACACAAGGCGCGATCACGGCAATCAGCGGTTAAACTAGGTCTCGGGGGGTATGACCTATCGAAGGAAAGGTCGGAGCACTGCTCCCTAGTGGAGGTTTGGGGGCAAAGACCCCAAACCTCCTTTTGATGGGTCACACCCCCCGAGACCGAGCTTAAGCCAGCGCCGCTTCCACCGCGCTAGCAATGGAAAAAAGTCGCGCATCGCCCATCGTTTCACCAACTAGCATCAGTCCGACCGGCGCCTCTCCCGGCATATGGCACGGCACCGATATCGCGCAGCGATCGAGAAAATTTCCCACCGCGCAATTGCGCAGCACCAGCAGATTGACCCGCCCATATTCGCGCTCGTCATCCAGATCTGCAATGCGCGGCGGGACCACTGGCACCGTCGGCATGATCAACGCATCAACCCCCGCCGTCGCCGCATTGGCCTCCACGATAATGCGTGCGCGGGCCGCCAGCAGATCCATGTAATCAGCGGCGTTTTGCTGCACCCCACGCTCGATCCGCGCACGAATGCGCGGATCGTATTTTTCTCCAGCACGCGCCAGCAACGCGCGGTGCCACGCATAGGCTTCCGCGACAGCAAATCCGCCCTTCGCATTGGCCGCAACGATATCGTCGACCACCGACAATCGCATTCGCACCACACGCGCACCAGCGGCCGAAAGTTTGGTCACCGCCCGCTCGAACGCCGCGCTCACCGTCGCATCCATGCCGTCGAGGAAGAAATTTTCTGCCAACCCCAACCGCAACCCCGCCAGCGACGCCGTAACCGGCGCGGCAAAACCCTCATTTGCCATCACCGCATCCATCGCCACGCAACAGGCCACGGAGTTCGCTAGCGGCCCAATGGAATCGAGGCTGATCGACAGCGGCACCACCCCCTCAATCGGCACCCGCCGCGCCGTCGGCTTATAGCCGACCACCCCACAAAACGCCGCCGGAATGCGGCAGGACCCGCCCGTATCCGTCCCCAACCCGCCCACGACCATGCCGTCGGCCACAGAGACCGCTGTGCCCGACGAACTACCACCCGGAATTCTTCCCACGCCCCGGTCCCACGGGCTTTTCGGCGTACCGTAATGCGGATTGATGCCGAGGCCGGAGAACGCAAATTCAGTCATATTGGTCCGCCCTACCGGAACGAACCCGGCCGCGATTAACCGCGCCACCACCAGCGCATCCGCGGCGGCGGGTGGCGCATCCGCCAAGGCGCGCGAGCCCGCCGTGGTCACGTCCCCCTTGATATCACACAGATCCTTCAGCCCAATCGGGATCCCCACATAGCGGCTGGGGGCGCGCCCGGCGTGGCGCAGCGTGTCCGCCGCATCCGCCATGGCGCGCGCCTGCGCCGCATGCACGACGATAAACGCCCGCGCCCCCTCCCCCGCTGGATCGGCGATCCGGGCGAGTGATGTCTCGATAAGATCGCGGGCGCTAACACGTCCGGTTTCCAGGGCTTGGGCATGGTCTTCGATCGTGCGCATGATGCAAACCTGCCCCGCCGCTTACATGCGTGCAAGCGGCGGCAAGAAGCTGGAGGACGACATGACGCAACACCACCCCAAACCCATCCTGCTCACCGGCGCATCCGGCAAGCTCGGCCGCATGCTCACCAAGGCACTGACCGCCCATGGCTGGCACTTGCGCCTGACCGATATCTCTGCATTCCCCGACCCGCTGCCGCCCGGCGCCGAATTCACCCGCGCCGATCTGGAAGATGGCGTCACCATCCTGAAGCTCGCCGAGGGCTGCTCCACCATCCTGCATTTCGGGGGCGTCTCCACCGAACATCCGTTCGAGGACATTATCGGTCCCAATATTCGCGGCCTCTATCACATCTACGAAGCCGCACGACGCGAACAAGCACGGGTGATTTTTGCCTCGTCAAACCACTCCATCGGCTTTTACGATCGCATTCATTCGATCACCCCCGAGCAGCCGTTCCGCCCGGACGGCTATTACGGCCTGTCAAAAGCCTATGGCGAGCTGATCGGCCGGCTCTATTGGGATAAGCACGACGTCGAAAGCATTTTTGTCCGCATCGGCTCCGCCTACCCCGAACCGATCGACGCGCGGATGCTCGCGACCTGGCTGTCTTACGACGATCTAGCGACGATGATGACACGCTGCGTGCTGGCGGAAAAAGTCACCTGCCACGTGATCTGGGGCGCCAGCAACAACACCCGCATGACCTGGTGGCACGGCGACGCGCGCGATCAAATCGGCTGGGCACCCAAGGACAGCGCCGATCCCTTCGCAGGCCAAATGGCCGGTAAGGTCAGCACCAACGCCATCGCGGAGAGCCACATGGGCGGCGCGTTCTGCGCCGTGGGCTATTCGCGAAAAGCGCGGTCATAGATTGACTTGAAGGCAACGCAAAGCTACCCGCCGTACCGGAACCACTAAGGAAAAATCGTATGGCGGTGCACGCCTTTATCTTCCCAGGCCAGGGCAGTCAGGCCGTCGGCATGGGACGCGACCTCGCGGGCGCCTTCGCATCCGCGCGAGAGGTATTCCAAGAAGTCGACGAAATTCTGAAACAGAAACTCTCCAAAATCATGTTCGAGGGCCCGGGCGAGGATCTCACCCTCACCGAAAACACCCAGCCGGCCCTGATGGCCCTCTCCCTCGCCGTGCTTCGCGTGCTGGAAAAGGAAGGCGGGATCAACCTCAAACAAAAAGCCGCCATCGTCGCCGGCCATTCCCTAGGCGAATATTCTGCCCTCGCAGCCGCTGGGGCCTTCACCATCGCCGACGCCGCCCAGTTACTAAAACTGCGCGGCCAGACCATGCAGAAAGCTGTTCCCGCGGGCCTCGGCGCCATGGCCGCCCTGCTGGGCACGGAAATGGCACAAGCCCAGGCCATCTGCGCCGAAGCCACGCCCGATCCAGTCACCAGCCAGGCCGAGGTAGTGGAGTGCGCCAACGACAATGGCGGCGGCCAGGTGGTGATTTCCGGCCATCGCACCGCCGTTGAGCGCGCCATCGACATCGCCAAGGCGCGAGGCGTGAAGCGGGCCATGCTGCTGCCCGTCTCCGCCCCGTTCCATTGCGCCCTGATGGCGACCGCCGCCGATGCCATGGCGGAAGCGTTCGAGACGACGCCGCCGCGCCCCCCGTTGGTGCCTTTGGTCGCCAATGTCTCGGCGGCCAAGGAAACCGATCCTACCAGCATCCGTGATTTGCTGATCAGACAGGTCACGGCCACAGTGCGCTGGCGCGAATGCGTCAACACAATGGCCGCCCTCGGCGTGGATAGCTTTATCGAAATCGGCGCCGGCAAAGTCCTCACCGGCCTCGGCAAGCGCATCGCGCCGGACGCCACCGGCATCGCGGTCAGCACGCCCGCAGATATCGAAGTTGTCCTCAAGACCCTTTAAGGAGGCGCAGCGATGTTCCGTCTGGACGGCAAATCAGCCCTGATCACCGGCGCCTCAGGCGGCATCGGCGCCGCCATCGCGCGCGCTTTGCATTCGCAAGGCGCAGCCGTAGTGCTTTCCGGCACCCGCCGCGACGTTCTGGAAACCCTCGCCGGTGAACTCGGCGAACGCGCTCACGTCTGCCCGGCCGATCTGAAAGACCCGGCCGCCGCCGACGCGCTGATCGAAGCCGCCGAGGCTGCAGCCGGCCCTCTCTGGGCACTGGTGAACAATGCCGGCTTCACCCGTGATGGATTGGCCATGCGCATGAGCGACGAGGCATTCCAATCCGTTCTGGATATCGATCTCGCCGCCCCCTTCCGCCTCGCCCGCGCCAGCCTACGCGGCATGCTGCGTCGGCGTGCTGGGCGGGTCATTTCCATCTCTTCAATCGTCGGCGCCACTGGCAATGCCGGACAGGCCAATTACGCCGCCGCCAAGGCCGGGCTGGTGGGCATGAGCAAATCCCTCGCCCAGGAAGTCGCCCCGCGCGGGGTCACGGTGAACGTGGTTTCCCCCGGCTTCATCGTCACCCCGATGACGAATGCGCTGGCGGACGCGCAGAAGGAAAAGCTGTCCGGGGCGATTCCCCTGGGCCGGTGGGGCCAGCCCGCTGATATTGCCGCCGCCGTGGTCTATCTGGCCGCCGAGGAAGCCGGCTGGGTCACCGGCGCCACCCTGCACGTCAATGGTGGCATGGCGATGATATGAAAACGCCGCCCGATGGGGAGCGGGCCAGCGGGGAACAAGCCGGTGCCGATCTGGGGAATCCATCATCTAGGCGGAGCAGATAAAACCATGCTAAGCGCCACTTTATTGTGAGTGGATCGATTGCTCCGGCGATTCGATCACACACGAATCAACTTTCGATCCCCCGGATCACAACAACCGGGCGGGCATCCGGGATTAGCAGGAGCAACAACCCCCAATGAGTGAAATCGCCGACAAGGTGAAGAAAATCGTGATCGAACATCTTGGCGTTGAAGAAGCCAAGGTATTACCCGAAGCCTCCTTCATCGACGACCTGGGCGCCGACAGCCTCGATCAGGTCGAACTGGTCATGGCCTTCGAGGAAGCCTTCAGCGTGGAAATCCCCGAGGACGCGGCGGAAAAAATTACCACCGTGAAAGATGCCGTCGACTATATCGAGAAGCAAAAGGCAGCGTGAGCCGGCGCTGCAAGCAGGGAGAGACACCATGCGCCGCGTGGTCGTAACCGGCATGGGCATCGCCTCCCCGTTGGGGCTGGGCGTGGAATATGTCTGGAATCGCCTGATCAATTCCGAATCCGGCATCACCGCCATCCAGGCCTTCGATCCGAAGGATCTCGCCTGCAAGATCGCCGGCTTCGTGCCGACGGGTAGCAAGGTGGATCACGCTTTGGATGTCACCGAATGGATGCCGGTGAAAGACGTGAAAAAGATGGATCGCTTCATCCATCTAGGCCTAGTCGCCGCCATCGAGGCGGTGGAGGATTCCGGCTGGGTGCCAACATCGGAAGAAGATCGCTGCGCCGCGGGTGTGATGATCGGCTCCGGCATTGGCGGCCTGCAAACGATCTATGAAACATCTCTTTTGGTGCACGAAGGCAAGGCGCGGCGGGTCTCGCCGTTCTTTATTCCCGCCGCGCTGATCAACTTAATTTCTGGTCATGTCTCCATCAAATATGGCCTGAAAGGGCCAAACCATTCCGTCGTCACCGCCTGTGCCACCGGCGTGCACGCCATCGGCGACGCCGCGCGGCTGATCACGCTGGGCGATGCCGATCTGATGGTCGCTGGCGGCGCCGAAGCCGCCGTGTGCGAACTCGGCATTGCCGGATTCTGCGCCGCGCGCGCCCTCTCCACCGGCTTCAACGACACGCCCACCAAGGCCTCACGCCCGTGGGACAAAGACCGCGACGGCTTCGTCATGGGGGAAGGCTCTGGCGTGGTCGTCTTAGAAGAACTCGAACACGCGAAGAAACGCGGCGCGAAAATCTATGCGGAGGTCGTAGGCTACGGCATGTCCGGCGATGCCTTCCACATCACCGCCCCGGCAGATGGCCATGAAGGCGCCTTCCGCGCCATGCGCGCCTCAATGAAGAATGGCGCCGTCGATCCGTCCGACATCCAGTATGTCAACGCGCACGGCACCTCCACGCCGCTGGGCGACGATCTGGAACTTGACGCGGTCGAGCGCCTGTTCGGCGATTCGGCAAAGGGCCTGGCTATGTCGTCGACGAAATCTGCCACCGGTCATCTGCTCGGCGCAGCCGGCGCGGTGGAGGCGATTTTCTCCATCCTGGCAATCCGCGACGGCATCGCCCCGCCCACCCTGAACCTGGACGAACCAAGCCGTGCCAGCGTGATCGATCGCGTGGCAAAAACCGCCCAGGAGCGAAAAATCACGGTGGCGTTGTCCAACAGCTTCGGCTTTGGCGGCACCAACGCTTCTGTGATTTTCCGCGCCGCCGCTTAGTCGCCCGCGTTCAAGGCCTGTTCGGTGTATCTCCGCCGCTGGTTCCTGAAAGTCGTCCTGGTGCTAGCGGTCCCTGTCCTGCTGGTGGCTGGCGCCACGGCGACTATCTGGTATCGGCTGGAAGCGCCCGGGCCGCTGACGCAGGCGCGCGATATCGTGGTGCCACGCGGTGGCCTCGGGACCACCGCCGACGCCCTGGCGCGCGAGGGGGTCATTGACGATCCACTGCTTTTCCGCCTGCTGGCACTCGTTACCCATAAAGACGGCGAATTGCGCGCCGGGGAATTTTCCTTCCCCACCCAGGCCCGCCTCGCCGAAGTACTGCATGTGCTGCGTACCGCCCGGCCCGTGCAGCACCGCCTGACCATCCCCGAGGGTCTAACCGCACGGCAAATCGTCCATTTGCTCAACCAGGCGACTACCCTGGCCGGAGACAGCCCCGCCATCGAGGAAGGCAGCCTGCTGCCGCAAACCTATGCGTTCGAACGCGGCACCCAACGCGCCGCCGTCACGGCACGCGCCAAAGGCCTGATGAACAAAGCCCTCGCCGATGCCTGGGCCGCGCGCATACCCGGTCTGCCGCTCGCCGATGCGCGTGAAGCGCTGGTGCTCGCCTCCATCGTCGAACGTGAAACCGCGAAACCAAACGAACGCCCGCGCGTGGCCGCCGTATTCCTCAATCGCTTGCGCCAGGGCATGCGCCTGCAATCAGACCCAACAGTGGTCTATGCTGCCAGCGACGGCGCCGGCGTGCTCGATCACCCGATTACCCGCGCCGACCTGGATCACGACAGCCCCTTCAATACCTACAAAATAAAGGGCCTGCCTCCAACGCCGATCTCCGCCCCTGGCGCAGCCTCCATCCAGGCCGTTCTGCACCCGGAAACCACCGACGAACTTTACTTCGTCGCCGATGGCACGGGCGGACACGCGTTTGCCCGCACCATGGAAGACCATAACCGCAATGTCGCGCGCTGGCGAGCTTTGGCGAACCCACCGGCACGGTGAGGCGACGGATTTTCCTATGCCGCCTTCGCCAAGGTCACGCCACACGCATCGAAGTTATGGAACAAAATCGCCTGCTGTTCCAACGTCAGCTTCATGTGCGGCGGACGGATATGATGCCAGCGCGCATCGCCGGTATGGCGTGCCTTCAACGCCTTCAGACCCGGGATCAATGGCACGGAAATCACCGCCTTGCGCACGACGCTAAGCCGCTCTTGCGCCGCGTCGCCCGCGGGAGAATTCCAGGTCTGCCAAACCTCCTGATTCCAGGCGCAGGAGACGTTGGAAGCCGCGGTGATACAGCCGGCGCCACCGACCTTCAGCAGATCCTGCAACAACGCGTCATCGCCGGCATAAACCTCGAACCCATCCTTACCGAACTCCTTCGCCATGCCTCCGGTATTTTCGAAATTACCAGAGGAATCCTTCGCCCCCCGAATCACGCCCGGATAGGCCTTCAGCAACCGCGCGATCAACGCAAACGTAAACGGAATCACCGCCTGCTGAGGAAAGTTATAAAGATAGATCGGCAAGCCCGTGCCAATGCGCTGTACCACCTCAGAGAAGAACGCGAACAGCCCGTCATCGGACGGGTTTTTGTAATAATAAGGCGGCAGAACCAACACCCCGCGCGCCCCCAGGCTGGCCGCGTGCTTGGACAGCAGCACGGTATCGGTGATAGAGGGCATGCCGGTACCCGGCATCATCTTCGCCGCCGGCACCCCACGCGCGACCAAACCCTCCAGCACCTCCATGCGTTCATTCACGCCGATGCTGTTGGCTTCCCCCGTGGTGCCCAGTACACCCAGCCCGTTACAACCATTCGCCAGAAGCCATTGCGAATGCGCGGCCATGCGATCCAGATCGACCGAAAGATCGTCATTCATTGCGGTCAGCACGGCGGCATTCACGCCGCCATAGAGAGCATTTTTCATCATGATAGTGTCTCCTTAATTTTTTGGCTTGCGGCTACGCGGCGTGCGCCCCGGCCAATCGACAACATGGTGTTCCAACGGACCGGCCTTTCGCTCACTGATAGTGCGGCCCACGACGGAGATGCCAGCCTGCGCCACCGTCCCCGGATCGCCGGAGACCAGCGGATGCCACCAGGCGAGCGGCTTATCCTCGGCCAGCAACCGATAGGCACAGCTCGGCGGCAACCAATCGATCTCACGCACTTCCGCCGCCGTCAGGCTGACGCAGTCGGGCACGCGGCGCTTGCGGTTGGCATAGTCCGAGCAGCGCGCGGTGGTCATATCGAGCAAGCGGCAGGCGACATTGGTGAAACTCAGCCCACCGGTATCGTCATGGCGCAGCTTGTGCAAACAGCACCGCCCACAGCCATCGCACAGGGATTCCCATTCCTCGCGGGACATCTCTTCCAGCGTTTTAGTTTCCCAGAATTTCACGGCATCTCCCATGGCGGCTGAGCCTAAAGTGCTGCGGGTTGGTTTAACAGTCACGATTCCCGCTTACGGAATGCCCGAAAATGATACCCGCATCGGCCATTGGTCACATCGCCCTCGATCTTATCGGCGCTGGCCGTGCCGGTCAGCGTGTAATTCTGCCCCTGCCCGGACAAAGTGCCATCGCCGATGATCGTCGTCTCAATCAGGACGCGCCCGCCCAAACGATAGGTGAAGACATCGTTTTCCGGCCGGATCGCCACCAGACCCGGCGAGGGGCAAGCACGGTCATCGGCCTGAAAACGCGTAGAGGCACCACGATAGATAATTTCGAAATTTCCCGCGATGCCGTCCTGAACAGCGCCACCACCGGTAACCGGCAACGTCCCGGTGCCGCCATTGCAACCGCCCAGGACCAGGGCCAACCACAGCACCAAAGCGGTACAGCCGCCGCGTTTCAGCGCCTGCGTTGTCGTGGCTAGCGCGCACGCGAATTTCTCCGCCGGGTAGATCGGCCGACGGAGAAATTCGCCGCCGCAATTCGGGCACATCCCCCCCAGCGCCCCCTCCACACAGGCAACGCAGAACGTGCATTCAAAGGACCAAGTGCGCGCCGCCAAACTATCCGGCGGAAAATCTCGGTCACAACATTCACAGTTCGGACGAAGTTCCAGCATGGTGAGAAAATTTCCGTCAGCTCATATAGCGCGCGGTCAGATGCGCCTCGAAATCATTGGGATCAAGCGGCTTGCCGGTGGCCGCGCGCAACAGATCGTTGAAACCCAGCAGGCTGCCCACGCCATGCACTTTCGCGCGCAGCCAGCCCAGCAACAGTGAATGATCGCCCTGCCCCAGCGCCTGGTCCAGCCCCGGCACCGCGCGCCGCGCTGCCGCCATCAGCTGCGCCGCCGCCATCGCCCCCAACGTATAGCTGGGGAAATAACCAAACCCACCATCATACCAATGGATATCCTGCAAACAGCCCTGCGCATCATCCGGCGGTGTCAGGCCGAGCAATGCGTAAAACCCCTCATTCCAGGCGCCCGGCAGATCGGCCACGGAAAGATCGCCGCCAATCAACGCCTGTTCCAGACGAAAGCGCAAAATAACATGCGCCGGATACGTCATCTCATCGGCATCCACACGGATGAAGCCCCGTTCCACATGCCGCCACAGCCAGGCCAGATTCTGCGGCGCATACGGCGCTGGATCGCCGCCGAAACTGGCCTGCAATTGCGGCCCCAGCCAGGACAGATAGGCGTCCGAACGGCAGGACTGCATTTCGATAATGAGGGATTGGCTTTCATGCACCGCCATCCCCGCCGCATCCCCCACCGGTTGGCGACAAAACGCGTCCGGCAAACCACGCTCATACAGCGCGTGCCCGGTCTCATGCAGCACCCCCAGCAAAGCCTGCGCGAAATCGCCTTCCTGATAGCGCGTTGTGATGCGGATATCTGTCTGCGTGCCGCCGCAGAACGGATGCGCTGAACGATCCAGCCGCGCATGGCTGTAATCCAGCCCCACCCGCTCCGAAAGCATGCGGCAGAGTTTTTCCTGTTGCTCTAACGGAAACGGCCCTTGCGGTCGGACCGGCGCCGGACGACGCGTCTGGATTTCTTCCACCCGCGGCAAGGCCGCACGCAAAAAAACCTCGTAATTGGCAAACACGGGCACAACATCGGCAGCGCCAATTCCACGCTGATAACCATCCATCAGTGCGTCATAGGGCGACAACCCCAAAGCCGGGGCGAGCGCAGAGGCCTGTTCACGCACCAAACGGAGAACCTCTGCCAGATGCGAACGGACGAGAGAAAAATCCGCCGAGCGTCGGGCCTCGCGCCAAACTTTCTCGCAAGCCGAATTGGCTCGTGCCTGCGCCTCCACCAGATCGACCGGCAGCGCGGTGGCGCGGGTATGGGCGTGGCGCATCAGGCGTAAATTCTCGGCCCGCCAGGGATTAGCGTCGACGGGCGCCGCCTCCGCTCCATCAAGTTCCTCGGCCGCCTCAGATGCCACCAGCATTCCGTGGCTGAGGCCCGCGAGTACCGCCATCTGATCGCCACGTACCGCCGCCCCACCCGGCGGCATCATCGCCGCCGCGTCCCAACCCAGCATGGAAGCCGCCTCCCCAATCGTGGCGATACGGGCAAACCGCGACGTCAAACGTTCATAAGCAGACATTGGGTTCATGGGCGCACCACGTTACGAGCGTACATAAAAAAGATGACCGACAGAATGAAGGCTAGGCCAAACCAGGTAACGGCATAGTTCAGATGATCGTTCGGCGGGCGCGGCATGCGCTGGGCGGGGATAGGATACACTTCCGGCGGACGCTGCCCCAGAGCCACGATGACAAAGGGCGCGACATTGGCAATCCCCACCGCCGCACCAATCGTCTGCGGGTCCAACGTATAGAACCGGCGCGCGCGCGGATCATCGCTGGCACTGAACCAGCTGGCGGTATCGGCTGGGCGGACAAAGCCTTCGACAAAGACCGGCCCGGTCGGCTGGGAAATCGGGCGCAGCTGCTCTATCGGCACCCAGCCGCGATCGACCAGCACGGGTGGGCCCTCAGCGCGATCCAGCGGCACAATCAGCCGTGCACCCATCTTGGGCCCGGCTGGGGTGATCTGAATATCGGCGCCATAATACGCTGCCTGCGCGTTACGCAGAATGCCTTGCACGGAAACTTTCGAGAACGGTGTCGGCACCGCGCCCAGCGGCCGCGCGGGGCCACCCTCCGCACGGTCAATCCGGATCAGAGTATCCTGTTTCCACGCCATCCGCTGCAATTGCCAGATGCCGAGGCAAAGCATGATCCCGATCAGCCCCAGGCTCATCAGGCCCGGCACGAGCAGCCGGCGGGTTATGCCGCTCACGGCGCCGTTCCCGATCTGCGCTCCATCTTGGACGCCCGGTGCAGATACTGCTGTCCCAGCAGCGCTGCCTTGAAGGGGCGCATCATTAGAATGGCGAGGGGAAAAGTCACGACCGGCCAGATGATCG
This sequence comes from Acetobacteraceae bacterium, assembly GCA_009693795.1. Classification (GTDB taxonomy): domain Bacteria; phylum Pseudomonadota; class Alphaproteobacteria; order Acetobacterales; family Acetobacteraceae; genus SHWF01. The sequence continues at coordinate 18,738 of SHWN01000012.1, forward strand.
CATGCAACCAGAGCGGCGGCATAAAGCGAAACTCCACCCCTAACGCCATGCCGACAACAGCCGCACCCAGCAGCAGAATTACCGCAACAGCCGGACCATCGCCTGCATCGTGCTCACTTAAATCAAGATCGCACACCGAACAGCGCGCGCAAACAGTCAACAGACCTAAAAATACTTTGCCCTGCTCGCAGCGGGGACAGCGGCAACGCAAGGCCGCCAGCAGAACGGTGCGCTGCGTTACAACCACTGTGGTGTGCTCTCAGAGCGACAGCGGCCGGCACCCCCACCCGGCCACCCACGGATGTATATTCTCATAGGTGGCCGGGCAGGGGTGCGGGCCGGTGCCGTCTTTGCATCGCATAAACGCGTTAATGCGCGGCGATTTCACCAGCACCGACCCAGTAAATGCAGACAAACAGGAATAGCCACACCACATCAACAAAATGCCAGTACCAAGCCGCAGCCTCGAAGCCAAAATGGCGGTCTGGCGTAAACTCATCTTTCGATGCGCGGATCAGACACACCAGCAGGAAGATCGTGCCGACGATAACATGGAAGCCATGGAAACCCGTGGCGAGGAAGAATACCGAAGAATAAACGCCGCCGCCCCAGAACTTAAACGGCGCGTCCGAATACTCGATCGCCTGCAAGGACGTAAAGGCGAGGCCGAGCAGCACGGTCAGCGCTAGGCCATTGATCAATGCCTTGCGATTGCCTTCCAGCAACCCGTGATGCGCCCAGGTCACCGTGGTGCCGGATAGCAGCAGGATCATCGTATTGAGGAACGGCAGATGGAACGGATCGAATGTCTGCACCCCGGCCGGCGGCCATGTCGGATGCGGGCCTGCATTGGCAACATTTTCCGGGAACAGCGCGAAATTGAAATAGGACCAGAAGAACCCGACGAAGAACATCACTTCCGAGGCAATGAACATCATCATTCCGTAGCGCAAGCCAATGCGCACGATAGTGGTGTGCACACCCGGCGCGCGGCTTTCCTTAAGCACATCCTGCCACCAGAAATACATCACCCCCAGCACACCCAGCAGGCCGATCACCAGCAAAATGTAATTGTGGAAATGCGCCGCGAAAACGATTCCTAGCACGGTCGCGAAGGCCGCAATCGAGCCAACAAATGGCCATGGACTGGGATCGACCAGGTGATAGGGATGCTTCAATCCATGACCAGGTTCGTGGGGGGCGCCGTGTGCGTCGCTGCTCATGCTAAATCCATGCGTCTGCAGCCGGGGAATCCGCCCCGGCGCGGCTAGGGCATCATCCCCAATTCCCCCGATGATACAAGGGGTTCGGACCAATCCAATGGCAAATCAACGGAGATTGCCGCCGACATGCGGCCCCGCACCCGCCAGTGCCCCGGCCCGCGCGGCATCCTCCAGCGTAAGAAAGAAGGTGTAGGACAGCGTGATGGTGGTAATATCGGCGGTATTGGGGTCCTCGGCCAGCTTCGGGTCTACCCAAAAGCTGACCGGAAATTCCATCCGCTGGCCCGCCGCCAGGGTCTGTTCATTGAAGCAAAAACAGGCCGTCTTGTGGAAATAGCGCCCAACCTTGTCCGGCGTCACGTTGTAAACAGCGGTGCCGGTCACCGGCGTCGCCGCCAGATTGCGCGCCGTGTAGAAGGCCAACGCCTGCTCGCCCAGCGCCAGCCTGATTTCTTTCTGAGCCGGCATGAAATGCCAGGGCAAGCCCGGATTGGTATCGGCATTGAATCGCACGGTGATCATCCCCCCGGTGGCGCCCGGCGCGGCCGATGGCCCGGTCTGCGGCGTGCCGCCGTAGCCAGTGACGGCACAAAACAGCCGATAAAGCGGCACCGACGCAAAGGCGAGCCCACCCATGCCCGCGACGATACCCAGCAAGACAAAAGCGACGAGGCCGTTATTACGAACGGGGCGCATGATCCGGCTTCATAAATGTATCAGCTTGACCACCGCAATCGCGTAAAACAGCACACAAAGCAGGGTAAGTGCCCCGAAAACAGCCCAGTTACGACCACGCCGGCGCCGCGCGATTTCGATAGAGTCGTCACGCGAGAAATACTCCGGCTGGTCGATCATGCTCAGCCCACCAAACGGTCAACAGCGAGGGCGGCGAACAGCACGAACAGGTACAGGATCGAATACTTGAACATCGCCCGCGCTGGCGCGTCATTGGCTTGGCTGACGCCATGGCTGTCCTGCAAATCCGTCCAGACACGCCACGCACAGGCCAGAAAACCAAGATCGAGTACGACCACCGACACCCCATAAATGACGCCGGAAAACCCCATCATCCAAGGCGCCAGAGAAATCGGCAGCAGGAAAATTGTATAGATGAAAATTTGCCGCCGGGTTTCGCGCGCGCCCGCCACCACGGGCAGCATCGGCACTCCAGCCCGCGCGTAATCGCCATGAGCGTAAAGCGAGAGCGCCCAGAAATGTGGCGGCGTCCAGAAGAACACAATGGCAAACAGAATAAGCGGCACCAAATCGATGGAGCCGGTCACGGCGGCCCAGCCGATCAAAGGGGGGAAGGAACCGGCGGCCCCACCGATCACGATATTCTGCGGCGTGCGGCGTTTCAGCCACATCGTATAAACGAACACGTAGAACGCAATGGATAGTGCCAGGACCGAAGCCGCGGCGATATTGGTCGCCAGATACATCACCAGCACGGAGGCGAAGGCCAGCGTCACGCCGTAGCCGAGCGCCGCGTTCGGCAGGATACGCCCGCCTGGAATGGGCCGGTTGGATGTGCGGTTCATGATCGCATCGATATCGCGATCGTACCACATATTGATAGCACCCGACGCCCCGGCCGCGACAGCGATGCACAGCACGGCGGTGAACCCGAGCACCGGATGCAAATGTCCGGGTGCCACCAGCAAGCCGACCAGGCCGGTGAACACCACCAAGGTCATCACGCGTGGCTTCAGCAGCGCAATCCAATCAGCAAGCTCCGCCTCCCCCGCAAGCGGGTTGGCCTGCACGTGATCGGCTGGGCTTAAACGGTTGGACGGGAGGGGTTGCTCCCTCCCGTCCGCGCCGAACGCCGTGATGGTGCCTTCGGTCATCCTACTCTCATCTGTTAATTACGTGACCCGTGGCAGTTCCTCGAACGTATGGAACGGCGGCGGTGAGGCGACGGTCCATTCCAAGGTCGTGGCACCGTCACCCCAGTAATTATTCGCCAGGGGTTCCCTCGATGTAAAGACGCGCACAATCACCATCAGGAACACCAGCACCGACAGACCGCTGATATAAGACCCAAGGGAAGAAATCATATTCCATCCGGCGAAGGCATCCGGATAATCTGGATAACGCCTCGGCATTCCGGCTAAGCCCGAAAAATGCATCGGAAAGAAGGTCAGGTTCACGCCGATGAACAGCAGCCAGAACTGCAAATGACCAAGGAATTTTGGGTATTGCCGGCCCGACATCTTGCCGATCCAGTAATAGAACCCGGCGAACATAGAAAACACCGCGCCCAACGAGAGCACGTAATGGAAATGCGCCACCACGTAGTACGTGTTGTGCAGCGCCTGATCCAGGCCCGCATTGGCCAGCACCACGCCGGTCACGCCACCCAGGGTGAAGACGAAGATAAAGCCGATCGCCCAGACCATCGGCAACTCCAACCGAATGGAACCACCCCACATCGTCGCGATCCAGGAGAAGACTTTAACCCCCGTCGGCACCGCGATCACCAATGTCGCGGCCATGAAGTAAGCGCGCGTATCAACCTCCATGCCGGAGACATACATATGATGCGCCCACACCACGAAGCCGACCACGCCGATCGCCACCATCGCATAGGCCATGCCAAGATAGCCAAACACCGGCTTGCGCGAGAAGGTGGAGATGATGTGGCTGATAATCCCAAAGCCAGGCAGGACCATAATGTAGACCTCTGGATGGCCAAAGAACCAGAACAGATGCTGAAACAGCACCGGATCGCCGCCACCCGCCACTTCAAAGAACGCCGTGCCAAAATTACGGTCAGTGATCAGCATGGTGATCGCCGCCGCCAACACCGGCACCGCGAGCAGCAGCAGAAATGCCGTGACCAGGATACCCCACACAAACAGTGGCATCTTGTGCAACGTCATGCCCGGCGCACGCATGTTGAAGATGGTGGTAATAAAGTTAATGGCACCCAACAGCGAGGAAATACCCGCCAGATGCAAGGAGAACAACAGCGCGTCCCCCCCCCAGCCCGGCTGATAGGTGGCATTGGTTAGCGGCACATACAAGGTCCAGCCGCCGCCCGCCTCGCCACGGAACAGCGCGATCATCACCAGCACCAGCGCCGGGGGTAGCAGCCAGAAGCTGATATTGTTAAGGCGAGGGAACGCCATATCCGGCGCGCCGATCATCAATGGCACGAACCAATTGCCGAATCCGCCGATCAAAGCCGGCATGACGGAGAAGAAGATCATCAACAACCCATGGATGGTGATGATCGTGTTCCAAGTCTGCCCATCGGTCACCAGAGAACCGCCAGGATGAGCCAGCTGCGTACGCATGATCAGCGACAACACCCCACCGATCAGCCCACCAATGATCCCGAAGATCAGATAGAGCGTGCCAATATCCTTGTGGTTCGTCGAACAAAACCAGCGCGTGAAGAATGCCGGCTTGTGGTCATGATGATGATCATCATGCCCGTGATCATGCGTGGTTGACGCCATGTTATAAAACTCCTTCGCGTCCTGATCGTCGGAGGATCAGCGCTGCCGTTCCATCACCGCCGCCACCTGCACCGCTGTCTCCGGCGTGGTGGTAGCGAATTTCTTTTTTGCCTCCGCAACCCAGGTGGCGAACTCCTCTGCCGGTATCGCACGCACCGCGATCGGCATCCGCGCATGGTCCTTGCCGCAGATCTGATTGCACTGGCCATAATAGATGCCGGGCGCCATCACTTGCACCCAGGTCTCGATCGTGCGGCCGGGAATCGCGTAGCGCTGCACGCCGAGGCTCGGGACATAGAAGCTGTGGATCACGTCCGTGCTGGCCGTCAGGATGCGAATATTCTTGCCCACCGGTACCACCAGGGGATTGTCCACGTCCAACAGGCGGATCTTGCCGGTCTTGCGGGCCTCATCATCGGGGATGATGTCAGACCGGAAATTCAGGTTGTCGCTATCCGGATACGTGTACTCCCAATACCACTGATGGCCGGTGACCTTCACCGTCATATCCGCCTCATGCGCGCGATCCTGGTAATAGATGAGCCGGAAAGACGGAATGGCCATGCCCACCAGAATGAGAATCGGGATCACCGTCCAGGCGATTTCCAACCCGGTGTGATGGCTGGTCGTGCTGGGGTTTGGGTTGGCCTTGTGGTTGAACTTCAACATCACGATCAACAGCAGCACGCCGACGAATAAGGTGATGATGGTGACCAGCCACAGCACGCCCGTATGCAGCGTATCGATTTGTTCCATCACCGGGCTGAAAGCCTTCTGGAACCCCATCTGCCACGGCAAGGGCTGTTGCGCGCCCGCATCCGCCGCCAGCCAAGCAGCACCCAAGATCATGGCTGCGCTTGCAGCCATTAGACGCGGGAAAAATTGCATAGGCTGATCAATCCCGCTTTCGTATTATCCATCATAGCCTGCAAATCCAAGCCTATCCGAGCCGCGTCAGCGCGACCCGGCTTCACCATATTTTTGTACCCGAGGCGTGGCCCGAAATCAAGGTCCAGGACGCGGTTATGACGCAGTTTAATGTTGGTATTCGGCGGATTGCCGCTCTTATTGCCGCTCAGGCGGCGCATGGATCGCGGCAGCGACCCGCCCGTCACCCGCCAGCGGGCTCAGTTCGGCAGATGCGCCAGGGTGAACAGTCCGACAGGAGGCACGCCAATCAGCGTCGCCTGCGCAACATCTGACGCGGTGAACAACGCATCGAGGAAGAAATCCGGGTGCCAGCCCAAAGCATGCGACGCCGGGGCCATCGTGCGTTCCACCCACCAGCGCGGGCCACGCTGCGCGGCAAAATGGTTGATGAACAGGATATGGCCGCCGGGGCGCACAACTCGGCGCATCTCAGCCAGCAACTGGCGCGGATGCGGCACAACGGAGGCCACAAACATCGCCACTGCGATATCAAAACTGGCATCCCGGAAGCCGGTTTCCTCGGCATCGAGCTCCACCAACGCTTCAATATTAGTGAGTTTCCGCTCCGCCACGCGTTCGCGGGCATGCGACAGCATTTCCGACGAAAGATCGATGCCCGTGATACGTTTGTTGCGTCCGTAATGCGGCAAGGCGAGCCCCGTGCCAACGCCCACTTCCAGCACACGCTCGCCCGGCAGCTGATTGACCATGGCTATTGCGCGACGCCGCCCGCCCGAGGAGATCATCCCAAACACCAGATCATAGACACCTGCCCAGCGCCGATAGGCCGCTCGCACGGCGTCCGCATCAAGGGCAAATTTGGGCTCCGCGGCGCGACGCGAAGACAGTGTATTGCTCATGCGACCTGCCCCCTTTGCCGGGAGATGCCTAGGCCAGAGACCAGGGGCAACGCAAGCCCCAATGATGCATTTCTACTATTTCCGTCAGGCCTGTGTTGTATTTGCTACTCCGTGCCTGCCCACACCGCCGGCCAGATCCATTCACCGACTAGACATCGCTCCACCAACCTGACGCAGCTCTGCCGCCGTGATGCCGATTCGGCACCGCCAGCAGGCCCTCGTTAAGCGTGGGTATCCTGGCTTGCTGCACGGCGCTGATATGGACAAAAATATCCTTGCCCCAAAGTATCGAGTGCCATAAAGCCATAGCCTTTGGTCGGATTAAACCATTTCACGGCGCCCTGGGGCATCAGTTCGTCGCCTTTCTCCCTCGGGCATTGCCGGTCATAAAGGCACAGCCTCGTTGTACGAGGGCCGACGGATGAAGGCAGGCAAACGCTTCTTTCCGGCGCACCCTTCCCTGGGCGCGCTGCGCCCTTCTCAATCAGACATTCTGGTGATGTGAGACAAACTCTATGTCCAGCGACACGATACGCCACTCGGCCGGCCCGGAGTAACAAATCCCGAGCACCCATCGACGAATCTTATGCCGTGGTTTCTCAGAGACCGTTTTACAGTCCGGTTCCAGGCCGCAAAACGCGCTCTTATATTCACATCACGGCACCTACTCGATCAGGCGGCGTCCTCGCGGCGATCGCGCACTTTCACATAGGCAAGCTGGGCATGGTCGCCGCAATAGGGTTTGCCGGTCATAGCCTGCGCATCGCAGAAGCGAAATCCCGCCGTGCCGGGATCGCCGATGGGCCAGCAACACGCGACAGCCCGCGCAAAGGGACGCGGCATGGCCCGCATTCGCGGCACAGCTGGCAGCGCGGTAGGCCTTGCTGCCACAGGGCGCGGCGGCGGGGCGGTCTCCACCGTTGGCAGGGTGGTGCTGGACAAAGGCGGCAAGGTCGGACCCGCTACGCGGCGCGGCGCGGGCTGACGCGGCACACCGCCATTGCCATCGCGCCGGATAGGCGATGGCCGGGCAGGCAGATCCAGCCGATGCGCCTTGCCGACCACCGCGTTTTTGGTGACACCGAGCCGCCGGCCGATCTCGGCCGTCGAATGGCCTTCCGCCCACAACGCGCGAAGACGGCCAATGGCCTCCTCATTCCACTCCATATCGCGGCCCCCTCGATATTCTTGCTATAAAATATGGTAGAGGGTTGGAAGCACAGTCTCAACCACCGACTAGGCCTAAACCACAAAATCTTGTGGAAAACTCCTCCTAAAACAACAATCCCTTGCGTAGTAGGCCGTGAATCCCCTTTTCCCCATTCACCGTTTGCGTCACATGGAAGTCCACAGCCAAAGAACAGAACTGATAGGCCTGCTCCCGAGACAGGTTAGACCGCGAGCAAATGAACGCGATCATCTCCCGCAAAGCCTGTTTCATTGCCTGATCCATGTCCTCATGCATACCCATGGTGATGTAATGGGTGGCAGTCTCCGCGCGCGGAAAGCGCAGCAGCGGCGCGGCGGGGGAACCCTTGTGCAATGTCAGGGTGAACGTGCCCGTCAGGCAGGTTTCCAGCGCATTGATGCAAACCTCCCCATCCCCCTGCACACCATGGCCATCCCCGGCGGAAAAATTGGCCCCCTCCACAAACACCGGTAGGAACAATTTTGCCCCGGCACCGAGCTCCTTATTGTCCAGATTGCCGCCATGCGCGCGCGGCTCTTTCGACGACAACGTGCCATACGATGCCCGCGGCGCCACCCCCATCACGCCAAAGAACGGCGCCAGGGTCAGCTCCGTCCCCCAAGGCAAACGGCACGTGCCGCGGGCGCGGTCAATCGGGATATGGCTCAGATATCGCTGGGGAAAGTCCTCCGGCAAGGTGCCCGCCAGCGGACGAAACCCACAATAACCCCAATCCGCCCCGAACTCGATCTTCTGCACATGCACTTCCAGCATGTCCCCCGGCATCCCCCCCGCCACCGCCACCGGCCCGGTCACGATATGCCCACCCAGCCGAGGCAAATTGGCGCCATGAATCGCCGTGATCGCCGGCGGGATTACCAAGCCCGAATCGGGCAGCGGCAAAATATCCGGCATCCCGGCATTGACGCATTCCAGCACCACCGTATCGCCGGAATTAACCGTCAAAACAGGCGGGAACGAGGCATCGAACATCCCCCAGCGCACAGTGGCAGGGGTCGCGTCGAGACGGTGCGTGGCCATGACATCCTCCGGATTTTCCTCCGCAATGCTGGCCCAACCATGCGCCCCGTCAAGGGCCGATCGCGGCTGCTAGCTGGTGTGGGAGTGACATAAAGGAATGCTGGGGGCTTTGTCCCCCAACCCCCACCAGGGCGTCCCTGGACCCCAGGCCGTACGGTTCTCACGAAGCAAGGGCCTACGCGGTGATTACTACCACGTCAGTAGGCCCCTGCTTCATGAAAACCAAATGAATGAATTATAAATGAATGGGTTCTAAGGGGGCGTCGCCCCTTAGCGGGGTTCGGGGCAGAGCCCCGACCTTCCTTTTGCCACTCCCACACCGGCCCGCAATCACCATCGGCCCGTGATTGGTCAAACGCGGTTGGCGGTTGTCTGAGTGCTGCCAGCGGCAGCCTTACCATCTGGTGCGGAAATATTGCCAGCGGGTTTCTGGTCCGCCGTGGCTTCCATGGAGGCGTCGGTGGTTTCATCCGCCATGTTTTTCTTGAAGGACTTGATGCCCTTGGCAAAATCACCCATCAGCGAGCTGACCTTGCCGCCGCCAAACAGCAGCAGCACCACCAGCAGCACGACGACCCAATGCCAGACACTAAAACTACCCATATTCTCCCCCGTCCGCCCCGATCAGGCAGCATATCCAGCCATCAAATGGCAAGCCACGCGACCGGGCGCAAGTCGGATTTACGCCCAGCCGGCGGCGCCAGGCACGAATCAGCCCAAAAAGTCACGCTTACCGATTTCCACACCACGATGGCGTAGAATGTTATAGGCGGTGGTGGCGTGGAACGTAGTGTGCGGGATTAGCCATGTCATCAGATAGCTTTGGCCCGTGAAGCTGCGGGGACCATTGCGCATGGTAATGGTCACGTCCTTGGCTTCGGCGCCATCGATCTGCGCCGGCTTGAGCGTGCCGAGGAAGGCCAAAGCGGCATCGACGCGGGCAATGAGGTCATCGAAGCTCGCGGCCGCGGTCGGCAAGGTCGGCACGTCCACCCCGGCAATGCGGGCAACCCCGCAGGCCATGTCCGTCGCCTGCTGCACCTGGCGGCTGAACTTAAACATATCCGGGAACAGCCGGTCCTCCAGCAGCGCGCTGGCTTCAATATTTTTTGCCTCCACATGCGCCTTGGTCTTGACGAGCGTGCCCTTAATGCCGCCCAGCAACTGCGTGAACAACGGCACCGAAGCCTGATACATCGACATCGACATGATTAGAGTTTTCCCCCTTTGCGGCCCGCCATCGCCGCGAGGCGAAGGCGCAGCGCGTTCAACTTGATAAAGCCTTGGGCGTCGAACTGGTCATAGGCGCCCTGGTCGTCCTCAAAAGTCACCACCTTCATCGAATAAAGGCTGTTTGGGCTTTCCCGGCCGATGACCGTGACATTTCCCTTATACAGCTTCAACCGCACACGGCCAGTGACACTGTGCTGACTTTCGTCGATCAGCGCCTGTAGCATACGCCGTTCCGGGCTGAACCAGAAGCCATTATAGATCAGCTCCGCATAGCGCGGCATCAGGCTGTCCTTCAGATGCGCCGCCTCACGGTCGAGCGTTATGGATTCGACGCCCCGATGCGCCGCCAGCAGGATGGTGCCGCCGGGGGTCTCGTATACGCCGCGCGATTTCATGCCGACGAAGCGGTTTTCCACCAAGTCCAGCCGCCCGATGCCATTGACGCGGCCATATTCGTTCAGTTTTGTCAGCAAGCTGGCCGGCGAAAGGGTTTCGCCATTGATCGCCACCGCGTCGCCATGGGCGAAATCCATGGAAATGACGGTCGCCTTATCGGGCGCCGCTTCCGGGGAAATCGTCCTTTGGTAGACGATTTCATCGGCCTCTACTGCCGGGTCTTCGAGAATTTTGCCTTCGGACGAAGAGTGCAAAAGATTGGCATCAACGCTGAACGGCGCCTCGCCACGCCTGTCCTTGGCGATCGGAATCTGGTGGGTTTCAGCGAATTCCAGCAGCCGGGTGCGACTAGAAAGATCCCATTCGCGCCAGGGGGCGATGATCTTGATGTCTGGCTTCAGGGCGTAATAGGCGATTTCAAACCGCACCTGGTCATTGCCCTTGCCGGTGGCGCCATGCGCGACGGCATCCGCGCCCACCATTTCGGCAATCTCGATCTGGCGCTGGGCGATCAGCGGGCGGGCGATAGAGGTGCCGAGCAGATACTGGCCCTCGTACAACGCATTGGCGCGAAACATCGGGAAGACGAAGTCCCGCACGAAGGTTTCGCGCAGATCATCGATGAAAATCTCCTTCACCCCGGCCTGCTCGGCCTTTTGGCGCGCCGGTTCCAGCTCCTCCCCCTGGCCAAGATCGGCCGTGAAGGTGACCACCTCGCACTGATAGACGGTTTGCAGCCAGCGCAGAATAACGCTGGTGTCCAGCCCGCCAGAATAGGCGAGCACCACTTTTTTTACATCTTTCACACGCATGGTGGATATCCTTCAAAACTGGCCGGGGAAGTAGCCAAGCGGGGCCGGATAGGCAAGCGCGCCCGGTTGGCGCCGGTTGCGCGGCCCGTCCGCCGACCTATGCCGGATCAACCCAATAGCGGAGAAACATTATCCGCACTGTTGCCGCCTTGTCGCTGTTCATGCTGCTCTTCGCCTCGCCACAATGACGCCCACCACGCCCGCCGCTGGCCAGGCCACCTGCCGAAGCGCCGGCACATCGGATAAAAATACTGCCTGCCTGCAACGCACCTGCAACAAAAGCCAATACGGTGGCAAGGCGCAAAGCTCCATGGCAAAATGCAAATAAGCTTACGCAAAGGAAAAAGCCGCATGACCGACGAAATTCTAACCGAGGTGACGAATGGCGTCGGTCTACTCACCCTAAACCGGCCGGCGAGCTATAATTCCCTCTCCCGCGCCCTGATGCGCGAACTGGTCCCGCTGCTCTCCGCCTGGGCGATAGACCCTGCCATTGGCTGCGTCGTGATCACCGGGGCAGGCAAGGCGTTCTGCTCCGGCGGCGATGTGAAGGCGCAGGCAGCGCGGCAATATGAACCGGGCAGCACACCGGAATCGCGCTCCATGGAATTGCGCAATGCCATGGAGGCCGCCCGGTTGCTGCACGAAATGCCGAAACCGACCATCGCCATGGTCAATGGCGTCGCTGCCGGGGCCGGATTCTCACTTGCTTTGGCGCCGGATCTGCGCATCATTGGCGAA
>SHWN01000145.1 GCA_009693795.1 Acetobacteraceae bacterium
GATCTTAATCTGGTGGGTGCTATCTTTTACCTGCGCGGCACACCGCAGGCGCTGGAGCCGTTTCCCGGTATCCGCGCCTGGTACCAAACTCTCCTCGCCCGCCCGGCCGCGAAAGCCGCCTGGGCGTTGCGGGACGAATAAATAAGGAACGCCCCATGACCCTCACACTTATCGGCAGCCCCTATTCGCGCACCGTCCGCACGCTTTGGATGGTGAAGGAACTCGGCATTCCCTATGAGAATATCGACGTTAAGCCCGGCCCAGAAGGCAGCCGCACGCCGGAACATCTAAAGATCAACCCGAACGGCCATGTGCCGGTGATCGATGATGACGGGCTGATCCTATGGGAATCGTTGGCCATCAATCTTTACCTCGCCCGCAAGCATGGCGGCCCGCTCGCCCCGGCCAATATTTCCGAAGAAGGCCAGATTCTGCAATGGACGCTGTGGGCGGTGTGGGAACTGGAACCACACGCGCAAGCGGTGATGAGCCACGGCAAAACACTCGCCGAAGATCAACGTGACGTCGCCATCCTGGCGCGCAGCCAGGCCAGCGTTGAAGGCGCGCTCGCGGTGTTGAACGGCGCGCTTACGAAAAGCGGTGGACATCTTGTTGGCAACCGCTTCACCGTCTCTGATCTAAATGTGGCTTCTTGTCTTTACTTCCTCCGCTTCGCGCCGGAAATGATGGATAAACACCCCGCTGTCCGAGCCTTTTACGACGCCAGCAAGGCTCGCCCACACGCCAAGGCCGCATTCGCGCTACGTGGTGATTAAGCCTATCATCGGACCGATCAGAGTTTAAAGGAGCGATCAATGTCCTCAAAACACCCCGAGACCGTCGCCCTGCATGCCGGCTGGCGTGCCGATCCTGCCACCAATGCCGTCGCAGTGCCAATTTACCAGACCACCTCTTATCAGTTCGATAGCGCCGAGCACGCGGCGAACCTGTTCGGCCTTAAGGAATTCGGCAATATCTACACCCGCATCATGAACCCAACGACCGATGTGCTCGAAAAGCGCATTGCCGCGCTCGAAGGCGGCGTGGCGGGTCTGGCGCTAGCCTCTGGTCAGGCCGCATCCGCCTTTTCCGTGAAGAATCTGGCGCGGACGGGCGATAATATCGTTTCCTCCACCGATCTTTACGGTGGCACCTGGAACCTGTTTCAGAACCAGTTTAAGGACGAAGGTATCGAATGTCGCTTCGTCGATCCTGCGGATCCGGAAGCCTTCGCTCGCGCCACCGACGATAAAACCCGCGCCTATTACGCAGAAACCCTGCCCAACCCGAAACTCATCGCCTTCCCGATCGCCGAAGTCTCGGCCATTGGACGAAAATTCGGTATCCCGCTGATCATGGACAACACCGCCGCGCCGATAATTGTGAAGCCATTGGAACACGGCGCCGCCATCGTGATGTATTCGACAACAAAATATATCGGCGGCCACGGCACCTCCATCGGCGGCCTGATCGTGGATGGCGGCAATTTCGACTGGGAAGCCCACCCGGCCCGACAGCCGATGCTCAGCCAGCCGGACCCCTCCTATCACGGCGCCGTCTGGACCCAGGCGGTGAAAGGCATCGGCCCCATCGCCTACATCCTCAAGATGCGCGTAACATTACTACGCGACCTGGGAGCCGCGATGAGCCCCTTCAACGCCTTCATGTTCATCCAGGGGCTAGAGACCATGCCGCTGCGCATGCGCGAACACGGCCGCAACGCCCTCTCTGTGGCGCATTTCCTCGCCACGCATAAATCCGTCACCCGCGTTATCCATCCGGCGCACCACAAAGGCACGGCCGCCGAGCGCACCGCGAAATACCTTCCGCACGGCACTGGCGGCCTCTGCGGATTCGAGCTGAAAGGAGGCACCGAAGCGGGCCGCGCCTTTATCAACGCCCTGAAAATGTTCTACCACGTGGCCAATATTGGCGATGCCCGCAGCCTCGCCATCCACCCCGCCAGCACCACCCACAGCCAGCTTACGGAAGCCGAACAGCTGGCCACCGGCGTCTCCCCCGGCTATGTCCGCCTCTCCGTCGGCCTGGAACATATCGACGATATCCTGGCTGATCTGTCCCAGGCCCTGGACGCCGCGGGTTGATTTTGGATTTTTTGGGGGACTGACAGAAAGCCAGGATTTCGGCGCGCATGGCGGGTACGAACAAGGCGTAGGAAAATCTGACCAGGCTGGTACCGATGATGGTGCCCAGCGACAAGCCCATGGCCAGCAACACCGGCTTTTTTATCAACCGGCGCTGAATCCGGCTTTGTAAGTTATCTGCCGGAATCAAAGCATGCTTAAGCTCTGAGCATGCCGCCGAGACGCTGGCGGATGATACCCTCAGCTTCAGCCATGATGCGGTCCATAAGATGTTGTGGGAAGCAGCCCCTCAGTCCGCTATCAAGATCGCGCGTCGGGGGACACGACGACGCAGGTGGAGCCGCCGCGTTGCAGGCGTTGACAGGCCTGCATCGCCGCTGCTTGCGACAATCCTACCAACCGCGCGCGATACAGCGTAACCTGGCGTTGGCGCACGCCGGAAATCTGTGGGTTAGCGCTGCCCAACGTCTCGCTGACCTTGGCTATCGCACTGCCTGTCGCCATTCGTGCCTGGCTTTCGCTGCTGAACGCCCCAAGTTGGATCGCCCATTGGCCCGACCCACCATGCATAGGCCCGCTCGGGGTCACAGGCGCCGCAACCGCGCTCGGGATCAAACGGTATCCACCGTTAGCTGGCGGCTGTTGGGACGCGGACGGCGCCGCGGCCAGCGAGACCCGCCCACGCGCCGGCGCGGCGGGCGGCGCCAACTGCGCCACTTGCACCGTTCGCTGTCCGCCCAGAGCATTGCCCTGTATCGGCGTCTCACTCGGCACCCGTGCCTGTCCCATCTGAGCTTGGGCCATCTGTATCGGCTGCCCCCGCCCGCTGCGGCCGTAGCGCAATCCTGGCGGTACATTTACCGGCATCGCATTCATCGCATATTGTGTGGCCTGGGACCACAAATTCGGATGCGTATCCAAAATATTCGGCCCGATCTTTGCCACATAGCGCCGCGTCTCGGTTGGTAGGTCGCGCTGATTGGCAAGGTAATCGTCCAACCGCTTTGGCCCCGCATTATAGGCCGCCAGGAAACCCGGCGCGCCATAAATGTCATACATTTCCCGGATATAGGCCGTGCCAGCCAGGATATTATTTTTTGGATCGAACGGATCGTCGTCCAAAGCATGCCGTTCGCGCAGTTCCTCATAGGTGCCCGGCATCACCTGCATCAGGCCCATCGCACCCGCGCCGGAGGTGATCAGCTCGCCACGGCGAAACAGATTGCCCCCAGATTCTGCCCGCATCACCTCACGGATCCACACATCCGGCACATCGAACCGATTTGCCGCCTGAGTGATATAGGGGCCCCACGGATCATGCGCCGGCCCTGGCGGGGTATAATCCGAACGCGCATGCCCGCGATAATAATTGACATCACGGGCGGTACGGGTCCCCGGTCCACTCGCGCAGGCTGCCAGTAGCGATATCAGCGCCACCCCGACCAAAGCCGGTATCAATCTAGCCATGTATGGCACAACGAAAGATTGCATACGGCCTCCGTCCTGTCGTTGCGGCGTCCCCCGCATTGGGAGCAAACGCTCGCACCACCCGAGCATGACGGCAATCCGGCCGACACTCATATAATGACTCAACAACCCAGCCTGACCCATTAATACAAATTACCGATCAAGGCAAGAAATCCCATAAGTGCCGTTCCAGGCCAGAGGGGTCTCCTGCCCGGCTTGGTTCTATTCCCTTTCCTCGCATAGGATGATGGCATTTAAATGGCAGCGATACCACCGCCGACCGCCCCTCTTCGCGCCGCTTGGAACGACCTTGCCAACGCCGCGCGCCTCCGGTGATTGGTCGGCGTGCTGGGCTGGCTGGACATCAGGCTGCACTATCACGGTTTCTGGCTCGGCCCGCTCTGACTGGGTCTTTCCACTTCCATCATGGTCATCGCGCTGGGGCTGGCCTAACCGGCCTTGTTCCATCTACCAGCGCGCAACTACGCGCCGTATCTTGCAGTCTCCCTGGTGTTGTGAAACGCCCTGGCGCAACAGGTGACCGATGCCTGCCCGATGTTTATCGCGCAAGAAGAGACGATCCACGCCATCTGCCTGCCTTTCGCCATACATGCGGCGCGCGCCGCATGTTCATACCGTTTCATGTCCATGTAACGAAGGTCCATTGCCATGCGGACCAGAAAGCGCGTCTTCTCGATGCTCATATTGGCGGCTATGAGATGGCGTTGCCGACGGCGGCTATACGTTGCCCTTTGGTCGCTGTACCAGCGCTTTCGCTTTTCGTGCTGCCGCATGTGCGCAAGGTCCCGTTCGATGTCTTCAAGGATTTCGTGCCGGTTTCCAGCTTTACCAACGCCGCCCTGCTGATTGGCGTGCACCCCTCGGTGCCGGCCAATTCAGTGCAGGAACTGGTTACCAGCGCCAAGGCCAATCCTGGCAAGGTTGGCTGGGACACGGCCGGTATCGGCTCGCAGTGCTAAATGATCTGTGAGGCGCTGATACTCACCGCGGGCATCGATATCCTGCATGTCCCCTATCGCAGCGGGGGGGGAATCTCTGGCCGATTTCCTCTCCGGCGTGCATCAGATCCACGTGGACCCCAACACGTTCCCGCATCTGGCTGTTGGCCAGAGCAAGCTCCTGGCGGTACCTGATACGCCGCGCCGCCCACCTATCCGAACGTGCCAACGCTGAGCAAAATCTATCCAGAGCTGGATTATCTCGGCAGATTCGTTGTTTGCGCCGCCACCGGCACGCCGGAACAACTCGCCACCCTCACACGCGAAGATTACGAGCGTTACATTACGCTGGTTTGCAAGCTTGCTCTGCGCATAGATTAAACGGCTTCTCTCTCGCCTCCGCCTGTTCTAGCCTCCGCTTATTCCAACCAGCGAGCGGATCAAGCGAGAGGAGCTTCTGATGCAACTCGGTTATTTCGCCATGCCATCCCATCCGCCCGAGCGCGGCCTGAAGGCCGGGCATGATTGGGATCTGCAACTCCTACGCTGGCTGGACGAACTCGGCTACAAGGAAGCCTGGATCGGCGAGCATCACACCGCGCCGTGGGAACCGCACCCCGCCCCCGATCTGCTTATCGCCCAGGCGCTGCTACAGACCGAGAACATCCGTCTGGGACCGGGCGGTTTTCTGCTGCCCTACCACCACCCGGCGGAACTCGCGAACCGGCTGGCGATGCTAGATCATATGTCCGGCGGGCGGCTAAATTTCGGCGTCGCGGCTTCCGGCCTACCATCGGATTGGGCCATGTTCGGCGTTGACGGCATGAGCGGCGTTAACCGCGACATGACGCGCGAGGCACTCGACATGATCATCCGCCTCTGGACCGAGGATGGCCCGTACGAACAAAAAGGGAAATTCTGGACCACCAACAAGCCGGACACGATGTACGGCCTCCTGAAACCGCATCTGAAACCGCTGCAAGCGCCGCACCCACCAATCGGCGTCGCCGGTCTCTCGAAAAACTCCGACACGTTGAAACTCGCCGGTGAACGCGGCTTCATTCCGATGAGCCTCAATCTCAACCCCGCATATGTCGCCTCGCATTGGGATGCGGTGGAAGCCGGTGCCGCCATATCTGGCCGCCACGCTGACCGCAATGAATGGCGCATGGTGCGCGAGGTGTTCGTCGCCGATACGGATGAAGAAGCCATGCGGCTCTCGGTCGGTTCCATGATGGGTCGCATGATGGGCGAGTATTTCCTGCCGTTGTTGGATAATTTCGGCTTCAAGGAATTTCTGAAACACCGCCCGGATGTGGCCGATTCCGATGTTACGGTGGAATATTGCGCCCAGCATAACTGGCTGATCGGCTCCCCCACCACCGTCGCGCGCAAGCTGGAGCAGGTCTACAACGATGTCGGCGGCTTCGGCCATTTGCTGGTCTTCGGCTTCGACTATATCGACCAGCCACAAGCTTGGCAGAACTCACTCCGCCTCCTCGCCCAGGAAGTGCTGCCCAAGGTGGCGCATCTTACACCAAAATAATCGGTAGTGGGTCAGTTAGTCGGGCACCGGCACGCACCCCCACCCGGCCACCCAACGAAATCATACTATCGTGGGTGGCCGGATGGGGG
>SHWN01000146.1 GCA_009693795.1 Acetobacteraceae bacterium
CTGCAGATCTCTGGGCCCTAACCGAGGGGGCATGTGTCCCAGAACCTACCCACGTCACGCCAACCCAAAAAAACCAATAAGTATCGTGATGGAATAGGCGTAATAATAAGCCCGTCATTCATCCAGGCCCCATAAAATCCAATCATCGTGAATAGGATGGGCTAAACCCGGTCTATACTGCCGCGATGATCGAAGACCCGCCCGATAATGCGACACCCAACAGCGCACCAAAAGGCGTTGCCATCATTGAGGCCGCGCTGAAAACCATGCCGGCCAATCCCGGCGTCTATCGCATGCTCGATGCCAAGGGCGAGGCGCTCTATGTCGGCAAGGCGCGCAACCTGAAACAACGTGTCATCTCCTACACGCAGCCACTACGCCTCGGCGAACGTCTGCGCCGGATGGTGTCCGAGACCGTGACGATGGAAATCATCACCACGCACACGGAAGCGGAAGCGCTGCTGCTCGAAGCCAACCTGATCAAGCGCCTGAAGCCGCGCTACAACATCGTTCTCCGCGATGACAAAAACTATCCCTGGCTGATGCTCACGGAAGACCATCCCTACCCGCAACTGACCAAGCATCGCGGCGCCCATACCCGCAAGTCCAGTTATTACGGCCCCTTCGCCTCCGCCTGGGCGGTGAACCAAACGGTCAACGCACTGCAACGCATCTTCCTCATTCGCTCCTGCGCCGACACCGTGTTCGCAACACGCACGCGGCCTTGCCTGCTGCATCAGATCAAACGCTGCGCCGCCCCCTGCGTCGGCCGCATTTCCGAACCCGATTACGCGCAGCTCGTCGTGCACGCCAAAGCCTTCCTGTCGGGCAAATCCGCCAATGTGCAGCAAGACCTCGCCGCCACCATGGAACAAGCGGCGGGCGCATTGGAATTCGAACGCGCCGCCGCCATTCGCGACCGCATCCGCGCGCTGACGCATATCCAAAGCACCGGCGTGGTGAACCCGGCCAGCTTGCAAGACGCCGATGTCATCGCCGCCTGGCAGGCCAGCGGCCAAACCTGCGTGCAGGTCTTCTTCATCCGCGGTGGCCGCAACAACGGCAACCGTGCCTTCTACCCCACCCATGCCCGCACCGATGAGGCAGAAGTCGTCCTTGCCGCCTTCGTCGCCCAGTTCTACGACGACAAACCCCCGCCCACGCTGTTACTTCTCAGCCACGCCCTGCCCGAGCAGGACCTCGTCGCCGAAGCCCTCTCGCTCAAGGCCCAGCGCAAGGTCGAACTCACCACGCCACAACGCGGCGAAAAACGCGCCGTCCTCGCCCACGCCGAAACCAATGCCCGCGAAGCCCTAGAACGCAAACTGGCCGAAGCCGCTGGTCAAGCCAAACTCCTCGCCGGCACGGCGGAACTGTTCGCTCTCCCTGCCCCGCCGGAACGGATCGAGGTCTATGACAATTCCCACATCATGGGCACGCATCCCTACGGCGTCATGATCGTCGCCGGCGCCGAGGGTTTTCGTAAATCCGCCTACCGCAAATTTTCCATCCGCGGCCCCATCACCCCCGGCGACGATTTCGCCATGATGAAGGAGGTTCTGGAACGCCGCTTCGGCCGTGCGCTGAAAGAAGGTCAGGAAGGCAGCCTCGAATGGCCCAACCTCGTCCTCATCGATGGCGGCGCCGGCCAGCTCTCCGCCGCCCGCGCCGTATTCGCCGATCTTGGCGTCACCGATGTCAGACTCGTCGGCATTGCCAAGGGCCCGGACCGCGATGCGGGCCGCGAATGGTTCCACATGGATGGGCGCCCCCCGTTCCAACTCCCTCCGCGCGACCCCACGCTTTATTTCCTGCAACGCCTGCGCGATGAGGCGCATCGCTTCGCCATCACCACCCATCGCGCCGGCCGCTCCAAAACCCTCACCACCAGCGAACTGGACGAGATCCAAGGCATCGGCCCGGCTCGCAAACGCGCTTTGCTCAACCATTTTGGCTCGGCACGCGGCGTGAAACAGGCCGGCCTGCCCGATCTCGAAGCCACCCCAGGTGTTAACCGCGAAACTGCGCGGCGCATCTATGCCTTCTTTCATCCCGGCGTCCGGGTGGAAGGCTTGGACCGAACAGGCTAAGGTAACGGCGATGCTCACCGATTTACCCAATGTCCTGACGCTATCGCGTATCGCCACTATCCCCGCTTTGGTGGCGCTGGTGGCGTTGCGCCGGCCTTGGGCGGACCTTGCCGCCTGCCTTTTGTTTACCGTCGCCGCCATCACCGATTATTTTGATGGCGTCGTCGCTCGCGCGCGCCGCCAGCAATCGGATTTTGGCCGCATGCTAGATCCCATCGCCGACAAACTGCTCGTCGGCGCCACCTTGATGATGCTGGTCGGCCAGGATCGCCTGTCCGATTTCAGTCTCTACCCCGCCATCGTCATTATGCTGCGCGAAATTCTGGTCAGCGGCCTGCGCGAGTATCTCGCCTCCATCCGCATCGGCCTACCGGTCACCAGCCTCGCCAAATGGAAGACCGGCTTTCAGATGGCCGCGCTCGGCACGCTGCTTGCGGGCGACAGCGCCGCGGAGCTGCTCGGCCTTGGCATGCTGCCCATTGGTTTCATCGGCGAAATTATGCTCTGGATCGCCGCCGGGCTCACCCTGGTCACTGGTTGGGATTACCTCACCGCCGGGTTGCATCACGCCTCCGGCCCGCATGTTCCCCCCGCCGGGGTCCGACCGGCCCAGCCGAAATAACGATGGCCCAGATGACAAAGGCCGACATGACGGAACAACGTACATGAGAACCCTCGGCATCGTCGGCTGGTCCGGCAGTGGAAAAACCACCCTGATAACCAAGCTGATCCCGCTGCTGAAAGCCCGCAAGCTGCGTATCTCCACCATCAAACACGCCCATGCTGGGTTTGAGATGGACACCCCGGGCAAGGACAGCTTCCGCCACCGCGAGGCCGGTGTCGGCGAGGTTATGGTCGTCAGCGGCAATCGCTGGGCCCTGCTGCACGAGACGGAGAAGGAGCCCAAGCTCGATAATCTGCTCCTGCGCATGACCGAGGCGGACATCATCCTTGTCGAAGGCATGAAGGACGCCGAGATCAGCAAGCTCGAAATCCACCGCCCCTCCCTCGGCAAGCCGCCGATCTGGCCCAACCAGCCTGACATCCTCGCCGTCGCCAGCGACGAACCCCTGGACAATTGCGACCGTGTCGTGCTGCCTTTGAACCGCCCGGACCGAATCGTCAGCTGGATCCTGCGCCTGACCGGCCTGGAGATCACCCGCGTCATCAATTCCTGAAAAACCGGTCATGTTTCAGTTGAGCTCAACTGAAAACCCTTTGATCTCTCACCATTCATTACAGTTATTGAGCTTCCGCACCGGAGCAGGCATGGTGGCTTGACAATCGCCCGACCAGCCTCGGTCAAGGCCAGCCTAGATCACGGCGGCCCATAATCCTCCAGGAGCCTCTGCCATGCGGCGCACCGCCCTGCTCGGCCCGTTACTCGCCCTTGCCCTTGCCTTGCCCGGCTGCACCGGTATGGACGATTTCCTCAGTAACACGTTCAGCCCGACCAATGACCCGAACAAACCCATCGGTGACAGCCTGAACATGCTCCGCGTGCAAGGCATTGCCGCTAGTGCGGAGCCCGTCACACCGCAAGCCGGCGATGTCTGGCCGCGCGGCGTCGACCGCATGCCCACCTTGCAGGATATCGAGCCAGACCGCAGTTCCTCGCCGCGCTGAGCCGCATGAACCCGGCCCCACTGACGATCCTTTATTTTGCCTGGCTGCGCGAACGCGCCGGCCGATCGGAAGAACAACTCACGCCGCCTGAAACCGTCCGCACTATTGCTGATCTCATCACCTGGCTCAGCCAGCGCAGTGCCGGTCACGCAGCGGCCTTCGCACACACCGCCACTATACGCTGTGCCATCAACCAGGAATTCTGCGACCCTAGCGCCGCCATCAAACCGGGCGACGAAATCGCCTTCTTCCCGCCCGTAACCGGGGGCTAGCTCCGCCATGGCCAAAGTCAACGTCCAAACCCAGGATTTCGATATTGGCGCTGAAACCGCCGCCCTTACCGCCGGGCACACCAATATCGGCGGCATCGGCTGCTTCATCGGCACCGTACGCGCCGCGCCTCCCGATCAGCGCGCCATCACCGCACTCACCCTCGAACACTACCCGGCGATGACCCAGCGCGCCTTAGAGAAAATCGCTGCCGAGGCCGAACGCCGCTGGTCCCTGCTCGGCTGCACGGTCATCCACCGCCATGGCCGCCTGGAACTCGGCGCCAATATCGTCCTCGTCATCGCCGCCGCCGCCCACCGCCAGGCGGCACTCGACGCAGCCAGCTTCCTGATCGACTGGCTGAAAACCAAAGCCCCGTTCTGGAAACAGGAACATTTCCTTGATGGCGCCACCACCTGGGTAGAAGCCAAATCTACCGACGCCGATGCTGCCGCCCGCTGGTCAGATTAGCGTATCCGTCACCACATGCCGCGGCTTTACCCCGGACCCCGGATTACCCTCCGCGCACGCCCAAGCGACCGGCCATTTCCTGGATGAATTGCCAGGCGACACGTCCGGAGCGGGCGCCGCGCGTGATGGACCATTCGATGGCGGCGGCGTGCAGGTCTACTGTGGTGATTGGCAGTTTCAGGTCGGCAGCATAGCCATCGATCATGGCGAAGAACGTGTCCTGATCGCAGTTATGAAAACCGATCCACAGCCCGAAGCGATCGGAGAGAGATACTTTTTCCTCGACCGACTCGTTGGGATTGATCGCTGCGCTGCGCTCATTCTCGATCATGTCGCGTGGCATCAGATGGCGGCGGTTGGATGTGGCGTAGAACAGGACATTATCCGGCCGTCCCTCGATGCCGCCATCGAGCACGGATTTCAGGGCCTTGTAATCGGCGTCTTCTTTTTCGAACGAAAGATCGTCGCACATGATCAGGGCGCGTCGCGTCATGCCGCGCACGGCGTTGAGCAATTCCGGTAACGACCGGATATCCTCACGATGGATTTCCACCAATGCGATGGCATCGGGCACCTCGCCGTTCGCCACGGCATGCACGGCCTTGACGAGCGACGACTTGCCCATCCCGCGCGCGCCCCACAGCATGGCATTGTTCGCCGGCAGGCCGCGGGCAAAACGCAGGGTATTTTCCAGCAGGATATCGCGCTGGCGGTCCACGCCCTTGAGCAAGGCAATATCGACGCGCGAGATCCGGGCCACCGGCGCCAGCCGCATGGGCGCGGGGTGCCAGACGAAGGCATCCGCTCCTTCCAAGCTAAGCGGCATGGCCGGCTGTGGCGCCAGGCGGTCCAGCGCGGCAGCTATGTGTGTCAGCAGGTCGAACTGGCTCTGATCCATGGGAAAATCCAAAAAACTTGACGGGAAGGAGGCGGAAACTATGGTCCCTCGGCACTCCAGGCAACCCGCCGGGTGGGTGTGCCATCCGGTTTACGCCCGCCGGACGCCAAAAAGGACAATGACTGATGCTTATCTCTCCCGCCTATGCCCAGGACGCCGCGTCCGATCCGATGGTAATGGTGGCGCAATTCGCGCCCTTGCTGCTGATTTTCGGCGTGTTCTATTTCCTGCTGATCCGTCCGCAGCAACAGAAGCAGAAGGCAATGCGTACGGCGTTGGGTACCTTAAAGCGCGGTGACCGCGTGCTGACCGGCGGTGGTATCATCGGCACGGTGGCCCGCGTGCCGCCCGATCGCGACGGCAAGCCGGTGCTGGAGATCGAGGTGGAGATCGCGCCGAACCTGAAGGTGACCGTGCTGCGTGAGACCATCACGTCGATTTTCAAGTCCAGTGACGACGTGAAGGTGGCCAACGACAGCAAACCCAGCGCCAGCTAGCCAGAACCGACGACCCGGTGCAGCCAGGGCTTTTCGTTTATCTGGACCTGCTGCGCTGGATCGTCGCGATCATGGTGGTCTCCGGGCATTTTCTGACATACCCCAATTGGGTTGGCGTGCCGGTGGCGGGGATCGAATTCCATAATGCCCGCATTGCCCAGCCCAGCGCCTAAGCTGCGCCGCTCACATCAGATCGCGCATCCGGCCCAGCTGGTCCGGCGCATCAAACGGCACCACCAGCAAGGCATCGGTGAAGCCGAGATCCGCGATGCGCTTCAGGCGTTCGCGCGCCTCGGCCGGCGTGC
>SHWN01000147.1 GCA_009693795.1 Acetobacteraceae bacterium
ACCCCCACCCGGCCACCCAACGAAATCATACTATCGTGGGTGGCCGGATGGGGGTGCGGGCCGGTGCCCGACTAACTGACCCACTACCAAAATAATCACATCCCTTGACGCGCGCATGCCCGCCACGACATAGGCAGGCATGCGCAACTTCTCGGATCTGACGGAACGCGAAATCCTCGCCCTTGCCATCGCGGCGGAGGAAGAGGATGGCCGCATCTACACCGATATCTCCGAAGGATTGCGTGATGACTACCCCTCCTCCGCCCAGCTTTTTATGGAAATGGCAGCGGAGGAAAACGAACATCGCCGCGACCTGATCGACCTTTATCGGCAGAAATTCGGCGAACATATTCCGCTGATCCGCCGTCAAGACATCCGCGGCTTCATCCAGCGTAAGCCGGTCTGGCAAACCCGCCCACTTGGCCTGGATGCCGTGCGCGATCTGGCGGAATCGATGGAGCTGGAAGCCACGACCTTCTATCACCGCGCCGCCACACGCAGCGAAGACGCCTCCATCCGTAAATTACTGGGCGACCTAGCGGAAGCAGAGGTCAAGCACGAACATAATGCGGGCCGCCTAGTCGCCGAGCATCTGCCCCGCAACGCTCGCCAGATCGAAGACGAAACCGCGCGGCGCACCTTCATCCTGCGCGTCGTCCAACCGGGCCTCGCCGGACTGATGGACGGCTCCGTCTCCACTTTGGCACCCCTGTTCGCCGCCGCCTTCGCGACCGGCCATTCCTGGGAAGCGTTCCTGGTCGGCATGGCGGCTTCCATTGGCGCCGGCATCTCCATGGGTTTCGCCGAAGCCTTGTCCGACGATGGTAGCCTAACCGGACGCGGCACGCCTTGGATCCGTGGCCTCATCAGCGGCCTGATGACCACCCTCGGCGGCGTCGGCCACACCATGCCCTACCTGATCCCGCATTTCTGGACCGCCACCAGTATCGCCTTTGCCGTAGTGGTGATCGAACTGGCGGCCATCAGCTGGATCCGTTGGAAATATATGGACACGCCCCTGCTCCGCGCCTCCTTCCAGGTCATGGTCGGCGGCGCCCTGGTGTTCGCCACGGGCATCCTGATTGGCAGCAGCTGATCGGGAAGCAAGGTCGGGGGCTTTGCCCTCAAGCCCTACCAGGGAGCAGTGGTCCCTGGACCCCCATCCGTATAGTTCATATTTAAAAGGAGGCTGAAGTGCTGTTTTCCACAGCACCTCAGCCCCCTTTTAAATATGAACCAAATAAATAGGTGCTAAGGAATGTCGCCCCTTAGCATAGTTCGGGGCAACGCCCCGGCCTCCTTCCCAATCAGCTACGGCCGATCAGACCGCGGTCTGCCGGCGACGGCGGCGGTGTGCGTGCTGCTTCGGTTTGGTTGGCTTCGGGTGTTTGCCATTGGCATTGGCGTGCGCTGCCGTAGACGCCGGTTTACGCCGGCGTATGCGAGCGGTCGCTTCGGCCGCCTCCACCTCTTCCGCCGTCAAAGCCGCGGCCGGCAGGGCGAGGCCGAGGGCGAACAGGAAACCACGACGGGACAGGGACATGAGGAGATCTCCGTAAAATACTTTCGCTGCAAATTACTTTCGCTGCTCTAGCACTTATACAGGAGTCGCGTGCAAGGTCTTGAAAAAAACCCGTTGGGGTGCGGCGAAGAATTACAGCAAACATAATTCACGCAACGCCCGCGCCAGCTCCGGCGGCAAATCCAGTCCACCGCACGGCAGTAGCCCGGTGGACAGATCCCCCGGTGCGTCGCCCGCCGCCAGATAGCGCCAACCCTGAAACGGCTTCATCAACCGGGCAGAAACCGAGATCAGTCGTGGCTCCAGCACAATCCCCGCGCAGGCGCGACCATCGTCGCGCCGGTCCTCGATGATATCCAGCACCGACTGGCGGACCACCATCGCCCCGGCGATGACCCAGTACATCGAGCCTCCTTCCAGGATTTCCGCCGCCCGGCGCGGAAACGACCGCGTGCGATGGCGCAAGGGCGGCAAGGCCACCGCCCGCGCCGCCTGCAACTCTGCCAGGTGCGCGATATCGCGCACCCCCACCGCCAGCTTCATCAGATGCAACATGCCGCTATCCAGATTCTCATCGCCGGATTCCAGGCCGCCACGGCGCCCTATGCAAGCGCAAACACACATTGACCCGCCAGCAAACCATGACCAAATTCTTCCACCATGCACACCCTGCCCCGTCGCACCGTTCTGCTCGCCCTGCTGCTTCCCGCGCTTCTTGCCGCCTGCGGCGTTTGGGAACGCGCCGACCCCCCCGCCAAACCCATCGAGCCGCTGCGCTACGACCATCTGACCAAACTCCGCCTGAACGTCGCCGTGATGGATGTAGAGGACCATTTCCTGCCCGGCGGCCCGGGCGATATTAGCGCCAGCGTGCCGACCACGCCCGCCCACGCCCTTCGCCAAATGGCGCAGGATCGGATCCTCGCCGTCGGCACCACAGGACGCGCCGTCCTGGTGATCAAGCGCGCCGCCCTGGTCCGTTCCGGCAAGGGGCTGGAAGGGCAAATGGACGTAGAACTCGCCTTGTTTGGCCCCAATACCATCCGCGCCGCCTTTGCCGAGGCGCAGGTCTATCGCCGCCAAGGCGACGCCAGCACATCGCGCGAAGCCCTGCATGAGCTGACCAGGCAGATGATGGACACGATGAATGTGGAGCTAGAATTCCAGGCCCGACGCAATCTGCGCGAATGGATTCTTCCCTTCGACGCACTCGGCAATCCCGCCAATACCATCCCCGCGCCGGTGGACCGCGAGGAGCTGTCCCCACTCAAACGCTAAACCGGGTCTCAGCCGAACGCCCCAACACCCGTCGCTCGCGCGCCGCATCCACCCCCGACACGAGCGCGGCGGCATCAAAATTCCACAGCAGGACCATTGCCAACGCCTCAAACACGTTTAGCAGCGACAAGGCGCAGGACGTCAACGCCGCCACCGCCAATCCGCTACCCAAGATCGCTGCCCGCGGACAAAGCCGCGCGGTACGGCGCAACATCCAGAACAGCAACACCAATAGCGGCACGGAGGCCAGGAGCAGCAAGGCAAAGCAACTGGCCGTAGCACCCCATGCAAAACCATCCGGCTCCAGCCGCACCCAGCCGGCAGGCACCCGGTGCTGATCGAACCCAGGCACGACTGGGTTGATCGACGCATTGTGCCCCCGGGCACGGATGGCGTAGGCAGCCTGGTCGGCCAGTTCATCCTAGGGCTGATCCCGGGCGAGGTCTGGAGCTTCTGCGTCAGCCCGACCCTCGGTGCTCATCCTCGCCGGGATCGACGAAAATCTAGAAACCGCCCTGGTCAGAGCCTCCCCAGCCTAGCTGATCCGCCTGACCACCGGTTTTTGAGGGATTGCAGCCTATGCCGCGGTCCCGGGAGGATCGGGCGGTGTCGCCGCGATGGGGATATCGCGGGTATCGGGCTGATCGCCACCGCCGGGCAGCCGTACTTCGGCTTCCTCGCCTTCTGCCGGCCATGCCTGCCCTTCCTCACGGGAGTAGGGACGATTTTGCTGGCCCTGCTGCTGCGGGTTTTGTTGCTGCTGCTGCACGGCCTGGTTCATCGCGTTCAGAATGCGGAAATAATGCTCCGCGTGCTGGAAATACCCTTCCGCCATCACCCGATCGCCGGAACTGGTCGCATCGCGCCCCAGCTGGAGATATTTCTCGAATAATTGTTGCGCCGTGCCGCGCACCCGCACATCCGGGCCACTGCTATCAAAGACATGGTTGCGATTGAGCGGGATATTACCGGTCTGGTGCCGGATCGGACCACCACCGCCACCGCCCCCGCCCCCGGGTCGGAAATTACGTCCACGCGTGCGCTTCATGTTCATTCGTTTGTGCCGTCTTGCTTTCCCGTGGAACCCATTTGTGTGCGGTGACGCGACATATCAGCACCGCGTCGGCGCCATCCTGCCACCTGCCATTCTGCGGCCTGATGGCAAAACATCGTCACCTCAAGGGCGTATCATGTGACAACCCTGGGACCGATCCTGCCCACCGCACCTTCGCCTTTCATAGCAAAGACCGCGACCACGGATTTAGCCAAAGGATCGGGCAACGCCCGCTTCCAGCGCCGTCCAGCCACAGCGGCAAACTAGTCTGCCTTCCCTGCCCTGCCAAACGGTTTTTTATGGCCCCGCGCGGCGCAACACCAGCGCCCGGGCGATGCCAGCCAGATCAGCGCGCGTGGCGACGAAAAATCCCACATCTGTGGCCAAGGCTATCATCGCCGCATCCTGGCCGATCCCCAGCTCCAGCACCGCCACCCCGTCCGTCGCCAGCAAACGCGGCAGCTCCGCCAGGATAGTCCGAAACGCGGCCAGACCATCCACGCCGCCATCCAGCGCCAAGCCTGGTTCATACCCCGCCACCTCCGGCATCAAGCCGGCCAGATCGCCCGTTGCGATATAAGGCGGATTAGCCAACACCAAATCAAATTCTTTCTCGATCGCCCCTGCCCAGTTTCCTGCCATGAAGGCGGCGCGACCCGCCAAGCCCAAGGTAGTCGCATTCTGGCGCGCCAGCGCGGCGGCCTCTGGCACCATATCGACCCCCACCCCAAACGCAGCCGGAAATTCGCTCAATGCGGCCAACAACAAACAGCCCGTGCCGGTGCCCAGATCGATAATCCTGCGCACCCGGCTTTGATCCGGCAGCGCCACCAATGCCGCCTCGATCACGGTCTCGCTATCGGCGCGCGGAATCAGCGTGACCGGCGACACCGCGAAAGATAGCGACCAGAATTCCTGCTCCCCAAGAATAAACGCCAACGGCTCCCGCCCAACCCGGCGCGCCAGCAGCGCATCGAAATTTTCCGGCACGACACGATCCGGATTGGCCAACACATCTTCCCGGCTGATCCCAAATGCATGGGCCAGCAACAACCGCGCTTCCCATCGTGGATTGGCGATCCCCGTCGCACGCAACATCCCGGCCGCGCGCACCAAAGTCGCGCCGGCACGTTCCATTTACGCCTCGGCCGCCAGACGCGCCGCCTGATCCTCGGCGGTGAGCGCGTCGATGAATTCGTCCAGCTCGCCCAGCATGACCCGATCGATCTTGTAGAAGGTCAGGTTAATACGGTGATCGGAGACGCGGCCTTGCGGAAAATTATAGGTGCGGATGCGTTCGCTGCGATCACCGGTGCCAACCTGCGATTTCCGGTCCGCCGAACGTGTGGCGTGCAGATTGGCCCGCTGCTGTTCGTACATGCGCGCGCGCAGAATTTTCATCGCCTTGGCGCGATTCTTATGCTGGCTCCTCTCCTCCTGCATCGCCACCACCAAACCGGTGGGGATATGGGTGATGCGCACCGCGCTTTCCGTCTTATTCACATGCTGCCCACCCGCCCCGGAGGCACGGTAAACATCAATGCGCAAATCGCCCTCATCGATCTGCACATCGACCTCCTCGGCCTCCGGCATGACGGCGACGGTAACGGTGGAGGTATGAATGCGGCCCTGGCTTTCCGTGGCGGGCACACGCTGCACACGATGCACGCCCGATTCATACTTTAACCGCGCAAACACATTCTTGCCGGTGATTTCTGCGATCGCTTCCTTCACCCCGCCCAGTTCGGTATCGGCATAATCCATGATCTCGAACCGCCAGCCTTTTAGGGCCGCGTATTTCTGATACATACCAAATAATTGCGCCGCGAACAGCCCGGCTTCGTCGCCTCCAGCAGCGGGGCGAATTTCCAGGATGGCGGACCTCGCATCGGCTTCATCCTTCGGCAGGAGCGAAACACTAATTTCATGCGCCAAAGCGGGGATTTTATCCTTCAAGGCGTACAATTCGGCTTCCGCCAGTTCCTTCATTTCCGGATCGGCCAGCATCGCCTCGGCCTCATCGCGCCCGCGTTCGGCGGCGCGCAATTCGGCGATGCGCGCGACGATGGGTTCCAGTTCAGAAAACTCCTTCGAGGCCTTGGTATAAGCCTCACCGGAAATCGCCTCACCCAGCAAGGCGCGCAATTCGTCCGAGCGCGCGGCGATTCGGTCTAACTTCATGGCAAGATTCATCGCAACCGTTCAGCCAAAGCAGAAAAC
>SHWN01000148.1 GCA_009693795.1 Acetobacteraceae bacterium
GCCAACCTGCTCGATCTCGCCCGCGTTCAGGATGGTGATGTACCGCGCGAGCCGGTCCGTTTCGCCCGCGCCATCACCACGATGATGACCCGTGCGCTTGGTGCTTAACGATCTGGCGCCCTGATCGCGCCATCCACAAAAATCCCATGGAGAGCCCATCATGAACGTGACGGACCAGGCTCTGGATTGCCTCGCGCCGCCTGATCCCGACGCGCTGCCCATCCACCCCGTTTGCCCGGCCGGGCTGGATGCCGCGCTGGCGGCGCTTCCCCCCGCCCAGGCCGCCTTCCTGCAGGCGCAGAATTTTCGCGCCAGCGCGCAGGAGCTGCTCTTGCTGCCCGGTCCGAACGGCCTCGCTGGCGCAATGCTCGGCCTCGGCGATGATCGCACGCCCACCGCCTTTGGCGGGCTGCCCTATCGTTTGCCCGAAGGCAGCATCTGGCGCCTCGTACCTGGCGATTTCGATCCTGAAACCGCGATTCTGGGTTTTTGTCTCGGCGCCTATCGCTTCACCGCCCTCAAACCCGCCCCCCGCCCCCCGGCTCGCCTCGCGGCGGCCTCGGCCGCCGCCGAAGCCTGCGCCCAGGCCACCTGGATGGCGCGCGATCTAATCAATCTGCCGGCCAATCTACTGGGTCCGGCGGAACTCGCCGCCGCCGCCAGCGATCTGGCCCGCCTGTTCGGTGCCACCGCCCGGCTGACTAGCGGGACGACGCTAGAGGCCGAATATCCGATGATCGCCGCCGTCGGCGCCGGCTCCGCCCGGCCACCTGTCGTTGCCCAAATCGATTGGCGCGGCAGCACGGCCGGCCCGGATGCCCCCTTGGTCGCGCTGTGCGGCAAGGGTGTGGTGTTCGATACCGGTGGTTACGATCTGAAACCCTCCTCCGGCATGTTACGGATGAAAAAGGATATGGGCGGCGCCGCAGTAGTCCTCGCCATTGCCCGCATGGTGATGCAGGCGGATTTGCCAATCCGCCTCGTTGCACGCCTGGGCTGCGTGGAAAACAGCGTCTCCGGCCACGCCATGCGCCCGCTAGACGTCATCCAGACGCGCGCCGGCATATCCGTCGAAATTGGTAACACCGACGCCGAGGGCCGGCTGGTGCTGTGCGACCTACTGGCGGATTCGATGACCGACCGACCCGCTCTGACACTGGATTGCGCCACCCTGACCGGTGCAGCCCGCGTTGCCTTAGGACCTGATATTCCAGCACTATTCTGTAATGATGATAGCTGGGCGCAAACCTTACTCGACGCCGCGCACACCGCCCACGACCCGCTCTGGCGCCTGCCTCTTTGGGCTGGTTACGATGCCTGGCTGAACAGCCCCACGGCCGATGTAAACAACGTCTCCAGCAAGCCCTTCGCAGGCGCCATCATCGGCGCCTTGTTTCTCCAGCGTTTCGTAACCCCAAAGCTGCCCTGGGCTCATATCGATTTGTATGCATGGAACGATCAAACCAGCCCGGCCCGGCCAGAAGGCGGCGAAGCACAGGCCTTACGCGCCGTCTTCACGGCCCTTGCAGCCAAGTTTTCCTAAATAATGGCAAATGAATGACTGAAAGTAACGTTAATTAGTATATATTTATTAGGAATTTTTTGTTTATCTTCGTTTCAGGAACGAGATGGCTCTACCGTCCGTACCCTGGTAGGTCCTATCCCCTGTCTCATTCCGCCGCTCCTCAACACTGCATATTTCCGCCCAATCCCTGAAAGGATCGTATCATTGGCAACTACCCCCAATGCCGACCAGCTCGTCGGCATTATGCGTGACACCGTGGTCGCGCTCGTCCGCCGCGACGGACCCGACTTTTCGGCCCGTCAGCTCGGTGTATTCCTTACTTGCTATCTGCAGGATGACCCGCATACCGTGCGCGGCTTGGCCGCTCGCTTGAACGTGTCCAAGCCAGCCATCACCCGCGCGCTGGACCGGCTGGGCGAGCTTGATCTGGCACGCCGCAAGGTCGACCCGATGGACCGGCGCAGCGTGCTGGTGCAACGCACCCTGAAAGGCGCGGCTTTCCTCCGCGACCTGCGTGGCATCATGGGCGAAGCCGCCTCCGGCGCGCGTAAGGGCAGCACCGAAACCGCCTCCCGCAAGACCGCCAACAGCTAGAGCATTCGTCACCTAAGTCGGCGCCCGCGTAAACAAGCTTCTGTCGTTTCGTCACCGTCCCGGAATCCGCAAGGATTCCGGGACTGACGCTTTATCGGATGACCGGTCGCTTCGGCGTGCACCGCGACCGCAGCACGATGCGGTCAAATCTCAGAAATACGCTCCCAAGACAGCTCTCGCTGCTCCGTCACCGCGCCCAGCTGGCGCGCGGGCGGCCGCAAGATCATCATCCCGTTCTCGAACCGCACGCCACGCACCTGATCGGTACCAATCCGGCTCGGATCCGGCGCGCAATCGACATGCGTGACCAACTGCGTGCCGTTATACGTATACGTGCCGCTATAGCCGCTATATTCGCGTTTTTCTCCGCCCGGTACCGTGGCGCGTCCATCGATCATCATCACCGCCATGCGGCCATCCGCCGTCACCACAATGCGGCCCAGGCCTTTGCCGTCATAGGCTGGTGGCAATTCCTTGCCGTGCTCATCTCGCGACACCGCGCGGACCAGCCGCCAGGTCCCAACAATATCTGTAATAACCAAATCCTCCCCTGATGATAGGCCGGCCCCTCCCATTTTGGCGGACCAGCACCCTGCCCGGCAACGATCCCCCGCGGCATCGACAAGGTCAATCACCACTTCATTGCCCCGGAGGAAGCGATCGCCCTACTACTGGTCACTCCCTCGCTTTGCGCCGCCCCCCGCCTGGCGCGATCCTGGTGCCGGATATGGCACCGCCAATTCGCATTCAGAACGTCGCCCGCAAGATGACCATCGCCGCCCGCCTGCTGCCCAGCCTGGACATTACCACCCAGTTCACCCGACCCCGCGAAGGGGAAAAACTGACGGAACTCCCTTGCCACGCAGCCTAGCCCATCCAGCCCACGTCCTGCCCCGGCCTGATGGGCGTCACTCTGCATGCCGCGGGCCTTGCTCTGGTCGGGCGCGCCTTCGGTAAACTGGAGGCCCAGGCAGGCAACGATCCACATCTGGCGCTCGCCTTGGTTTCCAGGCTAATCCCCCATTTCGATCAAAGCTGCGCCGGGCAAGCGAGTCGCTGTCGGGCCTGATGCAGCGCCCAAATAGAGACATCCTACCGAAAGCCCCGCCGACGATGACCGCACCTGCCCCAATCCCGTTTCTGGACCTGAAGGCCCAGCAGACCCGAATCGCCGCTGATCTGCGTCGGCGGATCGATGTGGTGCTCGCCCATTGCCAGTTCATCCTCGGCCCGGAAGTGACGGAGCTGGAATCCACCCTCGCCGAATTTTGCGGCGCTAAACATTGCATCGCCATCAGCTCCGGCACCGATGCCCTGCAAATCGTCCTGATGGGGGAAGGGATCGGCCGTGGCGACGCGGTCTTCCTGCCCGCCTTTACCTACACCGCCACCGCGGAAGTCGTCCTGGTGCTCGGCGCCACCCCGGTCTTCGTCGATGTCGATCCCCATACATTCCAGATCGACCCGATTGACCTGGAACGGCGAATCGCGGCAGTGAAAGCCGCCGGGAAATTAAAGCCACGCGCCCTGATTGGCGTCGATCTGTTTGGCCAACCCGCCGATTGGGTGTCTCTCAGCGCCATCGCGACGCGCGAGGAAATCTTTACCATCGATGATTGCGCACAAAGTTACGGCGCCAGCCTGCACGGCAAACGCCTGGGCGTGCAGGCCGATGCCACGGCGGTGAGTTTCTATCCGTCCAAATCGCTCGGCGCCTATGGCGATGCCGGCGCATTATTCACCCAGGACGACGCACGCGCCGAACTTTACCACAGCCTGCGCGCGCACGGCGAAGGCACATCTCGCTACGAAGTCCTGCGCACCGGCATGAACGGAAGGCTGGATTCTCTCCAGGCCGCCGTTCTGCTCTCTAAAATGACCGTCTTCGCCGAGGAGCTGGCAATCCGCGAGGAGATCGCGAGGTATTATGATGCGCGTCTGGGCAACGTCGTCACCATTCCCGCCCGCGTGCCCGATTCCACCAGCGCCTGGGCCATCTACGCGATTCTGCTCCCCGATGCCGCAACACGGGACCGCGTGCAGACATCCCTGCGCGAACAAGGCGTGCCGACCGCGATCTATTATCCGA
Organism: Acetobacteraceae bacterium; assembly: GCA_009693795.1. Classification (GTDB taxonomy): domain Bacteria; phylum Pseudomonadota; class Alphaproteobacteria; order Acetobacterales; family Acetobacteraceae; genus SHWF01. The sequence goes on from SHWN01000148.1 coordinate 4,209, forward strand.
AACCTCTGCACCACCAGCCCGCTTACCGCGATCACCATACGGGCACGGCATTGCCGGTATCGGAAGACCTCGCCGGCCGCATCTTGGCTTTACCGATCCACCCGGATCTGGACGCAGCCTCCCGCGTCCGCGTCTGCGATGCCGTCCTCAGCGCCGTATCAGGTTAAACCCAGGCGCCTCAGGCGCCTGGGTCTCAGCTACGAAGCTTAATGCTTCATTAGCATCGCGCGACCCGTCGGCTCCGGCGGTGGCGGTGGCGGCGGTGCCGGGCGCGGCGCGGTCGGCGCGCTGCCGTGCGCATCGCAAAGCCTTCCGGAAACACCATGTAGTTATTATTTCCCTCCACATAGCAGATGCAGGATTGCGTCTGATAATAGCCGCTCGCAGCCACGGCCTCCAGTTCCGGGATTGGAAAATATTCCGATGGCTTCGATTTCAGATAAGCCAGATCCACCATATCCTCATAAAACGTCACCCGCCCGCCATAAACGCCGTAGATCCATCTACACTTGAATTTTTTGCCCTTAAACTCCGGCCCGGTCACATTGACCAGATGATTTCCCATTCCCGGCACCACGGCGCCAACATCGATGTAGCTTGCCAGTGTATAGTTGCCTGGGGTCGGCTTGCGCGCAGCGGCGAACTGATCGCAGCGCAGATGTTCCGGCCCACAGCCCCCGGGGTGAATGGAAAGAATACTCTCGATCGGATCGATCATGAAATGCACCTCAAAATGCGAGGTGTCGTAAATACCCGGTAGAATATGGCCTTTCGGATTCCAGTTCAGCGGCACCCATTTGAGCGGTATATCCGCCCGCCGCGCCAAATCACTCGGCCATGGTAGCAACCGCTCATGCAACGCCGAGCGTTCCTTCACCGGATCGATCTTGCCGTCTTTATTAAGATCGATACAGGCTTGCCCACTGCTCCCCGTCGGCATATTTTCCAGCACACTCCCGGCAGTTATGTCAGGCCGCATACCCCGCCATCGCGCCCAGCGCCATCACCAGGGTGGCCCATAACCCATATTTGATTATTACTCTCCCCCAACGCGGTATTGCCGCGGGCAAACCGTAAATCTTCCGCGCACTACCCCGCAAGCCGGCCAACGATGCCGCGCACGCCACCTTACAAATGCAAAAACAGTTGCATCCCGGCCACCGGAAGCCGCGCCTGATACAAGGTCCCGGTCGATCATTCCGTGACATACAAAGTCTTGCCATCCACCCCGCCAATCGCCGCGTTGGTAATCAACGGACCACCCGGGCTACGCAGCCGATAGATCGGCTCTTTGAGGATGGAAAAAACCCAAATCGAGCCCAGCATCACATGCGCGATCACCAGATTCCCCGCCGCATCCATAGCCAGCCCATCCGGCCCCCGCGCGCCACCAACCAGCAGTACAAAACGTCCGACGCGTCCCACCTCCTCCTGCCGATCCCCCAGCAGCGGCATATACCAAATCGCGTTATCCCGGGTTACAGACAGAAACACTGCCCACCCATCCGGCTGGACCACTAACCCATTCGGGCTCGGTACATTATCCACCAACACCTCCACCGCGCCCGACGCACGAATGCGCACCAAACGTCCTGTGAAATCATGCAACCCGGCATTGCCCTGATCGGTAAAGTAAAGATCGCCATTATGGGCGAACATCAAATTGTTCGGCCCTTTCAACTTCGCCCCTGGAAATTCTGATAAAACGGAGCCCATTACACCAGAAGCCGGATTAAGTTTCAAAATCCCCTTCGCATGATCGGCGATATAGACACTGCCATCCCGATGAAACGCCAACCCGTTCGGTTGTCCGTCATATTCCAGCGCGACATCCCATGCGCCAGATCCACCAGCCAAAAATT
>SHWN01000149.1 GCA_009693795.1 Acetobacteraceae bacterium
CACGTCATCCAGTGAAACCAACCTATTTTCCGACCGGTGACGCGCACGGCCTCGGCATTCGCACGGTTTCGCCGGTCACACCCGGTTAAGCAACCTGTCTAGCCAGCCGCGGCGGCGCAAGGTAGCTAGTTCCGCTTTCAGATTCTCCATCTCACGCTGATGGTTCTCCATCGTCAGCTGCACCTGATCCGCGGCCCGCCGGACCTGTTCAGCCAATAACTGCGCCTGTCCGACCTTGTTGGCCTGTTCGGCCAGCCTAGCGGATAGATCAGCCGAAAGCGCGGCCATCTCGCTGGCCAGTTGCTCGGCATGCCGTGCCGCATCGGCAATGCGTCCGGCTCGCTCATGCTCCAGCCAGGCGCGTTCGGCATCGCGTTCCAGGATGACACGCTGGATGGTGGAGCGTTGCTCCTCGATCCGTTCCTCCAGCGCCGCGACAACGGGTGAAACATCCGGCTCCAGCATCGGAGGCAAGGCGTCCAAATCAACCAACACCTCCAACCGCCCGGAATTGGTCCGCTGCCAAGGCAAATCGAGCCGCCCGCGCTTGATCTGCTTCTGCACCGCGTCGGGCGTCACGCCGCGACGATCGGCCAAACTGCGAATTGGGACCCATTCCTCAGACATGGCACCGACAATGGCGGAGCGTTCCAGGACAAGCAAGTATGCGCAATCGGCATCGATGTGTAGCGTGTGCAACCCGGTATTAACGGCCACCCAGCTTGCGCAGGTCGACACCGTTCACCATTATTTTCTGATCCTCGGTCAGCGCTAGACGCCAGACCAGCTTATCTCCCTCGCTACGCCCCAGGCCGCGCACCAGCACGAGTGCCGGAATAATCTCCATCACCTCCGGGATTTTCTGGATCCGTTCTATCAGGGCATCGAAGCCGGTGACGACGATCTCCACCTGTCCTTTGGCCGTCATCGGCCGGCTCGCCGTAACGCTTCCGTTGGCACTCAGCTTGGTGGTACCCAGATCGATCGACAGCCGTTCCAGCCCAACCGTGACCCCATTGCCAGTGACCAGCCCGAACAGCTTGTCGCCGACGGCGTCCAGATTGGCCTTTGGTTGCGCAGCTTCTTCCACCAGTGCGGTCAGGGCGGCAACATCGATATTACCGACCGTCGGACGCAGGCTTACGCTATGCGGCAATAGACTGGCATAGCTTGGCGGCAGAAAAGGGGCTTTCAGCCCGTCGACCTCGATATCCAGATAGGCACCGAACTTACCGGCGGGCGCGCTGCCACCGAAGCCGAGCAGGACCTTATCGGCACCGCCGCCCACGCCCAGCATCTCGGCCTGTACGCCCTCGACAGCCTGTGTCACGGTCATGCCCACGAGCAGGCCCTTCAGTGCCGCGACAACGACTTTCAATTTTGTCCGCCCAGCATCGCCCAGCGGATCATTGGTCATGCCGTAGCCCGGCTGCATGGCTGCCGCCAGCCCCCATTGCATGGCATTCTGCAATAGGGTCGTCACTTGCCCAGTCATCAGTCCAGCGATTTCGCCGCGCATGGAGACGCGCCGGATGCCCAGCTTCACCTCGCCAACCGCAGGATCGGTGATCCGACTGTTATAGCCCTCCATCGTCCATTCGCTGATCGTATCTACGCCACCTGCCGTGGTGGGGCGCAGCTGCATCAGCCCGACATAACGATCCACCGTCACTTCCATACGCTGATTGGCATCGCCCAGACCGGAACTGCGGATCGCCAGCCCTTGCGCGGTCGCCTCCAGCCGCGATTCTGTCTTCAGAGACGTATCATAAACTCCAGTTGCGCTCTGGCTGCGGATGCGAATTTCCATCCCTGGTGCGGTGGGTTCCGCGCCGGGGCGTCCACTCGGCGCCGGTCGCGCGCCACGCCCGGAATTGGCGCCGGGTCCGCCAAAAGGGGCCGCGGCGTCTGGCGTCAAGCTGATCACCGCCGGCATGCGCAAATCCTCGATGGCCCAGCGGGTGCCGCCGAGCGGGCGCAACGCGGCGCTGATCAGAGCATCGGTGGCCTTGGTATCGCCACCCTGCATGGCCAGCACCGGCAGTGACAGTGGCACCACTAGGCGCATCTGCGCCCCGGCCGGAGTCATCCCGAAAATATCCGACGGAATCGGCAGACCGCCGCCTAACTGGCCGCCGATCCATTCACGCAGCTGTTTCGCCACATCCTGTGCCTGCTCGGCCGTCACATCGGCCGCGCGCGCAGATACACTGAGCCCCGACAGACCAATCAACGGGACGCTAAACACAGTGGCCAGCAAACAGCCGCGCAGACCACGGCGTGAGAAAAGGAAAATAACCGGGCGCTCCTATGGCGACGGAGATCAGTATCATAGCCGTGCTGATCTGTCCGCCACCTCGTGCACGCTAACTGACGCGGGTGACCAGAACAGGCAACCAGCCATGCCTCCTTTTTCCGTCCTGCACCGGCCCACATAGACGACCAGGCAGCCGATCGGCATGCTCACAACCATGAACCGCCGCCTCACAATCATCCTGGGTGTGACCCAAACGCTGGCCTGGGCCACCACTTTTTACATGCCGACAGTCCTGACTGCGGCGGTGGCGCACGACCTGGGTGTTTCCAGCACGGCATTGTTGGGCGGATTTTCCTGGTCGTTACTGATTGCCGGCCTCGCCTCGCCCAACGTCGGGCGCTGGATCGACCAACATGGCGGGCGCAATGTTCTGATCGCCAGTTCCGTGGTCCTCGCACTCGGCCTCGTGGTGATGGCGGGAATGCCCACCCTGGTGGGCTGGTATCTCGGTTGGAGCATTACCGGCATCGGCATGGCGCTCGGACTCTACGACGCCGCTTTCGCGACCATTGGCCGTCTCCTCGGCCTTGACGCGCGTCCGGTGATCGTTGGTGTCACCCTGATTGCCGGGCTTGCCAGCACCCTAGGCTGGCCAATGGGCGTTGCGCTGGTGGATGTATTGGGCTGGCGCCATACCCTGTTGATCTACGCGGCCATCAATATCCTGATCAATCTTCCTCTGAACTTGTTCGCCGTGCCGCGCGCGATTCCTGACCATCTGCCGCTCCCGACCGCGCCACAAAATGGCGGGCGTGCCAGCCAGGGGGGCGCTGGCAGCATCGGCGTTGCAATGGTGCTACTCTCGATCTTCTTCAGCATCCGTGCCGCCCTTAGCGCGATTTTCGCCGTACATACGCTCACTTTGTTTCACGGCATCGGCCTCGGCGCCATCGCGGCGGTAGCGACGGCCTCCCTGATGGGACCCTCGCAGGTCTTTGGACGCATCCTGGAATGGGGATTTAAACGCTGGCTAGACCCCCTGGCCGCGTCGCGTATCGGGGCTTTATTATTGCCGCTCGGCGTGGCCTGTCTGTTCCTTGGATCACCGGCCGCTCTGTTCATGGTGCTGTACGGCATGAGCAATGGCATTCTCACCATCAGCCGCGGCACCTTGCCGATGCATCTCTTTGGTGCGCATAGCTACGCAACCCGCCTCGGCCTGCTCGCTTTGCCACCGCTGATCTGCCAAGCTTTAGCCCCGACCCTGGCGGCGCCTCTGGTCGCCGACTGGCCGGCACAGTATATCTTTATCGCCATGGGCCTGAGCGCCCTGTTGGCCATGCTCTGCCTGTTGCCGCTCCGCCGCGCGCCGAAGGTTGATTAATTTTTGATCGCGGAACCCACCCAATTTCGGAACACCTCGCCTTCTTTTTCCATCTCCCGTTGCACACCATTGATCGCGTGGTCGAGCTGGATCATCCACGATCGCCTCAATGGCAGCGAATTGCACGACGTTAACGATATTGCTACCCGACAATTCGAAACTGGCGCAGGCGCTTGTCAGCCGTCGGCCGTTCGGCACGGACAGCCTTGTTCATCACAGCGATCCCGGTAGCCAATACGTTTCGATAAAGTACACCGAGCGTCTTGCCAAAACCGGCATTGATCCATCCGTCGGCAGCGTTAGGGATTCCTACGGCAATGCTCTTGCCGAGAACATCAACGGCCTCTTTAAGGCGCAAGTGATCTGGCGGTGCGGGCCATGGCGTTCCTTCGAGGCGGTCGAATTTGTCATCCTTGAACGGGTGAACTGGTTCAGCCACCGAAGGCTCCTCGCGCTAGTCGGCCACGTCCCGCCCACCGAGGCCGAAGCTAACTACTATGCAGCCAAGAACCAGCCCCATATGGCTGCGTGCCTCCAACCCGGACGCCACCGAGATTTACGGCGTGATTCATAGGCTCCCCAGGTCAATTCTCGATGAAAATCCCCAGTCAGATCTCAGTGGAAATCAACAACCAGCTTCCTGCCGAAGCCAACTTGTCAATTTCTCGGAAAATGGATCAAGCTTGCTTGCCCGCTCGAGAACCTTGAACTTCAGCGCCACCGCGTCCGCCCGTAAATATTCGCGGCTCGTGTTCCGAGACAATCCGGTCCGCCACTCAACCTTACGGATCGGGATATGCTGCCAAAAATACTAACAATAAATTTCGCTCAATAACGCCATGTCGATCACTCCAGGATCTCCCGACAAATCAGCCAGAGTGACGTCAAAACATGGGGCGGGTCTCAGTGAAAATTAACAGGCTGGGCGGTAAAGCTCTCGAATGCCAGCGCGCTGTTCATTTGGCCTGCCGCTCGCAGCGCTCCAGCCATCCGATGCACCTTGCCATGGGGGACGTGTTATGTCTCAGTCACGATGCGCGCGCAGCGCAGACGGTAATAACCCACCCGGGCGCCTATCCCAATCGATGCCAAACTATGGAACCCAGCCACCATGTTGATCGTTGACGCACAAATCCATCTCTGGACCAAAGGAAAGCCCTCTGCGCATCATCGTCAGACCCCGTATCTGAAGGACGAAGCCCTGGTGGCCATGGACACAGCCGGCGTCGACCGGGCAGTGATCCACCCGGTGATGTGGGACCCCGATTCCAATGAACTGGCCGTGGAAGCCGCCCGCGCGCACCCCGATCGGTTCGCGATCATGGGTTGGATTTATCTGGATCAGCCCGATCAGCGGGCCTTGCTTGAGACGTGGAAAACCCGGCCCGGAATGAAGGGTCTGCGCTTTTACTTTTCCGATCCCAGATCGCAATCCTGGCCCAGTGACGGCACCTTGGACTGGCTGTTCCCGGTGGCGGAGCGTCTGGGCATTCCAGTCTCGCTCCAAGCAACCTCTTTCCTGCCGCGGGTCGGCGAAATTGCCGCACGCCACCCCGGACTGAAGATCAGCATCGATCATATGGCGGTGCCGCGAGCGACGCATGGGGCCGAAGCCGCCTATCGCGATCTGCCGCAATTGCTGGCATTGGCAAAACACCCCAACGTGGCGGTAAAGGCGACAGGCCAGGCCGGATATGCAGCAGATACCTATCCTTTCCCCAGCATCCACAACGCCTTGCACCGCGTGTTCGATGCTTTCGGACCAAGGCGGATGTTCTGGGGCACCGACATCACCCGCATGTCCTGCACCTGGCGCCAATGCGTCACTCTGTTCACTGAAGAGCTGCCCTGGCTAAAAGGCGCCGATCTAGATTTGGTGATGGGCAAAGCGTTCTGCGACTGGATTGGCTGGGATACCGCCACCAAATAGGTACCGGCGGCACCGCGCTGAAGAGACCCATTAGAGCAGAATCCGATCATTCCGGCTCGTACTGGGCGGCGGTGCAGTGGTTTGCGCATTCTCGTATGGTGAACATTAAGCGGGCTTTGCCGATAGCGTCCCAGAGATCATTGATGGTACGTGCAGCCGCTTTGCGCAGGATCGATTTGAGCTTAGCGCAGGCGTTCTCGATCGGATTAAAGTTTGGCGAGTATGGCGGGAGGTAGCGTAGTTCGATGTCTACTGCCTTGATGGCATCGCGAACAGCGGCTCGACGGTGCGCCGGCAGATTGTCCATGATGACGACATCGCCTAGCGCGAGGGTGGGGAATAGGACCTGTTTGATTTAGGCGCGGAAGGCATCGGCGTTCATTGGCCCGTCCAGCACCATGGGCGCGGTCATGCCGCTGAGGCGCAAGGCGCCAGTAAAGGTTGTCGTCTTCCAGTGCCCGTGCGGGGCGGGAGCCCGGCATCGCTGCC
>SHWN01000150.1 GCA_009693795.1 Acetobacteraceae bacterium
ATCGAGCCGCGATCGATGGTCGTGTTGGCGCCGATATCGACATCGTCCCCAATGATCACCCGGCCGAGCTGCGGAATGGTCAGAAATCCGGTCGGGGGGGTGGCGAAGCCGAAGCCCTCCTGACCGATGCGCACCCCAGGATGGATCATCACGCGCCGCCCGATCAGGGCATGGCTGATGCAGGTCAGCGCGCCGATCCGGCTGTCCGCGCCGATCACCACGCCGGTGCCGATGACGGCACCCACACTGATCCGGCAGCTGGCGCCGATTTCTGCCCCTGCGCCGATAAAGGCGAGCGGACCGATTTCCGCCGTTGGATCGATCTGTGCCCCGTCCTCGATAATGGCGCTCGGGTGGATGCCGGGTTTCAGTGGGGGGAGCGGGTGGAACAGCGCGCAGACCTTCGCCCAGGCGACGTGAGGCTGGTGGGTGCTGATGGCGATGGTCCCCGCAGGCACCTCCGCCGCTAGGTTTGGCGGGAGCAGGACCGCGCCGGCCGTGGTCTCGCGTAGTGCGAAAAGATAGCGCCGGTTGTGGAGGAAGCTGACATGCTCGGCCCGCGCCGTTTGCAGGGGGGCAACCCCGACGAATGTACGCGTGCTATCGGCCGGCGCCTGGCCGTCCGCCGCCTCCGCCACCCGGGCGAGGCTATAGGGGCCGGAGCGTTGGAAGAAAAGTTGATCCCCGGCGGTCATCGTGCCTGATATGTCTGCCCGTCCACCGCTATCGCGCGGTGGACGGCGCAGCGGCCGGCCTTGTTGTGGTGGCGGGTGCCGCGCCGGGTGCCGCTACAGTCGGGGCAAACTGCGCCAAAGGCATATTTTCCGGCGGGATCACCACCGTCGTCATGACCTTGTTTAGCTGCTCCAACACCGCGTCGGTGATATCGAACTCGGGCGTGGAGAGCGGCACCTGTTCGCGCGGTAGTACGATGTTCATGCCGCGGCTTTCGGCCACTTGTCGCAGAATTTGGCCGGTGACGCGTTCCACCTGTGCCGCGCCATATTGATGTGATTCCCCCAGGATGCGCGTGCGGTCGCGAAATTGCCGTTGCGCGTTAGTCACCCGTTCCTGCAAATCGCGCTCCTTGGCGCGGATTTGCTCTGGCGCCATGGTCGCGCGCTGGTTGGCAAGTTGCTGCTGCAGGTCGCGCCAGATATTTTGTTCCTTCTGAACGTCCTGGCTCAGCTTGTCGCGCCGTTCGCTGTGGACGCGTTCCAGATGCTGCACTGCAGCAGAGTCTCGCATCACGTCGCGGAAGCCGATAATTCCAATGACGGCGGCCGTTGGCGCGGTGCCGCGCCCGATGGCCGGGATATTGGGCATGGGCGGCAACTGCACCTGGATGGGTGGCGGTTCATTCTCCTGCTCCGCTCCCGGTTGCGGGGTGGGCGCGGTTTGGCCGGGGCGTCCGTCGGGCGGGCGCTGCTGCGCCGGTTGCCCGGCCCCCGGCGGACGCTGCCCGCTGCCCTGGCCCCCGCCCTGGTTGGGCACGAACCATTGCTGATTCCCCTGCTGGGCGAAGGCCGTTGTGCCAAAGCCGAGAGGCCCGTCCAGAGGAAGCGCGATTGCGAACGTGGCCACCAATGCGGTGGCCACTCGGGTCAGTCGAATATGGAGCACTCAGAACCTCGTACCAAAACCAAAGCGGAAGATTTGCGTCCGGTCGTATTTTTGTTTGACCACGAATGGGGCGAGATCGAGGTTGATCAGGCCAAACGGTGTTTGCCACGACACGCCGACACCGCCGCCGACGCGCGGGGTGGTGTTGTCATAGACTGTCGGGCACGGTCCGCTTTTGCAGACGCCAGAAATGAAGTTGGCTTCCGATAGCACGCCCACATCGACGAAGGTGCGGCCTGCCAGACCCAAATCGCCCGGGATCGGCAGTGGGAAGCGAAATTCTGCTGTCGATGTCCAGATCAGGCGGCCACCGAGGCTGTCGGCATAGGTCGCTGGCGGGCCGGTGGTTGGAACGACATGCGGCCCGGCACCACCGAGCGCGAAGCCGCGCATATTTTCGCCACCCAGGAAGAAGCGGTCGATGATCAGTTCCTGCTGGTCTAGATTGAACAGCCGTCCGATGCCGGCCTGGAACGCCAGGCCCCAATCGGTATTGCCGGTGAAGCGGTCCAGCGGCAAATAGGCGGCGGCGTCGATCTTGGCACGGGCGAATTTCGCGTCGCCACCTATGCCGGCATAATCCAGCCCACCGCGGATCATGAAACCGTTACGCGGGGTTAACCGGCTGTCGCGGTAATCGATGGTGACAGTGGTGCCTACCTGCGACAGCAAGGACTTGCCGGACAGATCTTTGATGTAGATGCTCGCGAACGGACCCACATTGAACACTTCGCGGCTGATCAGTGAATAGGTCCATAGCTGGCTGAGATGCTCATTGACCGCGTAGCCGAGCTTATAGGCAAAGCCAACGCGCCGTTCCATATACTGCGCGATGTCGATGTTATTGGTCTCGATATGGAAAAGATCGACGCCGGCGATCAGATTGCGATCGAGGAAGTAAGGATCGGTCACCGACAGTAGGATCGAACTGCGGCGCTGCGCCAGCACGCCGTTAATGCCGGCCTCGATGCCGGTGCCGAGCAGATTGCGTTCTTTTAGACCAAGATCGATCAGGGCGCCGATGTCTGTGGAGAAACCACCACCGATGGAGAATTCACCGGTTGCCTTTTCCCGCACCTGCGTCGTGATAACCGCGCGATCTGGCTTCGAGCCGATCGAGGGGGTCATGTTTACCCCGGTGCCTTGCTCGAAATATCCCAGATCTGACAAGCGCTGGCGCGAGCGTCGCAAGGCGGCGGCGTTGAAGGCGTCGCCTTCGGCAATGCGGATTTCGCGGCGGATCACCTTGTCCTTGGTGCGCGTGTTGCCGACGATGTCGATGCTCTCGACGAAGATGCGCGGGCCTTCATTAACATCGAAGACCAGATCAACGGTCTTTTTTGCGCGGTCGCGGGTGATACGCGGCTGGACTTCGACGAAGGTATAGCCGCGCGCGCGGAGCGCCTTATCCAGTGCCTCCGTCGCGCGTTCAACGGCACCGCCGTCGTACCAGTCATCCGCGTCGATCGGAATATCCTGCTGTACATCCTCGTTGGTGATGTTGCGCAGCTTGACGTTGGCTGAGACCTTGCCGATGCGATAGCGAGAACCCTCGTTGAGGGTATAGGTGACGAAGAAGGCGCTGCGGTCGGGGGCGAGCTCGGCGGTGGCATCGACCACCTGGAAATCCGCATAGCCATTCTTCAGGTAGTAGCGGCGCAGTAATTCCTTGTCGAAGGTGATCCGGTCGGGATCGTAGAGATCGGATGAGGACAGGAACCGCCACCAGGCGGACTCGCGCGTATTGACGGTTTCCAGCAGCCGGCTTTCGGAGAAATTATTATTACCGACGAAGGCTATGCGACCGATCAAGGTGGTGTCGCCATCGACGATTTCATACACCACATCGACACGGTTCTGATCCAAGCGGATGATCTTCGGTTCGACCCGCGCGGCGAAACGGCCCTTCGCGGCATAGAGATCGAGAATGCGCCGGCGATCCTGCTGCGCGGCGGCGGGGGTGAACACGCCGCGCGGGCGCAATTTCATTTCCGGGGTCAGCATCGCGTCGGTCAGCTTCTTGTTGCCCTCGAAGGCGACGCGATTGACGATCGGATTTTCCTGCACCCGAACCACCAGCGCATCGCCGTCGCGATCCAGCTTCACGTCCTGGAACAGGCCGGTACCGTAAAGCGCTTTCAGGCTTCGATCGCCGCGATCGGCATCGAAGCCGTCGCCGACCTGGAGCAGCATGTAGGAGCGGATCGTGCCTTCCTCGATGCGTTGGTTGCCGATGACCTTGATGGTCTGGATGGCCCCGGCCGGAATGGGCTGCGCGACGGCCGGGCGAGCAGGAGCTGAGCCCGGCGAAGCACCGGGGCGCAAGGGTTGCGCGATCGCGGATGGCATACAGAGCAAGGACGAGGCGCCGGCCAGGGCGAGAAGCGCGAGACGGATGCGGATCAAGCGGCTAGTCCCCCAAACAAGTGCCGTGACAAGGTAAGGGACTCCATCCGGACTCGCTCCACCTCGATGGAGCGGACAATAGCCCTGCTCGCGCGCCAGCGCCACCGGCCAATGGCTGATTCGTTTGCGTGCCCCGATAGATGCCCGGCGTGGCTGACCGTGGTGGCCAACAGGGCTATCCAATCAGATTCGCAACCCAGGAGAACCAGCCGAGATGGGCGATATCGTTCCAGGTGGCGAAGATGAACAGGACGACCAGGGCCGCGAGGCCGGCGCGGAAACAATACTCCAGCGCTAGCGGCGGCAAGGGCCGTCCGCGAATGGCCTCCGCTAGGTAGAATAGCAAATGCCCGCCATCCAGCACGGGAATGGGAAACAGGTTGATCAGGCCGAGATTAACCGAGAGCACGGCCATGAAGGATATTAGGTTTGCCGGCCCGTGCTGCGCCATTTCGCCGGAGAGCTGGGCGATGCGCAACGGCCCGCCGAGATCCGCCGCCCCGCGATCGCCTGCGATCATCTGCCAGAGCCCGCTCAGCGTCTCCTCCCCGACGCGCCAGCTTTGCGTTATGCCGCCTGCCAGGGCTTCCCAGGGCGAGAGCGGGACGAACACGGCCTTGCTGCCGGAAATGCCCAGCAGGCCCACTGCCTTCGGCCCCGTACCCTGCGCGGCTAGAACCGCCCTCATTGTCTGTTCGCGGCCTTCGCGGGTGAGGCGGATTTCTATCTCCTCCCCGGGGCGGGGGGAGATGTTGCGCTTGATATCGTCGAAGCTTCCGATCGGGACACCGCCGATGGCGACGATGCGATCGCCGACCACCACACCCGCGCGCTCCGCCGCGCCGCCGGCGATGACGCCGCCGACCACGGGTTCCACGCTGGGCCGGCCGGAGACGTAGAACAGCCCGGCGAATAGCACGGCGGCCAGTAGAAAATTGGCGATCGGCCCGGCGGCGACCACGATGGCGCGCCGGCCCACGGATTTATGATGGAAGGTGCGTTCGGGGCGCCAGCTTGCTCGTTCCTCGTCGGAAACGTCCTCGGGGCGTTCTTGGCCATGCATCTTCACGTAGCCGCCCAGGGGAAGCCAGCAGATTTTCCAGACCGTACCGCGCTTGTCCGTGCGCTGCCACAGCGCCTGGCCGAAGCCGATGGAAAATACCTCGGCATGTATGCCGGCCCAGCGGGCGGCGAGGTAATGGCCGAGCTCGTGGACGAAGATCAGCACGCTCAGGACGATGATGAAGGCGATCGGAGTGCGGAGAATCTCCGGCAGGATGTTAAGCAAAATATCTTTCCTTGGGTAGTAATAGGGGGCTTTATTCAGATCATATCTTTACTCAGGCCGCGCGCGCCGCAGCAAAGCCTTCCGCCGCGCGTCGCGCGGAATTATCGAGCGCCACTACCGTGTCCAGGGTATCGGCCCGTTGGGTGCCGAGCGCATCCAGCACGCGGGCGACCGTGCCAACGATATCTAGGAAGCCGATGCGCCGGTCCCGGAATGCCGCCACCGCGACTTCGTTAGCGGCATTCAGAATGGTGGGGGCGCCACCGCCCGCGCGCAAGGCGTCGCGTGCCAGAACCAGCGCCGGAAATCGCTGTAAATCCGGGGCATGGAAATCGAGCCGGGCCAGTTGCGCCAGATCGAGCCGGGGAGATGGCGTGGCCATCCGCTCCGGCCAGGCCAGGGTATGGGCGATCGGAACGCGCATATCGGGAGAGCTGAGTTGTGCGAGTACGCTGCCGTCGCGATAGCAGACCATGCCGTGGATCACCGATTGCGGATGAACCAAGACATCGATTTGGGTTTCGTCGAGGGAAAATAATCTTGCTGCTTCAATGATTTCAAGTCCTTTGTTCATCATCGTCGCCGAATCGATGGAAATCTTAGCCCCCATCGACCAGACCGGATGGCGCAATGCCATGTCTGGTGTTGCGCGGCTCATCTCTTCCAGGCTGGCGGAGCGGAAGGGGCCGCCGGAGGCTGTCAGGATGATTTTCTCGACCGCC
>SHWN01000151.1 GCA_009693795.1 Acetobacteraceae bacterium
GCATTGGATGGCTTCCAGCGCCATCCAGGTGGCTTTTTCAGCGGCATACAAAATGGCGCCGGCAGCGTCCTTACGCGTGGTCTGACCGCGATCGCAGGCTTTTGCAACCGCGTAGACATAGGCCTTAGCAGCATTCATGGTGGTATACATATCCGCCAGCTTGCCTTGCATCAGTTGGAATTCTCCGATTGGTTGACCGAATTGTTTTCGTTCATGCACATAGGGCAGCACCGCATCCATGCAAGCCTGCATGATGCCGAGTGGACCGGCCGCCAACACGGCGCGTTCGTAATCGAGGCCGCTCATTAATACCTGCACGCCTTCGTTTACAAGACCGAGGATATTTTCTACCGGAACCTCGCAATCGTGAAAGATCAGTTCGCCGGTATTCGATCCGCGCATGCCGAGCTTGTCGAGTTTCTGCGCGCAGAAAAAACCTGGGAAAGTTTTTTCCACCAGGAACGCACTCATGCCGCGCGGGCCGGCATTGGGGTCGGTTTTGGCGTAGATCACCAGAACGTCGGCGTCTGGGCCATTAGTGATCCAGAATTTCGTGCCATTCAGAATATAGCGGTCACCACGCTTATCGGCGCGCAGACGCATGGATACCACATCTGATCCAGCCTCGGACTCGCTCATGGCAAGTGCGCCGACATGTTCGCCCGAAATCAGTTTGGGCAGATAACGCCGTTTCTGTTCTTCCGTGCCGTTCCGACGAATTTGGTTCACGCATAAATTGGAATGCGCGCCGTATGATAATCCAACGGAGGCGGACGCTCGAGATATTTCCTCCATTGCCACCACGTGTTCCAGGTAGCCCATGGCGGCGCCGCCATATTCTTCTTCCACTGTGATACCGAGCACGCCAAGTGCGCCGAATTTACGCCACAGATCGGCGGGGAACTCATTGTCGCGATCGATGGCAGCGGCGCGTGGGGCGATTTCATTGGCGGCGAAGGCTTCCACCTGGTCGCGCAGCATATCCGCGGTTTCGCCGAGATCGAAATTGAGGCCGGGAAGGCGGTTGAGGATGGTGTTCATGCCAGCCATCGGTTGGGTGTGAAATTTTTGTCGTGTGGCTATATTGCCGATCTAAGGCCGCAAGCCAAGGCGGAGGATGGAGGAAGATAACAGAATGACCGACGCGGCGCTGAGTTATGTGAACGGGTTGACGGATATTCCCTTGCTCGGGGAGACGATTGGCAAGAATTTTGATCGCGCCGTCGCGCAATGGGGGGATCGGACAGCGCTGATCGTGCGTCAGCAAGCGGTCCGGTGGAGCTATGCGGAGCTCGGCGCGAAGGTGGATGCGTTGGCGGCTGGGCTACTGGCGCTGGGGCTGGCGCCGGGGGATCGGGTGGGAATCTGGTCTCCCAACAATGCCGAATGGGTGGTGACGCAATATGCCACCGCGAAGGCGGGGCTCACGCTGGTCAATATCAATCCGGCTTACCGCCTGGCGGAACTGGAATATGTGCTGAATAAAGTAGGCTGCCGGGCATTGATAACGGCGACGCGGTTCAAAACATCTGATTATGTCGGGATGATCAATAAGCTGGCGCCGGAGATTTCGCTTGGTGCACCGGGGCGATTGCGAGCGGCCAAATTGCCGGCATTGGAGATGGTGATGGAGATTTCCGATGCGCCATTGCCGGGGATGATCGCGTTCAACGACGTGTATGCTATGGGTGGGGTGGCGCAGCGCGTGCAATTGGTAGAACTTGCCGGCAGTCTACAATTCGATGATCCTATTAACATTCAATTTACGTCCGGCACGACGGGGGCGCCGAAGGGAGCAACTCTGACGCATCACAATATTCTGAATAACGGCTATTTCGTGGGCGCGGCGATGCGACTGACACCGGACGATAAATTATGCATCCCGGTGCCCATGTATCATTGCTTTGGCATGGTATTGGGGGCCTTGGCCTGCACCACGCATGGCGCGGCGATGGTGTTTCCGGGTGAGGGGTTTGATCCGCTTGCCACATTGCAGACGGTGGCGGAGGAGCGTTGTACGGGGTTGCATGGCGTGCCGACCATGTTCATCGCGCAGATGGAGCATCCGGATTTTTTGGCGTTTGATCTGTCATCCCTGCGCACCGGAATCATGGCCGGCGCGCCATGCCCGATTGAGGTGATGAGGCGTGCTGTTAGCCAAATGCATCTGAGTGAGATCACTATTGCCTATGGGATGACGGAGACCAGTCCCGCTAGTTTTCAGACCAGTATCGAGGACCCTCTGGAACGGCGGGTTTCCACCGTGGGGCGGGTGCATCCGCATCTGGAAGTGAAGATCGTCGATGGGGACGGAAAAATCGTGCCGCGTGGGGTGTCCGGGGAGCTTTGCACGCGCGGCTACGCGGTGATGCTGGGCTACTGGGAGGATGCGGAGCGGACGGCACAGGCGATTGATCCGGCGCGCTGGATGCACACGGGAGATTTGGCGGTGATTGACGCGGAAGGCTTCTGTAATATTGTCGGCCGGATCAAGGACATGGTGATCAGGGGTGGTGAAAATATTTACCCGCGCGAAGTGGAGGAATTCCTCTACCGCCACCCAAAGATCGAGGAAGTGCAGGTTTTCGGCGTGCCGGACGCACGGTTCGGCGAAGAACTTTGCGCCTGGATTAAGATCCGCAGTCAGGAGGTGTTGACGGCGGATGAGGTGAAAGCCTTCTGCGCCGGGCAGATCGCGCATTACAAGGTGCCGCGTCACATTAAGTTTGTGGATGAATATCCCATGACGGTGACAGGAAAAATGCAGAAATTCTTGATGCGGGAGGCGATGGCGAAGGAGCTTTGCGTAGTGGCGGAAAAGACGGCGTGAGCTACGAATTTGCCAGCGGGTGATGAGCTTCCACTAATTTCTGCAACCGTTCCGCCAGCACATGGGTATAAATCTGTGTGGTGGAGATATCGGCGTGACCCAGAAGGAGTTGCAGGCTGCGCAGATCGGCGCCGCGTGCGAGGAGATGCGAGGCGAAGGAATGACGCAGCACATGCGGCGAGACGCGTGCGGGATCGAGGCCGGATTCCAGGGTGATCTTCTTAAGTAAAAGCGCGAAGCCTTGGCGAGTCATTGGGCGGTTGGGATTCCGGCCGGGGAAGAGCCATGTGCCGTTGTTTTGCGTGCTCGCCAGGATGCCGGCGGCCGCTTTTGAGGCGGCCGAAAGGGGGACGATGCGTTCGCGCCCACCTTTGCCGCGCACGAGTAAAAATTCGGCATCTCCGGACAAAGCCTTGCGTGGTATGTTTAACAGTTCCGAAACGCGCAGCCCTGTGGCGTAAAGAATTTCCAACGCGGCGCGCGCGATGGCACCCTGGCGGCCTTCATGGGCGGCAGCGGCGGCGAGGAGAGTGTCGACATCTGACTCGGAAAGATATTTCGGTAACGATGTCGGCAGGCGCGGACTGTCAAGCAGTTGAGTCGGGTCATCCGCGCGGATTTTCTCTCGGAGTAAAAAACGTTGGAACTGGCGCAGCGCGGAAAGCCGGCGGGCAGCAGTACGGGCCGTGAGGCCGGCGCTGTGCAGGCTGGTCATGTAGGCTTGCAGCAGGGCGGGATCAGCCGCCTCGGGTGCGCAGCGATGGATGGTGGCAAAGGCAGAAAAATCTTCGAGGTCGCTTTGGTAGGCAAACAGTGTGTTGCGTGCGGCGCCACGTTCGGCGGCCAGCATTTCCAAAAACGATTCCAGATGCCGATTCATCGGTTCTGGAAGCGGTCATTCGGCAAGGTGCGCTGGATTTCCCGCGTCGGCGGGTCTGGCGGAAAGGCACCGAGATAGACAAACCCCGCACCCAATGCGACGGCGATGACGGCAACGACAATAAGGAGAATGCGGCCCATCTGGCTCCCGGGTGCGACTCGCGCGGACCAGCCATTTGGCTAGCACCATGGTGGCTGTGCTAGCCTCCACCGCCATGACACGCAACATAAGCTTGAGTGAGCCGGGGCTGCCCGGCGCGGTATCCTCATCCGCCGCCGCCAATCCGGCATTGGCGGGGCGTAGTATTGTTCTCGTAGGCTTGATGGGGGCGGGGAAAACCTCCATCGGGCGGCGGCTGGCCGGGCGGCTGGGGCTGCTGTTCCGCGATGCGGATACCGAGATCGAGCTGGCGGCGGGCTGCACCATCCCGGAGATTTTTTCTCGGTATGGCGAGAAGGAGTTCCGCGATGGCGAACGCCGGGTGATCCGCCGGCTGCTCTCCGAAGATCCGATCGTGCTAGCGACGGGCGGCGGGGCCTATATGGATGCCGAGACGCGCGCGGCGGTCCGCGCCGAGGGTGTCTGCGTGTGGCTGCGCTGTCAGTTGCCGACCCTGCTGCGGCGCGTGGCGCTGCGCGATAACCGGCCGATGTTGCATGGTGGGGATCCGGCAGAAATCATGCAGCGGCTGATGGGTACACGTTATCCGGTCTACGCCGAGGCGGACGTGATCGTCGATTGCGGCGATGACAGTCAGGAGACGACGACCGGGCTGGTGTTAGACGCACTGCTGAACTGGCGGCCGGCGCGGCAGCTACGTGTCCTACTTTCCACCACCGAATATGATGTGGTGATCGGCGATGGATTGCTATCGCGCGCGGGGGCGTTTCTGGCGCCGGTACTGGAGCAGAAGCGGGCGGTGGTGATAACCGATTCCAACGTGGAGCGGCTGCATCTGGCGGCTTTGATGGCGGGCCTCGCGGAAACCGGAATTACCGCGCAATCGATCACGGTGCCGGCCGGCGAGGCGTCGAAAACATTGGAGACCTATGGTCGCATCGTCGACCAATTGCTGGAAGCCAGGGTGGAGCGGCGTACGGCGGTGATCGCGCTGGGCGGTGGCGTGGTAGGCGATCTGGCGGGCTTTGCGGCGGCGACAACCTTGCGCGGATTGCCCTTCGTGCAGGTGCCGACGACGTTGCTGTCTCAGGTTGATAGTTCCGTGGGCGGCAAGACCGGCGTGAACACGGCGCGCGGCAAGAACCTGGCGGGGGTGTTTTATCAGCCGCGCATGGTGCTGGCCGATACTTCCACGCTCGCCAGCCTGCCGTTGCGTGAACTGCGCGCGGGCTATGCGGAGATCGCCAAGGTCGGGCTGATCGGCGATGCGGCGTTCTTCAATTGGTGCGAGGCGCATGGCGCCGCGCTGATCGGCGGAGATCGCGACGCGCAAGCCGAGGCCATCCTGCGCGCCTGTGCCTTCAAGGCGGCCGTGGTGGGCGATGACGAGCGTGAGGAAAAACCTAATGACGGACGAGCCTTGCTGAATCTCGGCCACACCTTTGCCCATGCCCTGGAAGCCGAATATGCCTATGGTGGCGGCTTGCTGCATGGGGAAGCAGTGGCGGTGGGGTTGGGCCTCGCCTTCCGTCTTTCCGCCCGGCTGGATTTATGCCCCGAATCTGATGCGGAACGCGTGGTCGCCCATATCGCCCAGGTCGGGTTGCCGGCGGACATTGCTACCCTCAACCGCCGCTTCTCCGCCGCCACCTTGATCGGCCATATGCGGCGCGATAAGAAGGTGCGCGACGGCGACCTGAAATTCGTGTTGGCGCGCGGCATCGGCCAGGCCTTTACTACCGGCGATGTCATCACCGATGCCGTCACCTCCCTTCTCCGCGACGCCGGCTGCGACGCGTAACCCGAGGCCTTCATGCCCCTTTCAGCGCCGCAACCGCGTGAACTCCAGCATACGCGCGCCATCACCATCCACGGCTACCAGCGCGAAGACGGCCTTTACGATAT
The DNA here is from genome assembly GCA_009693795.1 of Acetobacteraceae bacterium. Classification (GTDB taxonomy): domain Bacteria; phylum Pseudomonadota; class Alphaproteobacteria; order Acetobacterales; family Acetobacteraceae; genus SHWF01. The sequence continues at coordinate 5,736 of SHWN01000151.1, forward strand.
TGAAGCCGAACTGGTGGACACCAAGACCTATGGCTTTCCCAATCACCATCGTGGCTATGTCGCGCCCGGTGAAAAACTGCATCACATGCTGCTGAGGCTGACGATCAACAACGATATGGAGATCGTTGCGTCGGAAGCCTCAACAGAGGCTGGCCCCTACCTGATGTGCCCGCACGCCGCGCCCAGTTTTGAGCGCCTCCAGGGCCTAAAAATCGGCAAGGGCTTCCTCCGCGCCGCGGGCGAACGCATCGGCCCCACGCATGGCTGCACGCATCTGCGCGAGCTGC
>SHWN01000152.1 GCA_009693795.1 Acetobacteraceae bacterium
GAAGCCACGGCCATGCTCCACCGGCCCCCCCTTGATCAACCGGATGTCACGCCTTGGCGGCACCGGGGCAAGATCCAGCTGACGCAGCAGCTCGGAAAAACTGGGCCGGCGCAGCGGCCGGTTGATAACAATCCCCATCGCCCCATCCACTGAATGGGCACAGAGATATACCACGCTCTGAACAAAATTCGGATCCTCCATCGCCGGCATAGCAATGAGAAGCTGGCCCGTCAGCGAGTGGTCATTGGCATCCTGTCCCATCCCGCGAATTTGGGGTGCCGGGCGAGAGTCTGCAACCCACGTGACACCCAGGGCGGTTCCGGCTAGGATTTCCGCATCGGCCACTGGCAACCGGCCGGCACACACATTAAGGGAGCGAGGCTGCTCATGACCATCAAGGTTGGCGACACCATTCCGTCCATGAAACTAATGCAGGGCACCAAGGACGGCCCGAAGGAGACCTCCACCGACGAGCTCTTCAAGGGCAAGAAAGTCGTGCTGTTCGCGGTGCCGGGGGCCTTCACCCCCACCTGCTCCGCCAAGCATTTGCCAGGCTTCGTCCAGAGCGCCGACGCCTTCAAGGCGAAGGGCGTGGACACCGTCGCCTGCATCTCCGTCAACGACGCCTTCGTTATGGGCGCCTGGGGCAAGGATCAGAGTACGGACGGCAAGGTCTCGATGCTGGCTGACGGCTCCGCCGCCTTCGCCAAGGCGCTGGGCCTCGAACTCGACCTCGTCGCCCGCGGCATGGGCGTCCGCAGCCAGCGTTTTGCCCTAGTCGCGCAAGATGGAAAAGTCACCCATCTGGCGGTAGAACCGGCTGGACAGTTCGGCATTTCTTCCGCCGAGGATGTGCTGAAGCACGTCTGATCACGACATGTCCGACCGGGGGCGTGTCCCACACCCCCGGTCGGCATTTTCCAGCGCGACAGAGGCCCCCTCGCATAACAATCTCCAACGGTTATGAAGTTAAATCAATATGACCGATCAGCCCTCCGCCAACACATTCAATGTTTCCCTTGCCACCGATAAGGAAGCTTAGCACGAGCGCAATCCGCTAAAGCGCATTCTGCCCTGGTGATGGAGGACGGCGTGGCACTGATCGATCCACCGTTACCACGGGCACGATCTATCTGCTGCGCCATCCCTGCGCATCGCCGTCTCCTACGCCCACCACGCCAAGCGGCGTTTGATACGACCATTGAGATGATGAACACGCCCCGGCTGATTGTCGGTAATGACGAGATGGGGATCACAGAAAATTTTCGGTCCTAGTCCGAGAATGTCACCAGCTGGACGCGCACGCCATCGAAGTCCGTCCTCATTGTTCGATGTGAGGATATGCTTGGCCAGCCGATCCGAACATTTTCTGCCGTCGCCACATTCCTCGGCATACATCGTGATCTTGAGCGTATCCGCACGTCCATCAAGCGGTCAGAGTTTACGCTTCTGCGAAGCTAGGAAACCCGGGCAGGATTCATCGAACGGCTCAGGACACAAATGTCAAAGCTAACCCGCTAGTGGATCATCGTCCGTTGCGAAAATTGCATCTGTTGCCGCATTGTTGATACACGTGGTGCATACTGCTACCTGGAAGGCGCTATTCCCATTCCCACTAAGCACGTTGGGCTGCAGCCCCAAAGGATCCCTTAGGAAAGTCAGACTATTCCCCACTTACGCATACATATTGCCCCCTGGTATCCGGTCGGATCAGTCTGCATGAACTGCACGAGATTGGGGAAATAATACCGGACACGATAGTTATAGAGCCCCGTGTCGGGGTCGATCCGCCGCCCGGTATAGCGATACGCCGTCCCAGCCGGGTTCGGGGTCTCCCCATACGTACCATGCGCGAAGGTCGCGGTAACGACAGTCGACGCATTGGACAGCGCGATAACGGAGCCATGCCATCCTGATGGTGATAGGTCGTGGTCCCCGCGGCAACGACCGTGGTGATCGGCTCATCGATGCCGGGGCCGCACACAATGCGGCGCAACAAAGCCCCGACGGCGTCATACGCGGCGGTTTCCTGCCTATCCCAACCAAGCAGACCATGGGTGTCGCACTCCGTGCGGCCGCCGAGGCCAGCGGTCAGACATACCCCCTCTGCCGTACCTCGCCCCACCCCCAGCTTCGTCAAACCGGGCCGCCATGCTATAGGTCCCTCGCCATTCAAGGATTCGACGATGATTAGGACCTCCGCCAGCCGCCTCCCGCACGCCATCCGCGCCGTTCTACCCCTAGGCGTCCTCCTCGCCCTCGGGCTCGCCGTCAGCGGCTGCGACACGGTCCGCAGCTGGACCGGGCGCCACAGCGATCTGCAGCAAAACTTCGATCCCACCAAGATCTCTGTGGAAGAACTCTACAATAACGGCGTCGATGCCCTGAACGCCAAGCGTTACAAGGCCGCCACCATGATGTTTGATCTGGTGGAGCAGACCTACCCCTATTCCTCCTGGGCGGTCAGCGCGCGGCTGATGCAGGGCTATGCGCAATATTTACAAAACCAGTATCTGGAAGGCATCGGCATTCTGGACCGCTTCATCCAACTTCACCCCGCGCACCGCGACGTTTCCTACGCCTATTATTTGCGCGCCCTCAACTACTACGAACAAATCTCCGACGTGCAGCGCGACCAGAAAGCGACAGAAGAAGCCATCACCGCCCTGCAGGAAGTGGTGAACCGCTTCCCCAACAGCGCCTATGCCCGCGACGCCCGCCTGAAGATCGATCTCGGGCGCGACCATCTGGCCGGCCACGAAATGAGTGTTGGGCGCTGGTATGAAAAGCAACGCCTCTATTCCGCCGCCATCGGCCGCTTTCAGCGCGTGGTGGATGAATACCAAACCACCAACCACGTCCCTGAAGCCCAGCACCGGATGACGGAAATTTATCTCCTCCTCGGCCTACGCGATCTGGCGAAAAAAACAGCCGCCGTGCTCGGCCATAATTATCCGGGCAATGAATGGTATGCCGAGAGCTATAACCAGATGCTGGAAGCTGGCGAGGTGCGTCCTGTCGAAGGCGTGGCCCCGGCCAAACCGGGCTTTTTGTCGCGCACCTTCCGCTCGATCTTCTAGACAGCCGCGCACGCGCCATGCTCACCGTCCTCTCGATCCGCGACGTGGTGCTGATCGAGCGGCTGGATCTCACCTTCGGTCCCGGCCTCACCGTCCTCACCGGCGAAACCGGCGCCGGTAAATCCATTCTGCTCGATAGTCTCAGCCTGGCACTCGGCGCGCGGGCCGAGGCGGGCCTGCTGCGCGCCGGCGCCCAGCAGGCCAGTGTCACCGTCGGCTTCGCCCCGCCGCCAGGCCATCCGATCTTAACATTACTGACCGAACAGGGCCTGAACGCGGAAGAAGACATCGTCCTCCGCCGCATCATCGGCAAGGATGGCCGCTCGCGCGCCTTCCTCAACGACCAGCCCATTGGCGTCGCACTACTCCGTCAGGCCGGCGCCCTGCTGGTCGAAATGCAAGGCCAACATGAACAGATGGGCCTCGCCGATCCCGCCACACATGCCGCCCTGCTGGATGCCTATGGCGTCGCCTCAGCATTACGCAACAATATGTCCACCGCATGGCGCGGCTGGCGCGCCGCGCAAACTGCTCTGGCCACCGCGCGCGAAGCAATCGCGGCCGCCCAACGCGACGAGGAATGGCTCCGTCACACCGTCAGCGAATTATCCGATCTCTCTCCTCAAGACGGCGAGGAACAAGCCCTCGCCGATGAACGCCAACGCCTACAACAAGGCGAACGCCGCGCGGAGGCCATCGTCGCCGCCCTCGCCGAACTCACCCCGCGCGACCGCCGCTCCGCCGGCCCCGCCGCCGCCCTGCGCGCCGCCACCCGCGCCATGCAGCGCCTATCCCCAACCGCCGAGCAGAACAACCCGGCCGCCCCCGCCATGGCAGCGCTGGACCGCGCAGAAGAATCCCTCGCCGAGGCCGAAACCCTCCTCGCCCGCCTCGCACAAGACGCGGAAGCCGACCCCCGCCGGCTGGAACGGACAGAAGAACGCCTGTTCTCCCTACGCGCCGCCGCACGCAAACACGGCGTCGCCGTGGTGGAGCTTTCTGCCTTTCTCACCGCCTTGCGCACGCGCCTGGCCGCCATCGATACATCGACCGCAGAAATCTCCGACCTCGAACAAGCCGCTAGGCAAGCGCGCGAAACCTATATCACAGCCGCAACCGCGCTCTCCGCCGCACGTAAGTCTGTCGCGAGCAAACTCGAACGCGCCGTGGCAAAAGAATTGCAGCCATTACGCCTGGAAAAAGCCCGCTTCGCGGTCGCATTCTCCACATTAACCGAACCTGATTGGGGCCCCAACGGCGCCGATCAAGTCTGCTTCCTGATCGCCACCAATCCAGGCCAGGAACCCGGCCCACTCGCCAAAATAGCCTCCGGCGGTGAGCTTTCCCGCCTCATGCTGGCCCTGAAAGTGGTACTCTCCACGGGCTCCACCGTTCCCACCCTGGTATTCGACGAAGTGGATTCCGGCATCGGCGGCGCCACCGCCGCAGCGGTTGGCGACCGTCTTGCGCGCGTGGCCAACGGCGTGCAGGTGCTAGTCGTCACCCACAGCCCCCAGGTCGCGGCGCGCGGTGCGGCCCATCTGCGCGTCGCCAAGACCACCACCGCCAAGGGTCGTGCCGCCACCGACGTCACCGCGCTGGACCACCAGGCCCGACGCGAGGAAATCGCCCGCATGCTCGCCGGCGAAACCATCACCGATGCGGCCCGCGCCGCCGCCGATGATCTTCTGGGCTTACGTACATGAGAAAACCGCCATTCATCGAAAACTCACCAGAAGCGGATACAGCGGCAGAACTCGCGCATCTCGCGGCAGAAATCGCCCGCCACGATGAAGCCTATCACCGCCACGACACCCCACTGATCAGCGATGCCGAGTACGACGCCCTGCGCCAACGCAATGCCACGCTTGAAGTGCGCTTCCCACATCTGCTCCGTGCCGACTCCCCTTCCCTTCGTATCGGCAATGTACCGGGGCACGGCTTCGCCAAGGTCCGCCACCGTGTGCCGATGCTCTCGCTGGACAACGCGTTCGACACAGAAGAATTTTCCGAATTCTCCGCTCGCATCCACCGCTTTCTCGGCCTCGATGCCGCCACTCCATTGGCCTTTGTGGGCGAGCCAAAAATCGACGGCCTCTCCATCAGCCTCACCTATGAACACGGCACCCTCACCCGCGCCGCCACGCGTGGTGACGGTAGCGAAGGCGAGGACGTGACCGACAATATCCGCACCATCCACACCGCACCGGTAAAACTTCCAGGCCACGCGCCAGACTTCATCGAAATACGCGGCGAAGTGTTCATGACCAAATCCAACTTTCTCGCCCTGAACAGGGCACAGGAACAGGCGGGCGAAAAAATCTTCGCCAACCCCCGCAACGCCGCCGCCGGCAGCCTCCGCCAACTGGACGCGCGCATCACCGCCGCGCGCCCGCTCTCCCTCTTCGCCTATGCCATGGGCGAGGCAAGTCAAAACATCGCCACCTCTCATTGGGATTTTTTGTTACGCCTGCGCGATTGGGGCTTTGCCGTCAGCGACCTCTCCGTGCATCTCACCAATGAATCTTTTGTCGCTGCTAACCAGGCACGCTTGTCCAATATGCGTGCCACGCTTCCCTATGATATCGACGGCGTTGTCTACAAACTCGATAACTTAAGTTTTCAACGCCGCCTCGGCTTCGTTGGCCGGGCCCCGCGCTGGGCCATCGCCTGGAAATTCCCCGCCGAACAAGCCTCCACATTATTAAAAGCCATTCATATCCAGGTCGGCCGCACCGGCGCCCTAACCCCAGTCGCCGAACTGCAACCCGTCAATGTCGGCGGTGTGCTCGTCTCCCGCGCCAGCCTCCATAATGAAGATGAAATCGCCCGCAAGGACATCCGCATCGGCGACACCGTCATCTTGCAACGCGCCGGCGACGTCATTCCGCAGATCCTCTCCAT
>SHWN01000153.1 GCA_009693795.1 Acetobacteraceae bacterium
CATCGGGCGTAATTTGCTGGTGCTGAACGCCACCATTGAAGCGGCGCGTGCCGGTGATACGGGCAAGGGGTTTGGGGGGTTGCTTCTGAAGTGAAAAGCTTGGCTGGGCAGACGGCGAAAGCGACGGAGGAAATCAGCTAGCAAATTATACAAATCCAGTTTTTGATCTAGGAAGCGGTGGCGGCAGTCAAGGGGATTGTCGGCACGATTGACGAGGTTTTGCGGATTGCCTGCTTCATCGCGGCTGCGGTTGAGGAACAGGGGGCGCAACGGCGGAAATCGCGCGCAGCGTGCAGCAGGTGGCGTCCGGGACGCAGGAGGTGACATCCGATATCTCCGGCGTGTCGCCGGCGGCGAATGAAACCGGCGCGGCAGGGGAATTACCGTGGTAGGCGGAGACGCTGTCCGGCCAGGTTTCGACTTTTTTTGTGCAGTTGCACGCGGCGTAGGGCGTGGAAGGGAAATCGGGGCGCTGCCCCGAACCCCGCTAAGCGGGACCCCAACGGACAGGCTCTAAGGGTATGCCCTTGGTGGGAATTCGGGGGCAAAGCCCCCGACCTGCTTTCCCATCAGCTTTGCAGGAATGGATTGTTCAGCCGTTCTTGCCCGAAGCTGGACCCCGGCCCATGGCCGCATGCAAAGCCGATATCGTCGCCGAGGGGCAAAAGTTTGGTCTTGATGGCGTGGATAAGCGCATTATGGTCGCCATAGGGAAAATCGGTGCGTCCGACGGAGCCCTGGAACAGCACGTCTCCGACGATGGCCACGCGGGCGTCGGTGTTGACGAAGACCACATGGCCGGGTGTGTGGCCGGGGCAGTGTAGCACCTGGAATTTGTGTTCGCCGACCTGCACGATGTCGCCTTCGCTTAGCCAGCGATCGGGTTGTACGTTGCGGGCCTCGTTCAGCCCCGTGGCTGCACCTTGGCGGGCAAGGTTGGCGAGCAGAAATTCATCGAGGGAATCGGGCCCGACGATGGGTGCCGCGGCGGGATCGCCGACGCGGTCGCGCAGGGCCGCGCGCAATTCATCCGCCCCGCCCGCATGGTCCATATGGCCATGGGTGAGCAGAATGGTTGCTACGTTCAGGCCAAGCTGGTCGATCGCGGCGAGGATGCGCGGCACCTCGCCGCCCGGATCAATCACGACCGCCTGTTTGGTCGCCTCGTCCCAAAGAAGTGTAGTATTTTGCTGATAGGGCGTGACTGGCAGCAAGACGGCCTTCAGCGCGCCCATCAGTGTAGCTTTGGGGTTTTCAGAAAACTCGTGCGATCGGTGGAGCGGATGGAGACGCCGAACACGCTGTTCTCGCGCGCCAGGCGTAGCCGCACTTCGGCGCCGGCGCTGCCGCTGGCCCAGATGCGGCGCCAGAGGCCGCCGAGGTCGGTGATTTCCTCATTCCCCACGGCGATGATGCGGTCGCCGCTATGCACGCCGGCGCGTTCCGCCGGACCGCCATCGGCGACGCCGCCGACTAAAATCGCGTCGTCGCTTTCCGCGGCATACATGCCGAGCCAGGGGCGGGCTGGGCGGTTCACCCTGCCATAGGTCAGCAGGTCCGACATGATTGGCGGCAGCATACCCACGGGCACCACCATGTTCATATTCAGCCGCTTTCCCTTGCCGTCGCCTTGCTGGAGGATCAGCGAACCGGTGCCACAGAATTTGCCGTCGGGGCCGATCAGCCCGGTGCCGCCCCAGAATGGATGCGCGGGGGCGGTGTAGAAGGCGTCGTCCAGCACATATTCCCAATAGCCGGCGAATTCCTGCCGGCCGACCAATTTGTTCTCGATGGCATGATGGCGCCCCCCGCCCGCGGCGAGGATCGCGGCGTCGCCGATTTTTAGACGGTCCGAATCGCCAAATTCCAATGCCGGTAGATTCAGCTTGCCCAGCGCCTGGACGAGACCAAAACCGGTTTCTTGATCGACGGCCAAGGCGTGGCCCGGGATCGCGCGGCCATCATTGGTGTTGATCCAGATGGTTTCCGCTTCCGTGATCAGATAGCCAATGGTGGCGATCAGGCCGGATTCGCGGATCACTACGCCGGAGCCGCCGCGCTCGGTGCCAAGGGTGTTGGCCGTGAAGGCGTCGTCCGGCACGAAGCTCCGGAGGCTGACCACGGCGCTGAGTGCGCGGTCCAGATCGAACGAGTAATCGCCCGGATCAGGTTGCAAATTGGGCGGGATTTCCCAGTCGGGCTTGGCCATGCTGCAGCGGTTTCCTCGTTGGGTGGGCAGTGATTTTCCATAATTATAGCGGTAGTGAGGCGGGGGATGCCAACCCGGGGTCTCTTGCGCCGCTCCGGCTCCCGGACAAGCATAGAGGGCAGAGAGCAATGAGGCAAAAATGTCCGCAACGGAAATGTCCACATTGGAGTCCGGCCATCTGGTTCAATACGAATGTCGCGACCATATCGCGACCATCGCGATGAACCGGCCGGAGAAGCTGAATGCCGTGAGTGACGAAATGGTGCGTGAGTTGCTCGCCGCCATGCGTCGCTTCGATACGGACCCGGAGGCTCATGTCGCCATCATCTGCGGCCGGGGGCGGGCATTTTCCACCGGGGCGGATGTGCATCAGCGCCAGTTGCGCTCCCGCGAGGAGTTCGAGCAGTTGGGTGGGCCGCAGGGATTTGGCGCCAATTCCACCGATCTGCTGACCCATGCGGTGAACTGGAAGCCGGTGATTGCCTGCGTGCACGGCTATGTGCTGGGGCTATCCCTGGGGATTACGCTGGATTGCGATTTGATCGTGGCCGAGGCGGGGACGAAATTTCAGTTGACCGAAACATCGCGTGGCCTGGGTGGGGCACGGCACTGGGCGCAGTTTCATTTTCGTGGCGCCGGGGCGTTTGGCGATGAGGTGGTGTTGACCGGACGCTATTTCACCGCCGAGGAGGCGTTGGCTGCGAATGTCATCAACAGGGTGGCGACGGCGGGGACGCATATGGCGGTGGCGCGGGAACTGGCCGAGGCCGTGGCCGCCAATCCGCCGCTTTCCGTGCGCGCCAGCGTGCGCACCCGGCGCTGGATGATGAGCCGGATGACCAGCGAGGCCTATTTCCAGGCGGCGCCGTTGAAACTTTATTTGACGGAGGATTTCCGCGAGGCCGCCACCGCCTTTAAGGAAAAGCGCAAGCCGCGTGGCTTCAAGGGACGGTGAGCGTGACGGCGGGTGCTATTGTGCCTAGACTGACGGAAATCTCGCCGTGCGGCGCAGAAAAGGGGCCGGCAAAAATATGGCAATGAAACGGGTGGCGCTGGAAATCGGCATGGGCACCGATATTCGCGGCGCCGACTATACGAAGGCCGCCGTTCGGGCGTTGCGCGATGCGCTGTGGCATAATTCGCTCAGCATCGCGGCCGCGCTGGGTAAGGACACGGATTCGATGGTGGTGGAGGTGAGGATCGGTGTGCCGAAGCCCGATCTGGTGAACAAGGCAGAAGTTCTGGCAATCCTGCCGCATGGTACTGGAACCGTCGCCGTGGTGGAAGGCGGGTTGGAGATTTTCAACGATGAAGGCACGTCCTCGACCGTCATCGCCCAGGCCGCCGCCATCGTGCGGCTAGATTTGCCGTAAGGAGCGCCGAGCATGACTATCAAGCGCGTGATTTTGGAACTCGGCACCGGCAATGATCTGCATGGGGGGGATTATACTAAGGCGGCTATGCGTGCGGTGCAGGATGCATTGCACCACAGCTCTCTGGCGATGCTGCGTACATTGAATATCAAGGCTGCCGATATGCTGGTGGATGTGACAATCGGCGTGCAAAAACCAGAAATGGTGGACATCGCCAAGGTGCAGGCTAGCCTGCCCTATGGCAAGGTCACGGTGAAAGCTGTGCGAGGCGGACTGGATGTGCTCGATGATGATCGCGACGACACGGCCGTCATCGCCAGCGCGGCGATCGCGGTGCGACTGGATCTGCCTTAATCGAACCCCAAAAAATCAACCCTACGAACGGAGGATGCGGATATGCCTGCGAACCACACGTTCACGACTGAGAACATCGAATATCTCCGCCATGGCGATCGCGGCCTGATGTTGCGGGTTTATCGACCCAGTGGCGCCGGGCCGTTTCCGGCGGTGATCGATCTGCATGGCGGTGCCTGGAGCAAGGGCACGTTGGAAGAATGCAAGGCGCGCGACGAGGTGATGGCGCAACATGGAATTCTCGCCATTGGCCTTGATTTCCGCGATGGCGATAGCGGTTATCCAGCGGCGCTGGTGGATATTAACTATGCCGTGCGCTGGGTGAAGGCGAATGCGAAAAAATTAAACATCCGGCCAGATTGGGTCAGTCTGACCGGACAATCCAGCGGTGGGCATTTGGCGATGCTGGCGGCGATGCGGCCGAACGATGCACGCTATGCCGCCATCCCCTTGCCAGCCGGTTCGTCTAATGTGGACGCGACTGTGCATAACATCGTTATGACTTGGCCGGTGATCAATCCGCTGTCGCGCTATCGACATTTACTACGTCATCGTGCCGCCGGCACCATCCCGCCGCAATATACCGATATCGCCGAACGCCAGACGACGTTCTGGAAGAACGACGAAAACATGATCGACGGCAATCCGATGCTGATTCTGGAAAAAGGCGAGAAAGTCCTGCTGCCACCGACGCTCTGGGTCCAGAGCCGGCCGGACTTCATGCATGATTATCGCGATACGGACACGCCCGTTGATGCCAACGAACCGGAACGCTTTATCGCTAATTACCGCAAGGCCGGTGGACAAATTGAAATCCGCGATATAGGCGCTAACGAACGCGACGCTATGTCCACCCACGAGCTGGTCGCCCGCTACTTTATCGGCCTGACGCCATGGATGTCAGCGGCGGCAGCGCAGTAAAGAAAGGCCAGAGGGTTTTGCCCCCTGGACCCCCACTAAAGGGTGTCGCCTCTTAGTGGGGGTCCAGGGGCAGAGCCCCAGGCCTTCCTTCACGCCGCCACCAGCTTTTGGCGCTGTTCGCCGAGGCCGGCTATCCAGAGGTGCATTTCGTCGCCGGGTTTCAGGAAGATGGGTTTGGGTTTCATGCCGGCGGCGACGCCGGGTGGGGTGCCGGTGGTGATGACGTCGCCGGGTTGCAAGGTAATGAAGTGGCTGACGTAGGAGACGATTTTCTCCACACCGAAGATCATTGTTTTGGTATTACCGTTTTGCCGCTTTTTTCCGTTGACGGCGAGCCACATATCGAGATTTTGCGGGTCTTTGATTTCGTCCTTGGTGACCATCCATGGGCCGGTGGGGCCGAACGTGTCGCAGCCTTTGCCTTTATCCCAGGTACCGCCGCGTTCCAATTGATATTCGCGTTCGCTGACATCGTTGACGATGCAATAGCCGGCGACGTGGTTCATGGCTTTATCGAGCGGCACGTAATTCGCTTTGGTGCCGATGACGATGCCGAGTTCCAGTTCCCAGTCGGTTTTTTTCGAACCGCGAGGGATTTTGACGTCGTCATTCGGGCCGCAATATGAGGAGGCAGCTTTGAAGAAGATGATGGGTTCTTTCGGGATTGGCGCGCCGACTTCATTGGCGTGATCGGAATAATTCAGCCCGATGGCGACGAAATTCATCGGCCGCACCACGCAGGGGCCAAGCCGCTTGCGGCCGCTGACTTTCGGTAAGGTGGTGGGATCGATCTTCGCCAGATCGCGCAGGGAGCGTGGCGATAATGTTTCCCCATTGATATCGCTGATGACGCCGGACAGATCGCGGATATTGCCGTCCGTATCGAGAATGCCGGGCAATTCCCTGCCCGCGGCGCCGTAACGAAGAAGTTTCATGGTGGTTTCCTTTCTTGCGATTAAAGGGTCCAGCCGCCATCGATGACGATGGCCTGGCCGGTGACGAAGGCTGAGTCCGGGCTGGCAAGATAGACGGCAAGGGCGGCGATTTCCTCTGCTGTTGCGAAGCGCCCCAGGGGTTGGCGGGCGATGAAGGCG
>SHWN01000154.1 GCA_009693795.1 Acetobacteraceae bacterium
GCTCTCGCCACGCTTGGTGTATTTTCCATCGCGCAGGCCCACGCCGCGGAAGCCGCCGCGCACTCCCCCAATCCACACTCTCCCTGGCACTCGACGGATCAATATTGGCCCAATATCGCCCGCGAGCGTTTGTTTAACTTAAGAACGGACGATGGCGTCTATCCCGTTCATATCATCAACCGTGGTGACACCTGGCACGCGCGGGTGGGGAGCGCGGCATTGCGTGCCGAGTGCGTCGCCTACCGGAACAATGCCTTCACCGTTCAACTCGATGGTCAGCGGCATACTGCTTTCATTTCTCACACGGACGAAACCGTTATTCTGCGCTACCAGGGTCGCACCTGGCGTTTTACCTTACCGGACCCGACCCTGCACGCGGAGGAAGAGTCCAACGCTGGTTCCCGCCTCGTCGCGCCCTTACCGGGGCAGGTCACGCAGGTGCTTGCCACGCCAGGCCAACTTGTCGCGCGCGGCGACGTGCTGGTTATCCTGGAAGCAATGAAAACGGTGTTTCGCCTCACCGCCACCGGCCCTGGCACCGTTGAAACCATCGCCTGCGAGGCCGGCGATCAGGTACAGGAAGGCCAGTTTCTGGTCAGCTTTACAGTCGATCAACCCGCCGCTTGATTCCCACGCGCGCGGATCAGCGCGGAGAAATATTCGATCGTCCGTCGTAGCCCGTCATCCAGCGCCCCCGTCAGCGCCCAATCCAGCATGCGCCGCGCTATCGCGATATCGGGATAGCGCTGGATCGGATTGTTCGTCAGAAAGGGCCGATAAATGATCGTGAGGACGCCCCGTCAACGCGATCACCCGCTCCGCCAATGTGCGCACCGAAATTTTCTATGGATTTTCGAGATTGATGGGCCCGGGGAAACTTTGGTCTGTCGCCATCAATCGCACGAAGTCTTCGGCCTGGCCGTCCGCATAACCGAACGTCCGCGTCTGCCCGCTATCACCATACAACCCACGTCCTCGCCGCGCAGCGCCTACATGATGAAGTTGGGCACCACCCACTCATCATTCAGTGCATGCGTAGCCCATATGTATCGAAAATACAGGCCACCTTGACCTTGGGGTCATGCTGGCGATGATAATCGAACAACAACGTTTCTGCGCAGCGATTACCCTCATCGTAGCAGGTGTATGGCCTCAGGGGATGGACGTTGCGGCGATAATCTTATGTCTGTGGATGCACGGTCGGGTCACCATAAGCCCCGCTAATGGAAGCATAGAAAATCGGAGGCCAGGTGCGCTTCGCCAATCAAAGAATTTTAATGGCGGAGATCGCCGATGTCTTTATCGTCTGCTCCCGATAGCACTGATAATGCACGGGCGAGGCCAGCCGGGTTAGGTTATGAATTTTGTCAACCTCTACGTAGAGCGGAAAGTGACGTCGTGACGCATAGCCTGGAAGTGCCGATTGTCCAGCAGATGCACAAAATTATCCTTCCAGCCCGTAAAGTAATTGTCTACGTACAGAACGTCATACCCGTCGCGCGGTAGCCGCTCGCACGGATGCGAGCCAAAAAATCCTGCGTCCCCCGTCACCAGGACCCGCTTACTCACCGGCGCCATGCGCCATTCCCCCTCGAACCGCGCCGAACGTCCCAGAGCCCCGCGCCCACGCAAACCATCCCTTGCCGATCGCCGCGCTAGGCCGCATCCTCCGGCAGCATCCAACCAGGAGGAAACCATATGCTCTACGAAATTCGCATCTATCACTGCCAGCCCGGCCGCCTGCCAGACCTGATGAAGCGGTTCGATACAATCACACTGAAACTGTGGGACAAGCACGGCATCCGCCAGGCTGGCTTCTGGACCACCCTGATCGGTGATTCCAATCATTCGCTCACTTATATGGTAGCCTGGGAATCGCTGGCAGAGCGCGAGGACAAATGGGCCAAGTTCCAGGCCGATCCCGACTGGATCAAGGCCCGCGCCGGCACCGAGGCCAACGGCCCACTGCTGACCAAGGTCACCAACGAAATTCTGGTGCCGACCTCGTTTTCTTCGGTTAAGTAATTTTCGAACGCGAGACAGGCCTGGGGTAACTCCCTGGCCTGCCCGCCCATAGCGGCGCCGCCGGTCAGGTCAATGTTCGGGCACGTTGCGGCGCAATTCCTCCAGCCAAATTTTCGCATTGCCATCCGATGGCGCCCGCCAGTCGCCGCGCGGCGACAGCGCGCCGCCAGCGAGCACTTTCGGCCCGTTCGGCAGCGCGCTGCGCTTGAACTGGCTGAAGCCGAAGAAACGATCAATAAAAACCTCCAACCAGTGCCGGATTTCCGCCAGGGAATAAGCCTTGCGCCGGTCATCGGGGAAATTCGGCGGCCAGGCGCCGCGCGTGGCATCTTCCCAAGCATGCGCCGCCAGGAAGGCGATCTTGGACGGGCGAAATCCGTACCGCAGCACATGATACAAGGTAAAATCCTGCAAAGCGTAGGGGCCGATGCGAGCCTCCGTGCTTTGCGGCCCCTCCCCATCTCCGGCCGGCACCAGCTCCGGCGAAATCTCCGTGTCCAGGATCGATTCCAAAATCCGGCAGGCAGGAGCGGGAAAATGGCCATGCGCGATCACCCAACGGATCAGATGCTGGATCAGAGTTTTCGGCACGCCCGCGTTCACATTGTAATGCGACATCTGATCACCGACGCCGTAGGTGCACCAGCCCAGCGCCAGTTCCGAAAGATCGCCGGTTCCCAGTACGATGCCGTCATGCTGATTGGCTAGGCGGAACAAGTAGTCCGTGCGCAATCCCGCCTGGACATTCTCGAACGTCACGTCATAGACCGGCTTACCGTCTGAAAACGGATGCCCCATGTCCCGCAGCATCTGAGTCGCCGCCGGGCGGATATCCAACTCCGCCACCCTCACACCCAATGCCCGCATCAATGCCAGCGCGTTGTTCTTCGTATGATCGGATGTCGCGAATCCCGGCATTGTATAAGCAAAAATATCGGCGCGCGGACGGGCCAGCTGGTCCATCGCCTGCGCCGCGACCAGCAACGCCTGGGTGGAATCCAGCCCACCCGAAATCCCAATCACCAGCCGCTTGATCCCCGCCGCGGTGATACGCTGCATCAGGGCGGAGACCTGGATATTGTAGCCCTCGTAACAATCCTGCGCGAGGCGTGCCGAATCAGCCGGCACGAAGGGAAAGCGCGGCACCGGGCGCAACAGGCCCAGGTCCAAATCCGGCGGGTCCAAGGTAAAAATCGCCCGCCGATAATTGGCTAGCAGCGTATTGCGCCGGTTATCGTCAAAACTTCCCATCCGCATGCGTTCCTGGCGGATCAGGTCCAGATCCACATCGGCGATCGCGTATTGCGCGCCTGCGGGAAACCGAGCCGATTCCGCCAGGGTCTGGCCATTCTCGAAGATCGAGGCTTGACCGTCCCAGGATAGATCGGTGCTCGATTCGCCGGCCCCGGCGGCGGCATAGAGATAGGCCGCCAGACAGCGCGCCGATTGTGAACGCGACAGCAAGTTGCGCACCTCCGCCTTGCCAATGGTGATGTTGGAGGCCGACAGATTGGCCAGCACCGTCGCCCCCGCCAGCGCCGCCTGCGCGCTGGGCGGGATCGGCACCCAGACATCCTCGCAAACCTCCACATGCGCGATCAGGGCGGGATAATCCTCCGCCGCGAACAGCAGATCGGTGCCGAACGGCGCAGAATAGCCGCCCACCGAAATCTCCGCCCCGATGATCCCGGCGCCGCTGGCGAAATGCCGTTTCTCATAAAATTCCCGGTAATTCGGCAAATGGATTTTCGGCACCACGCCCAGCAGCCGGCCGCGATGGATTGCCAGGGCGCAGTTATAAACCCGCCCCCGATAGCGCAGCGGCGCTCCCACCAGCAGCAGCGGCAGTAATTCGTTGGTCTCCGCGATCAACCACGCGGCGGCGACTTCCACCGCATCCAGCAACGGGTCCTGCAAAAGCAAATCGTCGATCGCATAGGTCGACAGAGCGAGTTCCGGAAACACCGCCAGCGCGGCGCCTTTTTCCGATACCTCCCGCGCCAGCGCCAGGATCGACGCCGCATTGGCATCGGGATCAGCGATGGTGCTGACATGGGTGCAGGCCGCCACCCGGGCGAAGCCGTGGCGATAGAGGGAACGAAACTGGCCGCCATTCTGCATCATCGGATCATGCCTCGGGTCATCTTGTTCAGTGTCACATATTGGGCGCCCAGCCTGAATCCGCCAAGGCACGACCGAAAGAGAGGGAATATTTACCTTTACCTAGAAAGCTTCCAAGGGCGACGCGTCTCCCTCGGCCAGATAGGCGCGCAAGCCCTTGAGGCTGGCTGTGGGCGTTTCCGCACCCGTATAGTCGGGGCATAGCAGCTTATGGTCGGTCATGGCACGGGCTCGGCATCCGCCGTACGCCCGCAAGGGAGTGATTTATATTTCGCCTATCCACCGGGACCACCTTCATGCATAGACCCCCACGTTCTGCTCCTACGGAACTGACGAGCGCGACGCGACGGGTGCAATTGGAACGCGACTGGGGCACTCTGCCGGCCCAGGCCCAGGCCCCGGCGGAGCGCGATCCGTGATCAGCCGGTAAATCCGGTGAAATGGGTAAACTCACTAGCTGGGGCGCGCGGCGTGCACAGCTGATTCACCGTTGCATCCCGGTCCGCATAGCCGATCGCCACGCCGCAGACGATGCCCGTCTGCTCCGTCAGGCCCAGCGCCGCGCGCACCGAATCGGGCAAGCTGGCGAAGGCCGCCTGCGGGATCGTATCCAGTCCGCGTCCCCGCGCAGCGGCGCAGATATTGCCTAGGAAAAATCCATAATCCAGCCAGCTGCCAACATTCAACCGCTTTTCGATGGTGCAGATTATTCCCACCGGCGCGTCGAAAAACCGGAAATTTCGCGCATGCTGCAATTTCATTTTCTCGGTCTCGCCGCGCCTGATGTCGAGCAGGTCGTACATGGCAAACCCCACCTGTCGGCGGCGCGATAGATAGGGTTCAAAAAATTCGTCCGGGTAATATTTGTATTCGCGCTGCTGACCCACCCCGCCGGCCAGAAAATCGCCCTCCACCCTATCGCAAAACGCCTTCAGCGCGCCACCGGCCATGGCATGGACGCGCCAGGGCTGCATATTTGTCCCGCTGGGCGCGCGTGCCGCCACGTCAAGAATTTCTTCCACTGTCGCGCGTGCAACTTTCGTGGGAAGAAATGCGCGCACGGAGCGGCGCGTAGTTATCGCGGCGTCGACGATGGCGGCCGGGTCGGTCATGCTGGTATCCGGGTTCGTGGTCATCCGGCATGGTGCCATAGATCGGGGAGCGGGGCCATGACAGGCGGCCTGGATGGGGGTTGGTTTAATCGGCACCCGCCCTGGTCACGGGGGGGCCAAGATGGTCTATCCTAGATGAGAAGCTAAAGGGAGAAAACACGATGTCGGAACGCAGTCTGCGCGGCAAGGTTGCCGTGGTGGGGATTGGGGAGACCACCTACTACAAGCACTCCATGTCGCCCGATCCGGAATTCGTCCTCGCACTGAAGGCGATCCTGGCAGCCTGCGCGGATGCCGGCATCGACCCCAGCACGATAGACAGCTTCGCGAGCTACGCCAACGACCGCAACGATCCCTCTCGCCTCGCCGCCGCGCTGGGCTGCAAGGAATTGCGGCTTTCCAACATGCAATGGGGTGGCGGTGGCGGTGGTGGCGCGGCGGCCATGGGCAACGCGGCAGCGGCGATCGTCACCGGCCAGGCCGATATCGCAGTGGTCTATCGCGCCCTGGCGCAGGGCCAGTTCCAGCGCTACGGCCGCGCGGCCGGTGGCGGCAACGTAAGCGGGGATAACGCGCTGATCCATCCCTACGGCATTTTTGTCCCGGCGCAGCGTTATGCGCTGAAGATCATGCGCTACATGCATGACCACGGCGTGAAGCAGGAGGCATTGCGCGCCATCGCCATGGCCTCCT
>SHWN01000155.1 GCA_009693795.1 Acetobacteraceae bacterium
GGAAGCAGGTTCAGGCATAGTGAAAAAATCTCATTCGGGACAATTCTAAAAATTTCATTCCCTTCCGAATTCGAAACTTATGCGATTGCTTGACCCGCTTGTCGCCCTCGACACCCTTATTCCCACTCAATCGTCCCCGGTGGTTTGGAGGTGATGTCGTATGTCACTCGGTTGATGCCGCGTACCTCGTTCACGATCCGCCCCGCCACCCGGGTGAGGAAAGACATTTCAAAGGGATAAACATCGGCGGTCATGCCGTCGGTGCTGGTGACGGCGCGTAGGGCGCAGGCATAGTCGTAGGTGCGGCCGTCGCCCATGACGCCGACTGTGCGGACGGGGAGCAGCACGGCGAAGGCCTGCCATATGGCGTCGTACAGGCCGGCGTTGCGGATTTCTTCCAGGTAGATCGCGTCCGCCTTGCGCAGAATTTCAGCGCGCTCGCGGGTGATGGCGCCGGGGATGCGGATGGCGAGGCCGGGGCCGGGGAAGGGGTGGCGGCCGACGATGATTTCGGGGATGTTGAGTTCACGGCCTAGTACGCGCACTTCGTCCTTGAATAGTTCGCGCAGCGGTTCCACGAGTTTCATTCGCATGCGTTCGGGCAGGCCGCCGACATTGTGGTGCGATTTGATTGTCACGCTGGGGCCGCCGGTGAAGCTCACGCTTTCGATCACGTCCGGATACAGCGTGCCTTGGGCGAGAAAATCTGCACCGCCGATTTTGGCGGCTTCTTCCTCAAAAACTTCGATAAACAACCGGCCGATGGTTTTACGTTTGATTTCCGGGTCGGTCACACCCTCTAGCGCGCCAAGAAAAAGTTCAGCGGCATCGCGATGCACCAGCTTGATGTTGAAAAGATCGCGGAAGGTGGCGACCACGTCATCGGCCTCGCCCATACGCAGAAGGCCGTGATCGACGAAGATACAGGTGAGCTGATCGCCGATGGCTTCATGAATGAGCACGGCAGCGACGGAGGAATCAACGCCACCGGACAGGCCGCAAATGACCCGCCCGGTGCCGACCTGGGCACGTATTTTTGCTTTTTCGGTTTCGCGAAACCCTGCCATCGTCCAATCGCCGCGCAAGCCGACGACCTTATGGACGAAATTGCTGAGCAACTTCGCGCCATGGGGAGTGTGCACGACTTCGGGGTGGAACATCAGGCCGTAGAATTTGCGGGCATCGTCGGCGAAGGCGGCGAACGGGGCGCCCTCACTGGTGCCTACCACGCGGAAACCCGGCGGCAGGCGCACCACGCGGTCGCCATGGCTCATCCAGACCTGTTCGCGCCCGCCTTTTTGCCAGACGCCATAGAACAGCGCGCAGTCATCGCCCACATCGACGAAGGCGCGGCCAAATTCGCGGTGGTCGGAGCTTTCGACCTGTCCGCCCAATTGGGCGCACATCGCCATCTGGCCGTAGCAGATGCCGAGCACGGGCACGCCCTGGTCGAAAATGAATTGGGGCGCGCGCGGTGAATTCCCGTCCGGCACGCTGGCGGGGCCACCCGATAGGATATAGGCCCGGGCCCCGAAGGCGCGGATGCGGTTCTGGTCCGTGTTGAACGGCCAGATTTCGCAGTAGACCCCGGCTTCCCGCAGGCGGCGGGCGATCAGCTGGGTGACCTGACTGCCGAAATCCAGAATTAGGACTTTTTCGGCGGCGGTGGGGGATGACGGGGCAACGGGGGATGCTTGGGCCATGGGACTCGTTGGGCTGCGTTGGCGGGCTTTCCTGCACGTCTCGGCGACTGGGGGCAAGCGGCCCGTGCAAAATAGGCCGGACGAAAATCAACCGGCCTGAGCGGAGGCCTGGATCAGTTTCTCGATCGGATCCCAGGTATAGGCGGTCTGCGCCACGTTCTGGCCGCCGACATGCGCAATGCCGGTTGCCGCCGGGCGGCCACCCAAACGCTGATAGAACCAGCGCGACTGGTTTTCACTGAGCACCCAGAGATAGGCGGAGCGGCACCCAGCCTGCGCCAGATGCCCGGCCGCTTCGCGCATCAGGCCACGCCCGATGCCGCGATCGCGCCAATCATCCAGCACATATAATGTCTCGATCTCGCCGTCGCCGAGTTTGCGCTCACCCACTTGACTGCCTCGCGCGCGCCCATCCGTGGCGAAGCCGATGATGCGGGGATTACTCCCCAGCGGTATATCCACGCCCGTGGCTACAGCGACATGCACGCCGATACCGCCACGTATCGCGTGCTCGTAATACGCCGCCTGGCGGGGCACCGAGAGGCGGGACAAAAACCGATCCGGCAGGATGCCGGGATAGGTGCTGCGCCAGGCGGCGACATGCACCGCGCCGATCGCCACCGCATCCGAAGGTCGGGCGCGGCGAATGGTGATCACGGCACGCGTTCCAGCACGGCGCCAAAAAATCCGTCTGTGTCGTGCTGCGAGGGCGTCAGCGACATTGCCCCGCCCGGCCCGGTGGGCCAGGTCTCCGGCAATGGCCGGGAACGAAACGTCGGATGACGTGAGAGGAATGCGCGCACCTGATCCTCATTCTCTTGGGCCAGCAAGGAGCAGGTAGCGTAGACCAGCTTCCCCCCCGGACGCACTAGCGCGGACGCGGCGTCCAGAATCATCGCCTGTTTGGGTAGCAATTCGGCCAGATCCTGCGCAACCAGGCGCATCCGCGCATCCGGGTTGCGCCGCCAAGTGCCGGTGCCGGTGCAGGGGGCGTCTACCAGCACACGATCGTATTTTTGGCTGTTGCGCTTGGCCCATTTGTCGCCAGAAATCAGCAAATGCTGCTCCACATTGTGCACGCCTGCCCGGCGCAGGCGGCGCACGGCCCCGGCCAGCCGGGGGGCGGACACATCGCAGGCGACGATATGGCCGCGATTGTTCATCCGCATGGCGATAGCGAGGGTTTTGCCACCCGCGCCGGCGCAGTAATCGGCGACGCGCATGCCGGGATAGGCATCCACCAGCATCGCTACCAGCTGGCTACCTTCATCCTGGATTTCCACTAATCCCTCGGTGAACGCCTTGCCAGTGGTGATCATCTGCCGGCTCTGCACGCGGAGGCCCCAGGGCGAGAATTTCGCTGGCACAGCCTCGATATCTTCCGCCGCCAGCGCGGCCTGTGCTTCTTCACGCGTGGTTTTTAATGTGTTGACGCGCAGATCGAGCGGTGCCGGGCGTGCCATGGCGGCCAGTTCATGACCCAGCGCATCACGGTACTGGGCTTCGAGAATGGGAAACACCCAATCCGGGATTTCGTGGCGGACTGGCTCGGGCATGGAGTAATGGTTCAGATTGCGCCCTTCCAGCCGGCGCAAGACGGCGCGTTCCTCCTGGCCTAGCGTGTTGGGCGCAAACTTTCCGCCGGAGAACAAATCCTGCAGTGCGGGCATTTTCGTGCCCTCTAGCAACAGCAACCCGGCGACGCGCAACCGCGGCGTGGCGTCGTCATGACCCAACCACCAGTCCAGCCGGCGATGCGCGCGGATCACGCTCCAGACCCGATCGGACACGGCACGGCGGTCCGAGGAGCCGATAAAGCGGCGGGCGCGGAAAAAATTATTCGCCACCCCATCGGCGGGGCGATTGGTGGCGGTCAGGATTTCGGTCAGCAGCGCGATGGCGGCTTCCAGGCGGGCAGGGGGGGTCATGGGGATGCTATAGCTGAGTTGGCGGGCGCGGTCGCCCGCCCCGTGCTAGCCCTTGATCTGCGTCATCGCGTTCTTGAATCCCTGCAGCATCACTTCCACGTCGCTCAAATAGACGAGTAGCAATGCGCCGGCGGCCTTCCATTGCTCGGCCTGAGCCTTGGAGTTGACCAGCATGGCGGATATCTTGCCGTGTTTCTGCGCCGCCGCGATGATCAGGTCTCGTTTCGCATCCAGCGCGCTGGCCATATCGGGTGTGCCGAACACCCCCAGATCCTGCGCCAGATCGGCGGGGCCGACGGTGAGTGCGTCGATCCCGTCCATTGCCGCGATCTGGTCGAGATCGTTGAAGGCGGCGGCGGTTTCGAACATCACCGTGATATGCACCTGTTCATTGGCGAAGGTGCGGCGTTCATTAGCGTTGACCGTGGTATCGAAGCCAGTGGCGGCGCTGTGGCCACCATTGCCGCGCAAGCCGCGTGGGGCATAGCGCGAGGCGGCGACGATGTCGCGTGCATGCGCCGCGTTTTCCACCTGCGGGCAATGGATGTTCCACACGCCGACATCCAAAAGGCGTGTGATCCACTCCCGGTTGGCTTTCGGCGGGCGTACGGCGATGGGAAAATCCAGCGCCCGTGACAGCGCGGCGAAATCGGCGATGGTTTCCATCGAGGCGGCCGAGTGCTCCATATCGATGCGCGCGAAATCCAGCCCGGCGGCTTGCAGTAAAGTTAAAATGGCGGGGTTGCGTGCCATCGTCACCCAGGTGCCGATCTGCAATTCGCCGCGCGCCAAGCCGGTGCGCATTGGGTTGGGGCGCATCGCATTCGGGTGCATCTCATGCGCCTCGCTTATAGGGGCGCAGAACGATGCGGAAATGGTCCTGGTAGGTGGGCCGCACGCGCGCCGTCCAGGGCGTGTTGACGGCTTCCTTCCACGCATCCGTCGTCACCACTTCGGGTGTGGTGAGGTGATAGAGGGCGAGGAATTTATGGGATCCGGCACGCGATTTAAAACGCCGCGCCAGGATCGTGCCGGGAACCTTGGACAAAGCGGGCAGATGCTCCTGGTCGTACCAGGCATTGAAATCGGCTTCGTGCTCCGGTGCCACGTTCATCGCATTGATCAAGAGCCCTCCGGCGCCGGCGGGGGCCAGCGCGTTGCCGGGATTGGTCTGATCCCCATCGCTCCGCTGTAGGCGCTTATAACGCTTGCCGAGCCGCTTCGACCACGGCGAGAGGTTGTCGCCTGCGATGGCCTGATAGGCGGGGCTGGTCAGAAGATCGGCGCTGTCGAGATCATAGGTCGCGGCGCCGATTTTCGGATTGGCAATACTGATCCAGCGCTCGCACACACCGAAGCCGTCGATGCGTTGGCGTTCGGGTAGGTGTTCGGTGTCGTACCAGTCGTGGAATTCATCCTCCGCGCAGGCGGTAAAATCGAGCGCAACGATCAGGGCGCCTCTAGGCATTGGGTCTCTCCGTTGAATTTTTTATCAGGCGGCTTGTTTTACGGTGCTGGCGTGTTCCAAGGTGGTGGCGCGGCGCAGATCGCGCGGGGCCTGTTCATCATGCGGGCGGCCACGATGCATTGTGTAACGATTATCCCAGATTATCACGTCGCCCACTTGCCAGCGGTGGCTGTAAACGAACGAATGCTGCGTTGCGTGCACGGTGAGATCCGACAGCAGTAGCCGCCCATCCGCCACCGGCCAGTCACGAATATGCGAGGCATGGGCGGAGAGGAGCAGCGCCTTGCGTCCGGTCTTTGGATGCGTGCGCACTAGAATTTGCGGATGGGGCGGGTATTGCTCGCGTTCCCCGGCGGGAAATTCGGTAAAGCCGATCAGCCCGCGCGAATGGAAAATATCGTGCATTGCCACCAGATCGGCGATGGCGGCTTTGGTTTTGTCGTCCAGCCCGTCATAAGCGGCGCGCATATCAGCGAATTCCGTTTCGCCGCCGCCGTACGGGGATGCGGGCGGGATCTTTACGGCGTGCAGCATTCCCAGTGCCACCGGCACTTCCATATAGGTGGCATCGCTGTGCCAGAGCCGGTTTCCGAGGCTGTCCAGCCGCTGCCGATCAGTCAGCGCGCGTACCTGATTGTTGCTGTCGAGGTTGGAGATATCGCCGATTTGCGGAATCTCCAGCCGCCGCTTGCCTCCGCGCGCGGCGGTGCGGCCGATTTCCAGAAGGCCAAATTTTTGCGCGAAATCACGCAATCGCTCATCGGTCAGTTGCTGCTTGTGAAACACCAGCACAGCATAGCGGTCGATTACCTCCCAGATTTC
>SHWN01000013.1 GCA_009693795.1 Acetobacteraceae bacterium
ACCGGCGAAACCGTGCGAATGCCGAGGCCGTGCGCGTCACCGGTCGGAAAATAGGTTGGTTTCACTGGATGACGTGGTGTCCGACTTGGTATGAAATCCGCGTATGTTCCACGTGGTTCTGTCGCATGCGGCGGATTGGGCTGGGTGGTGTGCGGCGGCGCGTGCCCAGGCCTTGGCTGACATTCCCGAAGCCAATATCGAACGGGGAAATTGGCTTTCTAACCAAGTCTTGACTTCCTACGAAAACCTGCTTGAACACTGCTGCCGCGCTTGGAGCAAGCTCGTCGATCAGCCATGGACGATCATCTCCAGCGGACTGCGTGATTGGACATATAGATTCTGATCAAAGAAATTTGGCATAAGCCCTTATTAGCCAACTCCACCCTAAGGAATGCGCCAACTATCTAACCCACTGTCGAAATCCACACTCAAGGTAAATCAGATCTAATAAGATCGGAGTTTTTTCCCTGTTTCACTAATATCTGACCGCACACATCACGCCACATTGGTGGGATTTCTTAGCTGGATGCCTGGTGATCGATCAGGCGCGCGTAAAACCCCCCGCCTGCGATAAGGGTGTCATGTGTGCCGGATTCCACCACCTGCCCGGCCTGCATCACGAGGATAAGATCGGCGGCCTGGATAGTGGACAGACGATGCGCGACAACGATGGTGGTACGATTTGTCATCAGCGCGTCCAGCGCTCTGCGTACCATTTGCTCGCTGATCGTATCAAGATGCGAGGTGGCTTCGTCCAGAACCAGGATCGACGCGTCCTTCAGGAAGGCGCGCGCGATTGCCACGCGCTGGCGCTGCCCACCGGATAATTGTACGCCGCGCTCCCCTACGCGGGTAAGCAATCCCAGCGGCAACTCGTTCACAAACTCCTCCAGCGCCGCGCGCCGCAATGCCAGTAACACCTCGTCGGAGTGTGCATCCGGGCGTGCCAAAAGGACGTTTTTTTCTAGTGTATCGTTAAACAAATAAGTGTCCTGCGCTACCAGTGCGATACGACTGCGCAAGCCATCCATAGTTAATGCTTGCAGATCCTCTCCATCCAAAGTAATGCGTCCTGCATCCGGATCCCAGAAGCGCAAGAGAAGATTTGCCACGGTGGTCTTGCCAGCTCCGGATGGACCTACCAGCGCCACGGTGGAGCCCGGTGCGATCAAACAGGAAAAATTTTTCAGCGCCCGCACTGCTCGGCCAGGATAGGTAAAATCCACCTGCTCGAACGCCATCGCCGACCCGCCGCGCGGCGCGGTTGGGGTGGTATTACCATCACGAATGACGTCCGGCTCCGCATGCACCACGTGCAGCCGTCGCGTCGCCGCGATCGTATCGGCCAATTGCCGGCCCACTTGCGCGATTTCTGATACCGGAAAAAACGCCGCGACCGAGATCAGCACCAACAAGGGCAACATCTCCGCCGCGATAAGTCCCGCCGCGACCAGCCACGCCCCCATCGCCGCAACGGCCAGGCCACCCAGGCCCGTGGCAATTTCCAACCCAGCGCTCTGGCGCGACAGATCATCCAGTAACCCTAACCGCACGGTCTGATAATGCGATGTCAGTGTCACAAACTCCGCCTGTCGCCGCCCTATAGCCTGAAACGCGAATAGCTCGGCCAGGCCCTGAATAGTCTCGGCCACATAGGCATTCAACGCCCCCAACGCCGCCCGCGCCGCCGATCCCATCCGATCGATCCGCGCCCTCCCCAGCACCGGCGAGGCTGCCGCATACACAAGGAACGGTAATAACACGATTGCCAATGGCCAGGCCATCCAGCCCAGTGCGAGTAACACGGACACCGGTACCAACACCGCCACGCAGGCCGGTGCCACGGTATGGGCATAGAAATATTCCACCGTCTCCACATCCTGCGTCGCTAACGCCACCAGATCTCCGGCGCGCCGGCGCAGCAAATAAGCCGGTGCCAGCCGATCCAGCTTGGTAAATAAATTGATCCGCATTTCTGCCAGTAACTCATAGGCCATGGCATGCGCCTTCCACGATTCCAGCCAGTGCAACAATCCCGCCAATGGCGCCACCACCAGCAACGCAATGACCAACGCGACGTCGAACTCCCCCGCCTTCACCGTCCCCACAATTAAGGCACCCAAAACACCGACACCGATAAACGCCAGCACACGCCCGACGCCGCACATCACGGTTAATATCAAATCGCGCCGCCACGGCCGGATAAATTTCAGCAAGGTCAAAAATATTTTCCGCCAGCCAATGTCTTCCGCGTCCACTGCCAGCGCCCGCGGCGCGGCATCTGGTACCGATGCGGCAGCACCTAGTAACGCACCGACAAGAATCTGCTCTGGCGCGCGCATCGTTTGCAATTGCGGACCCATCAGATCGCGATACGGACCGCTTACGGCAATCAGCGCGTCATGCCGCCCCGTTTGCACCACCACACCCGCATTGAGCACAAAAATCTGATCCGCGCCGATCACGCTAGACAGGCGATGCGCCAGAATAATTGTGGTACGCCCCTGCATCAGCCGATCCAGCGCCTGCTGAATAACTGCCTCGTTTTCCGCATCCACGGCGGATAATGCCTCGTCCAGCACCAAAATCGGTGCATTGCGTAACAAGGCGCGCGCGATCGCAATCCGCTGCCGCTGCCCGCCCGACAGCAGCGCACCACGCTCGCCGATCAGCGTGGCATAGCCGTCCGGCAACGCGCTGATAAATTCATGCGCATTCGCTGCCTGGGTCGCCGTGATCAATTCCTCCGCCGTCGCATCCACCCGCCCCAGCCGTAGATTTTCTTCCACTGTCCCATGGAACAAGTAAGTATCCTGTGCCACCACTGCGATCATCCGCCGTAACGCCTCGGGGTCGAGGCAAGAAATATCCTGCCCACCCACCCGCACCATGCCAGTCTGTGGATCATGCAACCGTAACAGCAATCGCACGATGGAGGATTTCCCGGACCCGCTTGGTCCCACGATCCCCACCCGTTCCCCTGCCGCGACGGCGAAAGTTAAACCCACATGCGCCGCGCGTCGCCCGCCGGGATAGGAAAATCCGACATTCTCAAACGCCATTGTTGGCATCAGCTCCACCGTCACTGGATGGGCCGGCGCGGCGGGTGAAAAAACCGGCTCATCGAGCAAGGCATGAATGCCCGCCGCCGCCGATTGTCCCGCCATGCCATTATGCAACACACCGCGCAGATCACGTAGCGGGCGAAAAATCTCCGTCCCTGCCATCAGCACGACCAGCAAGGCTTCCAGACTCATTTGCCCGTGCCGCACGCGCCACGCCCCCAGGGCCAGTGCCGCCGCCGCGCCCAATGCGATTCCGACATCCGTAATGCCCCGCGTGATGATACTCATCGCCAGCACCCACAGCGTACTGGACGACAAGGCCCGCGCCTTCTCCGCCAGCATGCGCCCATAAGCACCGCTCTGGCCGAACGCCTTCAACGTCGGAAGACCCTGGATCCCATCCAGGAACTCCTCGCCAAACGCCTTGAAGGATTTTTGTCTCGCCTGTGATGCCACCCGGTCACGCCGGTGCAATGCCAGCGGCAGCGTCAAAGTAAACAACGCCGCCCCCAGCAACACCAAGGCCACCGGCACATCCCACCAGGCGATAAAGATAAAAATCACAACTGGCGCCACAGCTGCCACGCAAAGCTGCGGCAGATACTGGCCGAAGAAGGTCTGCAACTGCTCCACGCCGTCGATCATCGACAGCATCACCCCACCGGTCCGCTCCGCGCCGAACCAGGCGGGGCCGAGGGCGGCGACTTTATCCAGCAGCCTCGCCCGCAATTGCGCCTGCAACACCGCTGCCGTGCGGTGGGCGGTCCGAGTCCGTGCATGATCCAGACAGGCGCGCACCAAAACCGCCGCCCCCGCGGCCAGTAACGGCGCAATCAATTCGGTCCAGGCAGCCCCGGCAAACACCCTTGCGAGAAAGATGCCCAAAAACGCAAAGCGGGAAATCCCCACCCCCAACGCCAGTAGTCCAAATCCCACCCCCAACGCCATCCGCCCGCGCTGGCCCTGTGTCATCCGCCATAATCTAAGATCGAAATACATTCTTTCCTGCGCCCCTGCTTGCACATTCCAGCTCGCTTTGCGGACTGTGGCGGGTTCGTCGATTGGTTGCTAGTCTGCGCGCCATATTAGGAAAAAGGACTTAGGATCATGTTCGATCTTTATTTCTGGCCCACGCCGAACGGCAAGAAAATAACAATCCTGCTGGAGGAATGCGGCCTGCCCTACCGCATCGTGCCGTGCAATATCGGCGCGGGCGATCAGTTCACCGCGGAATTCCTAGCCATCAATCCCAATCATCGCATGCCGGTATTGGTGGATAATAAACCCGCCGATGGCGGCGCGCCACTCAGCGTCTTCGAATCCGGTGCCATTATGCTCTACCTCGCGGAGAAGACCGGTAAATTCCTACCGCAGGATCTGCGCGGCCGCACTCAGGTACAGGAATGGCTGATCTGGCAGATGGCCAACCAGGGCCCAAAATCCGGCGAATGCGGCCATTTCCGCCGCCTCGGCGACGCGCAAGGCGATCAATCCTACGCCGTCCGCCGCTTTACCGATGAAGTGAACCGCCTCTACGGCGTGCTGAACAACCGCCTCTATAACCGCCGCTATCTTGCCGGAGACACCTACAGCATCGCCGACATGATCTGCTATCCTTGGACCGTGAACTGGCAAGCTCAGGGCCAGGATATCGCAGAGTTTCCCTACTTCAAACGCTGGCAAACCGCACTCGCCGCCCGCCCCGCTCTGCAACGCGGCATGACCGCCGGCAGCGATTTACAAAATGATCCGTCCAAACTGACACTAGAAGAACAAGCCCGCCGCGTTAAAATGCTCTATAACCAACGCGCCCGCCCGGCTCCGGCCACAGGCGGAATGCTGTAATCCCTTGGGTTTTGGCGGGGAGCAAAGGAAGGTCGGGACTCTGCCCATTGATCTTCTTCGACGCTCAGCCTCGCTAAGAGGCGACGCCCCCCTCCTAAACCAGCACCATGCGGCTGGGGAGCGTCTGTATATCATTGCTGACCAAGGAGCATCCGATGTCCGCGCCGCTCGATCCACCACCCGCTGTTGAAGCGCCCCTTGGCGAAGCGAGCGTGCCCTCGCGCCGATCCGCCCTGTTGATCGGTCTGGGCGGAGCGCTGGTGACACTGAGCTTGATGGCCATGGGCGGGCTGTTCTGGTTGACGCAGGGGCCGGATGCCGCACTAGGGATCGGCGGCGTGTTCAGCCTGGTGGACGGCGACGGTAAAACCGTCACGGAGAAGGGTTTTCGCGGCAAATACATGCTGGTCTTCTTCGGCTACACATTCTGCCCCGATGTCTGCCCGACGACATTGAACCAGGTCGCCGAGGCGATGGACCGGCTTGGCGGTCAGGCGGATCAGATCGTGCCGATCTTTATCAGCGTCGATCCGAAGCGCGACACGCCAGCGGTGGTCAAGGAATTTACCACCGCGTTTTCGCCCCGCCTGGTGGGATTAACCGGCAACGCGGAGCAGCTTGAAAAGGTGGCGCGGGCCTTTCGCGTTTATTTTGCGGAACGGCGCATTGGATCGGGCCCCGACGACTACACGATGGATCACAGTTCCATCCTTTACCTGATGGGCCGGGATGGACGGTTTATTGCCCCGGTGCGCGCGGAAGGATCGGGGGAGCAGATTGCCACCGATTTACAGCGGTTGATTGGTAATCCGTCCATTTCTAACGGGGCTCGGTTGTAGACTTCACGCGGCCTAGCGAAGGATCAATAGGATCTGCCGGTCGCTGTATCTGATCGTCTTCATCCAAAATCTCCTCAGGCATCGTGCTGAGAAAATTCTACTTATGCAGCCACTGCAATTTAGGGGGGATTACCAGGGAGAATAAGGGGCAGGATAGGCGGCAGTAAAACGCTGCAATAGGCTTTTCTTGAACTGCGCCCGCGCGATCAGATCATAGGCCTCTGCCGCTCGATGGGTGAGCAAGAACCGCGCGGTGGACCAGAACGGACAAAAAAATCTGGCACCATCGCCGACCAGTTGGCGATGATCGCGGCGATGATAACGCCGTCTGTCGCCAGCGTGGTGGCGAGGATGATGACAGCGAAGCCAATCTCCTCGCGCGAGGTTCCGATACCGCCGAGCTCCTCGCGCGAATTCGATAAGGGCGTTTAGCCGGGCTGACGCTGCGGACCGCCGGTTCCGGCCGTCAGCGGCAAGGGCACCCAATGGCGGGCATCCCGGCTTTGGATTAGCAACAGCACGGAGCGGCGATTCTGCTGCTTGCGTAACGTCTCTAGCCGCTTTTGTACATCGGCTGGGGAATTAACCGCTTCCTGCTGCATTTCCACGATCACATCACCTGGCTTCAATCCGCGCTCGGCGGCGGAGGAGCCAGGGGTAACTTCGGTGATCACCACCCCTTTCTGATCGTTGGCGAGCTGGAATTTCTCCCGATTACCCGGTGTGATCGGTCCCACTTGCAGGCCGAGGCCCGTCAGTTCCGTACCGCGCGCCTCGTCCTCCCCCTTTTTCGGCGCGGCAGCCTGCTGGTCGGTCGGCAATTCGCCGATGATGATCGGCAAGATAATCTCCTTGCCATCGCGCCAGACGGTGATGGGGACCTCCTGGCCGATCGTGGTTTCAGCGACGATACGCGGCAGGTTGCGCATCTCCTTCACATCCTGATTGTTAAAGCGGACGACGATGTCACCAGGACGGATTTTGCCCTTATCGGCAGGCCCGCCTTCGTTGGTGCCAGCGATCATCGCGCCGACTACTTCCTTCAGCCCGACGCTCTCGGCGATTTCCGCCGTTACCTGCTGGATGCGCACACCCAGCCAGCCACGCCGTGGACGACCGAATTCACGCAATTGCGCCACCACGCTCTTGGCTAGATTGGCCGGCACCGCGAAGCCAATGCCGATGGAGCCACCCGAGCGCGAATAGATCGCCGTGTTGATCCCGATCACCTCGCCTTTCATGTTGAACAGCGGCCCGCCGGAATTGCCCTGGTTGATGGAGGCGTCGGTTTGGATGAACTCGTCATAGGGGCCGGAATGGATATCGCGCTGCAAGGCGGAAATGATGCCCGCGGTAACAGTGCCGCCCAGCCCAAACGGATTGCCAATGGCAAGCGCCCAGTCGCCCACGCGCGCGGTGGCGCTATCGGCAAACTGCACGGATGGCAGCGGTTTATCCGCCTTGACCCGCAACAGGGCCACATCCACCCGCTCATCGCGCCCAACCAGGGTGGCTTTCAGCTTGGTGTTATCGGCCAGGGTGACGGTGATTTCGTCGGCGCCATCGATGACGTGATTATTGGTCACGATCAGCCCGGACGCATCGATAATGAACCCCGAGCCCAGGCTTTGTGAGCGGCGTTCCGGGGCTTCCGGACGCTCCGGACGCGACGGGCCTTCACCGCGTGGCGAGGGGCGCTCACCCGGTGGCCGGTTCCGCTCCATGAAATCCTTGAAAAACTGCTCGAACGGCGAACCAGGCGGTAAATTTGGCATATCCGGCGCGCCGGCACGTGCTTGGCCTTTGGTGGCGGTGGAAATATTAACCACCGCAGGTGCCAGCTTGGCAGCCAGATCGGCAAAACTTTCTGGGGCGCCGCGCGCCGCTGCCGGGGCGGCACCCCAAAAAGGTGCTGACGCCGGCATGCTGGTCACTACCGGCGCGACCAGCACGCTCAACATGGCCAACAGGGACGCACGCAAAATACGTGGAGGGCGCAGGCGCATCTAGGCTCAGTTCCTAAAACGTGAGGCGTGAGAGGGAAATGGCAAGGCATCTGATGGCATCAACGTCGATATGGGTGTGTCCCGGACGGGCGGCAAAAAATTCTGGTCGTGATTTGGTTGCCTACCGGTAAACTAGCCAGCAAGCTGTCAGCGCGTCGTCGCCATGCCGCATTTTAGCGCGTCTCCGTCGTGGGTGGCGTGCGCAGGAATTTCAGAAAATCGGCCTCCGGACTCAGGATTATGCGGGTGGAGCCATTGCCCAGCGCCTCCCGATAGGCCTGCATGGTGCGCCAGGCGGTGAAGAAATTCTGATCCGCGCCAAAGGCCCGGTTATAGATGCGCGTCGCCTCGCCCTCGCCCTCGCCGCGCAGGCGTTCGGCGGTGGCATTGGCTTCGGCGACCAGGATGGTGCGGGCCTGTTCGGCATCGGCGCGAATACGCTGCGCGGCTTCCGCGCCTTCCGCGCGGGCCTGGCGTGCGATGCGTTCACGCTCCGATTGCATGCGCGCCAGAATCGCCTGGGTATTGCCGCCTGGCAGATCGGCGCGGCGGATGCGCACATCATCCACCGATATCCCGAAGGATTTCATCTCGTCATTCACCTGTGTACGAATCGTCGCCATGATGCGCGTGCGATCGGCCGACAGCACCGCGAGCAAGGTATTATTTCCCAACACTCGTCGCAGGCTGGAGGAGACGACGGAACTCAGCCGCGCCTTAATCCCCATCTCCGTGCCGCCAACAGATTGGTAATATTGCAGCGAGTTGGTGATACGGAACACCGTAAAACTATCGACGATCAACCGGCGCTGATCGCCCAGGATCACTTCCTCGCCCGGCAATTCAATGGTGAGAGCCCGGCGATCGAAGCTGAGCACGTTCTGGATGAACGGGATTTTAGTATAAAGACCGGGCTGGTCGATCGGGCGCACGGGGCGACCCAATTGCACCACCAGAACCTGTCCCGTGACATCCACGGTAAACAAGGTCTGGCTGAGCGTGACGGCCCCAAGGCCGAGAACCACCACTAGGGCGGCGAGAGCGCGGCTCATCGATTGGCTCCCCGTGGTTGTTGTGGTTGTAGCGGCATTTGCGGCGGTTGTTGTGGCGGGGTGGCAGCGGGGCGAGTGCCCTCGCCGAGCGAGAGGAAAGGCACCAGACCGCGCACATTGTCATCCACCACCACGGTCTGCGAGTGCACCAGCACGTCCTGCATCGTCTCGATATACATGCGTTTCAAAGTAAGATCCTTCGCGTCCTGATAGGCGTGCAGCACGCTGGTAAAACGTTGCGCCTGACCATTGGCCTGGGCGATGGTGGATTGGCGGAAGCCCTCGGCCTCGGCAAGGATGCGCGCTACATCCCCCCGCGCGCGGGGAGTGATATCGTTGCGGTAAGACTCGGCTTCGTTGCGGAGCCGCTCGGCATCCGTATTGGCGCGCTGAACATCTCGGAAACTGTCGATCACCGCATTTGGCGGATCCACTTTCTGCAGCTGCACTTGGGTGATTTCCACCCCGGCCCTGTACTGATCCAGGATCGCCTGGGTTTCCTTCAGCACCTCCGCTTCGATCTGCTGGCGTAATTCGGTCAGTGCACGCTGGATCGGCGTACGTCCGATCACTTCACGCATGGCACTTTCTGCCACTGCTTTGACCAGCCCGGCCGGGCTGCGCGTGTTAAATAAATAATCCGGCGCGGCGCGGATGCGCCAGAACACGGCGAAATCGATATCGACGATGTTCTCATCGCCGGTCAGCATCAGGCTTTCCTCCGCGACGTCGCGCCCACCTTGCGGCAGGCGCGCTTCCGTGGTGGCGGAGCGCGTGCCAACCTCGGTACGGTTCACCCGCGTGACTGGCGGCTTCAGCACATCCTCCACCGGCCAGGGGAAACGGTAATTCAGTCCGGGCCCAACCTGGCGGTCGTAGGCGCCGAAGCGCAGCACGATGCCCAATTCGTCCGGTTGCACACGGAACAATCCCGAGGACAGCCACAGCACCGCTGCGCCTAAGCCGACCAGTGCCAGACCCCGCGCCGCGCCACCGCCGCCGCCCGGCAGAAAACGGCGCACAAACGCCTGCGCCTGGGCGATGATCTGGTCCAGATCGGGCATTTGCTGTCCAGGGCCAGGGCCGCGCGAACCCGGCTCCTGGCCCCACGGCCCCCCCGGACGCGGGCCGCCCCCACCCGACCCATCGCCAGATGAACCGCCTGGGCCTCCGCCCTGGTTTCCTCTTGGGGGCGCACCCCAAGGTCCGTGACCGCCATTATTATCCGAAGGCATCGGGAAAATTACTCCTGTGGTTCTGCCGGGCAGTGGCGGGGCAGTGTTGGCGTAGCTATGTTTATGCGCCATATCCACGCGCAACGCATCATCACAGCCTTCGGAAGGTTTGCAATCGCATGGCTAATGCAACCCCCCCCACCGCAGAAACCCTGCGTGCCGCCTTGCGCAAGGTCGCCGATCCAGCTTCTGGGCAGGATATTGTCAGCGCTGGCCTTGTCGAAGGGGTCGAATTGCGCGGCGGGCTGGTCCAGGTGGTGCTGCTGACGGATCGTGCCCACGCGGCGGCGATGGAGCCGGTGCGCAAACAGGTGGAATTGCTGCTGGCCAGCGTCGCCGGCATTACCAACGCCACCGCTGTGCTCACCGCCCACAAAACCGTCCCCGCCAAGCCGGACGCCCCCAAAGCCGCCGCGTCGGCCGCCGGGCACGCGCATGGCCCGGGTGGCCACGGCCACGCGCCCAAAACCCCGCTGCTGATGGAGGGCGTGCGCGCCATTGTCGCTGTCGCCTCTGGCAAGGGCGGCGTCGGAAAATCCACCGTGGCGGTCAATCTGGCCGTGGCACTGGCCCGGCAAGGCCGCAAGGTCGGCCTGCTGGACGCCGATATCTATGGCCCGTCTTTACCCCGCATGCTGGGCCTGACCCGCAAGCCGCAGGTGCGCGAGGGCAAGATGATCCCGCCGGCCGCCTGGGGTCTGAAAGCGATGTCGATCGGTTTTCTGGTGGAAGAAGAGACCCCGATGATCTGGCGTGGCCCGATGGTGATGGGCGCGTTGGAACAAATGCTCGGTCAGGTCGAATGGGGCGAACTGGATATCCTCGTCGTGGACATGCCCCCCGGCACCGGGGACGCGCAACTCACCATGTCGCAGCGTGTGGCGTTGACCGGGGCGGTGATCGTCTCCACCCCGCAGGATATCGCCCTAATCGACGCCCGCCGGGCGGTGAAAATGTTCGAAAAAGTCCATGTCCCTGTGCTCGGGCTGGTGGAAAACATGTCCTTTTATTGTTGCCCCAATTGCGGCCACCGCGCGGAATTGTTCGGCCATGGCGGCGCCCGCCAGGAAGCCCACCGCATGGGCGCGCCCTTCCTTGGCGCCGTGCCGCTGCTGCTCGATATTCGCACCACCTCGGACGCCGGCACCCCCATCGTTGCTGCCGCGCCGGAGGGCGAAGCCGCCCGCGCCTTCGCCGATCTGGCCAACGAACTCTGGACCCAGGTCGAACACAAACTTAGCACCGCCACGCCCGGGCCACGCATCGTTATTAACTGAGGTCGGGACAGGGCTTATCTAAAGTAAGATTAGGGGTTATGTCCCCAAATCCCCGCCCGGGACGTTGCGTCCTTAGCGGGGTCCAGGGCAGAGCCCCGACCTTACTTTTGGTAAACTCCGACCCCAACCTCAGTTAATAACGAGACGTAGCCTATTACTTGGTGAAGTCCACAATGGCGGCGAAACCAGTTTCGGTGCCGAAGGCCAGATGTGTGCCATCGGCGCTCCAGGCGAGGGCGGAGACGGAGCCGCGCCCGGCTTTGGCAATAGGCAGGACGCGCGCGGAGCCGATATCGGCGAGCACCACCAGCCCATCGGCAAAGCCTCCGGCGATGGCATCTTGCAGTGGATGGCAGAGCACGCGCGTGCAAGTGATGTCATCGCCGCCGGCGAGCTCCGTCGGGGCTTTGCCCATCGGGCCACCGCCGGTAAACGGCCAGATGACGATGGAATCGGCACCCGATGTCGCCATCCATTTTCCCCCTTTGGTAAAGGAGAGGGACAGAGTTTTTCCTGGGTAGCCAGACATGCGCATATGCTGGTTATCGGACAGGCGCCAGCCATGCAGGGAGTTTTCCTGCATCGCCGTCATCACCGCATCGCCATCGGGAGACATGGCGATACCGATATGGCTGCCTTTCCATTCCAATTTGCGCGGGCTGTCTTTTTTTGCGGCGACGAACCAGATGCTGGCGCCGTTATAGTGTGATGCCGCCACACGCTTGCCTTTGGCATCAAACACCAGGCCTGTCACGGATGAGGGATGCTCCAATGTCTTTAATTTTCGGCCGGTGTCGTCGAACACATGCGCCAATTTTCCGACGCTACAGGAAAGCAGTCCTTTGCCCTTTTCACCCGGAAAACTCGCCACATGCTCCACCCAGCGCGAGCCTGCGGAGAAAATATCCGCGATCGTACCATCGGCCAGGATGCGGCGAAATTTTCCGTCGTCACCGCCGGTGATGAAGCCACTTGATCCCCCATCCTGTGCGAGGGAGAGAATGGCGCCATCATGCGCGGCCACGTCACGCCAGTTCTGCTTGTCCGCCAGATCGACCAGCCGCACGGTGCCATTACCAAGTACGAAGGCAACGGTCTTCCCGTCGCGGGAAAACGCGGCGGCGACAACAAACGCGTCAAGCGCCCTCTGCACGCCGCGTTGCTCGAGAATCGTATCGCCAGAAACCGCCGCACTCATCTTAATTGGCCTGGCAGGCTTCAAAACCCCGGCGCAATTGTGGGCGATTTAAGTTGCGGCCGATAAATACCAGCCGGCTTTTGCGTTCATCGTCTACTTTCCACGGCCCGATGAAATCGCCATCGGCTATCATGTGCACGGCCTGAAAGGCAAAGCGGCGATCTTCACCGGCATAAGAAAGAATGCCCTTGGTCCGCAACAGATCCTGCCCCTTCTGCGCCAGCAGATCGCCGATCCAGGCATTGAAGCGTTCCGGATCGATCGGGTTCTCCACCTCGAAGCTCATCGACGTGACGTCTTCATTATGCTCATGCGCTTCGTCGGCCAGGAAGTCGGGATGCGCTTCCAGCACCCGGTTGAGATCGAAGGCACCCTGGTTCAACACCTTGGTGATGGCGACGTCGGATCGCATTGTGCGGTGGATTCGGGCAAAATGGTTGATCTGGCGGATCAGACGCTCGACCTCCACCAATTCATCCTCGGTCACCAAATCGGTTTTGTTGAGAATGATGACATCGGCGAAGGCGATCTGTTCGGCGGCCTCGGTGCTGTCTTGCAGACGCGCCGGCAGATGCTTGGCGTCCACCACGGTGACGATGGCATCCAGCCGGGTGCGCGCGCGCACATTGTCATCAACGAAGAAGGTCTGCGCCACGGGGGCGGGGTTCGCCAGGCCAGTGGTTTCGATGATGATGCCGTCGAATTTTTCCTGCCGTTTCATCAGCCCGCCAACAATGCGGATCAGATCCCCGCGCACGGTGCAGCAAATGCAGCCATTGTTCATCTCGAATACTTCCTCGTCGGTATCCACGACGAGGTCGTTATCGATGCCCAGTTCGCCGAATTCATTGATCACCACTGCATATTTCTGGCCATGGTTTTCGGTCAGGATGCGGTTCAGAAGGGTGGTTTTTCCGGCGCCGAGATAGCCGGTGAGCACCGTTACCGGCACTTGGTCATTGGTCTTGGATGCGTCGGACATCAGCCATACTCCAGCGATTGGGTCGTGTTGATGGGAATATATAGGTGCCGGGCCTGCCCGACCACCTCCGGGATGACAGTCTTCTTCGAGGCTGCCAGTTTGCCGGCCTATGTTCCTCCGCCGCCTGTTCACCTTCGCCTTGATCGGTCTTCTCTCTGTCATGCTCGTCTGGCTCGCGGCCTGCGCGCTGGGCTCGGGGGGATGGAGCGCGGGAAAAATTCTATTCCTGCTTTGTGTGCTCGGCACCGCGCCCTGGGCCGGGCTGTGTGCGGCCAATGCGTTGATCGGTTTTGCCATTTTGCTCGCCGCGCGTGACCCGGCAGGATTTGTCTTCGGCGTCGATGATCCTCCACTGCCAATGGTCCCGCCGCGCACTGCTATTGCCGTCACTGTGCGCAACGAGGACATGGCGGAGGTTGTGCCGCCGCTGCGCCGGCTGTTGGACGGACTGGACGCATCCGGCCATGGCGTGGCGTTTGGGTTGTTCATCCTGTCGGACACGCAGGAGCCGGCGGCCGCGCGCCTAGAAGAAGCCGCGGTGGAGAAATTCCGTGCCGCGGACCCTGATCCCGCCCGGATCCGTTACCGCCGTCGTGCTGAAAACACCGGCTTCAAGGCTGGAAACGTGATGGATTTTCTGGATCATCACGCTGACGGGTTCGAATTTTTCCTTGCCTTGGATGCCGATTCCGAAATGTCGGAAGATGCCGTGCTGCGCATGCTGCGTGCCATGGCCGCTGAACCGCGGTTGGCCATTGTACAGCATCTGGTCACCGGCCGCCCGACGACGGCGGCGCTGCCGCGCCTGTTCCAGTTTGGCATGCGCGCTGGCATGCGGGTCTGGGCCACCGGGCAAGGCTGGTGGCAGGGCGATGCTGGGCCGTACTGGGGCCATAATGCGCTGCTCCGCGTCGCGCCGTTCCGGGAAGTTTGCCGGCTGCCGAAACTGCCAGATGGGTCGGAGATCCTGTCACACGACCAGGTGGAAGCGGCCTTGCTGGCCGGTGCTGGTTGGAAGGTGCGCGTGCTGCCTGCCGAGGCAGGATCGAGCGAAGACAACCCGCCCGCACTGCCGGAATTTCTGCGCCGCGACGCCCGTTGGTTGGCCGGCAATCTGCAATATTTTTATTTATTGGCCATGCCGGGTTTTTCTCTACTGGGTCGCTGGCAATTGGCGCAGGCGATTCTGCTGTTCGCCGGAGCACCGCTTTACATGGCGATGTTTTTGCTTGCGGCGATCTTGGCAGCCCTGGGCGAGAGCGTGGCAGCTGGGCCGGCCAGCGTGGTGATTTTGGCTTGGCTGGGCGCGCTCTATCTGCCCAAGCTATTGGGCTATGTGGAGGTGCTGGTCAAGCCGGAGGAGTGGCGGCGCTATGGCGGCGCAAATCGATTTCTAGCGGGGGTGCTGGCCGAATTTTTCTTCATTCTACTCTTGGACGCCATCGGCGCGGTCAGCAAGACTTTTGCGATTCAACGTCTGCTATTGGGCACGCGCGCCGACTGGACCCCGCAAAATCGCGCGGATCGCGGCGTAAGCTGGTGGGAAGCCACCCGCATGCTGTGGCCGCACAGCTTGTTCGGTGCGATGTGTTTCCTGGGCTTTTCTTATGGCGGCTGGGCAGTGATCCTGTGGGCCATGCCACTGGCCGGCGGGTTGTTGGTGGCGATCCCGCTTTGCGTCTTCACCGCGGATCCGCGCCTGGGCACTTGGCTGCAACAGCGCGGCATCGCCTCGATCCCGGAGGAGTTGGGACGATGATCGATCGCACCATCGCATAGGCGCAGGCGATGGACTGGATCGACGACTGGAACCGCCACGACTTCGAAGCGGCGCTGACGCATTACGCGGATTCAATGGAATTAGTCTTCCTACTGGCAACCCAGTGGCTGGCCCGTCCAGACGGCACCATCCGGAATACAGCAGATCTACCCGCTTACTTTGCCGCGAGCTTGGGGCCAGACAGCGCCATGCGTTTCGATCTGCGCGCGGTCCTGTGCGGGGTCGGCAGTTATACCATCTTCTACGCTAACCATCGTGGGCAGGGCGTGGCGGAGATCGCGTTTCCAGACCATGCAGGATTGATCGCCCCCACCTTGCTCGCGACCAGTAACGTATGCCGGGACCTGGGATGAAACGCTGCGGCGCATGCTCTATCGGCTGATTAAGGTCTGCAATCCCACTGCCGGGTCGGCCAGTTTTTCCTGGTCCGCTTTCACACGCGCCTTCATCAGTCCCATTCCGGCGCGAATCTCGCGGGGGTTGTTGGCAGCGGTGACGCCGATCACCACGCCGTCCGCATCCAGATGCACCGCGGCAAAATCCTTGCCGGACCGGAGAATGGTCAGGGTCGCATCGGCTGGCAGGCCTGCAACCTGCAAATTCACCCCCAGCTGATCGGTCCAGAACCACGGCATGTCGTCATATGGTGTTGCGTCCCCGCACATTGCCTTGGCGGCAGCGATGGCGTGGTTTTGCGCGTGCCGCCAAGTCTCCAGGCGCAGCACGCGGCCGAACAATGGATGCGGAAAGGCGGTGACGTCGCCCGCGGCGAAGATGGCGGGATCGGAGGTCTGGGCGCGATCATTGACGACGATGCCATTTTCCACCGTGAGACCAGCCTCTGTCGCCAGTTCGGTGTTGCGCACAACGCCGATACCGGCCAGGACCAAATCGCCCTCCAGTGACGTGCCATCCGCCAGATTGACGCGGTACCCCCCGGCGTGCCGCTCGATCCCCATGACCCCCTGGTTGAACCGGAGAATAATCCCGGCAGCTCGGTGCAGCCCTTCCATGTAGCTAGCACCCTCGGCCGACAAAGCGCGACCCATGGCGCTAGGTGCGGCTTCCAGCACCGTCACTCCCGCGCCACGCTGATGCGCCGATGAGGCAACCTCCAACCCGATCACGCCGGCGCCGATGCAGATTACCTGTTTCGCGCCGGCCAGCGCCGCGCGGATACGCCGCGCATCGTCCCATGTGCGCAATAGCAGCGCATGTTGCCCGCCAGGAATCGGCAAGGCGCGTGGGCGGGCACCGGTCGCGAGAAGAAGTTTGTCATAAGGCTCGCTTTTGCCGGAGGCCAGCCGCACCCGCCCGGCGGTGCGATCAATGGCCTCGACCCGGGCGCCGCCCTGGAAATCAATGTTAAGCTCGCCATAGCGCTCGACGGCGTGGAAATAGGCCGGCGCGGGCTCCTCGGCCAATGTCAACACGGTCTTAGACAAAGGTGGGCGGTCATAGGGCCGCTCCGCCTCGTCGCCGAGAAGCAGAATGCGTCCGGCAAAGCCGGATTGGCGTAAGGTGACAGCCGCCCAGCCGCCAGCCATGCCGGCGCCGATGATAATGATTTGCTCGCCTGGCGCGGAGAAAAGTTGTTCACTCATGGCAGAATAAAAGAACCTAATCGGGGTGGTTGGCAATCGGGCTGCTCTCGTTGCATGCTGGGGGCGAAGCTGGAGAGAGGGAGTCAAGGGAATGGCCGATTGGGTGCGTGTGGCTGCGGCGGCGGATGTCGCAGAAGGAAGTGTGTTGGGTGTGCGCGTGGGCGAGCGCGAGCTGGCGATCTATCATTTGCCTGGCGGCGATTACCGCGCCAGCAACAATATCTGCACGCATGAGTATGCGCTGCTCTCCGATGGCTGGCTGGAAGATGGCTGCATAGAATGCCCGCTGCATGCCGGCC
This sequence comes from Acetobacteraceae bacterium, assembly GCA_009693795.1. Classification (GTDB taxonomy): domain Bacteria; phylum Pseudomonadota; class Alphaproteobacteria; order Acetobacterales; family Acetobacteraceae; genus SHWF01. Next base: position 17,183 of record SHWN01000013.1, read on the forward strand.
GCTTCGATGTGCGCACCGGCAAGGCGATGTGTGCCCCGGTCGAACGCGGCCTCGAAATGTTCGAGGTGAAGATCGAGGGCGACGCCGTTATGGTGAAGCTGTCCGGGTGAGCGTTCCACAGATGCGGCCCATCGATTGCGACGTGCACCCCACGGTGCCGTCGCTCAAGGCCATCGTCCCCTATCTGGAACCGATGTGGCGGGATATATTGGAACGCCGTGGCCTCGATGAGCTGCATTCTATCAGCTACCCGTCCAACGCGCCGATCACGGTGCGCAATGACTGGCGCGGCGCCAATGGCAAGGCTGCCAGCACGGCGGAAGAACTGGCCAAAGCCTGTCTTGATCCGTTCGGCACCGGCACCGCGATTCTAAATTGCCTCTATGGCGTCCAGCTTTTCTACAATGAGGACATGGCCCGCGCCTTCGCCCGCGCCGTGAACGATTGGATCCGCGCCGAATGGCTGGATCGCGATCCACGCCTGCGCGCCTCCATCGTCGTGCCGATGCAAAATACTGAATTCGCGTTGGCGGAGATCGAGCGCTGCGCGCCCGATAAACGCTTCGTACAAGTAATGATGTTGGTCTCGGAGGAAACCCCTCCTGGGCGGCGCCATCACTGGCCAGTCTATGAGGCAGCAGCCCGCCACGGCCTCACGCTCGGCATCCATGCCGGTTCGAACTACCGCAATCCGCCTTCACCGGTCGGCTGGACCACCTATTACACGGAAGATTACGTCAACCAGTCCGTCGCCTTTCAGACCGCGCTGTCATCCCTGATCGCGGAGGGCGTGTTCGCCCGTATTCCCGATCTGAAGGTGGTGTTGCTGGAATCCGGCTTCACCTGGCTGCCCGGCTATATCTGGCGCCTGACCAAATTCTGGAAGGGTACGCGCCAGGAAATCCCCTGGGTGACGGAGCCACCGATGGATTATATCCGTCGCAATGTCCGCTTCAGCCTGCAACCGGTGGACGGTCCGCCGGTGCCGGCGGAACTTAATCGTTTGATTGAGCATATGGATTCGGACGAACTTCTGTTATTCTCTACCGACTATCCACATTGGCAGTTCGATGGCCTGGACGCCCTGCCTCCAGGATTGTCTGCCGACTTGGTGCGGAAGATCACCGTCGATAACCCAATGGCAACCTACGCCAGGCTTCGGGAGACAGGCTCATGAATGTTGATGTGCTGAACCGCTCCGGCGCGGAGCCGCAGATTTCGTCGCGTCTGATGATCGCAGATGGCGACATCCATCCGCGCATCACCTCGGCGAAGGTGCTGTATCCCTGGCTCGCGAAGCGCTGGCAGGAGCATTTTGAGATGTTCGGCCCGCGCCACCGCCAGGCCTGGGAAAAGGGCCCGGCCTATCCAAAGATGCAGCCGCTGGCCTCCCGCCGCGATGCCTGGACACCGGATGGCAAGCCGCCCGGCGCCGATTTACCCTTCATGGCGCATCAATTGCTGGATGCCTGCAATGTGGAAATGGGTGTGCTCAATCCGCTGAACCCGAGCGGCCAAGGCTTTCAGAACCAGGAAATGGGCGCAGCCTTCGCGCATGCTGTGAATAACTGGCAGGTCGCTGAATGGACCTCGAAGGAACCGCGGCTGAAAGCCTCCATCGTGGTGCCGTACGAAGATGCGGAACTGGCGGTGAAGGAAATCCAGCATTGGGCCGGGCACAAGGATTTTGTCCAGATCCTGCTCCTCAGCCGCGCCAATGAGCCGTTGGGTACCAAGCGCTACTGGCCGATCTACGCCGCCGCGCAGGAGGCCGGGCTGCCAATTGGCATTCATGCCTTCGGCTATAGCGGTTCGCCGGTCACCTCCTCCGGCTGGCCGTCTTATTACATTGAAGAAATGGTCGGCCACGCGGTGTGCGCTCAGGCCGGCCTGACCTCGATGGTCATCGAAGGGGTGTTTGAGCAGTTTCCTGGCCTGAAAGTCATCTCCATCGAGGCCGGCGTCTCCTGGGCGCCCGCGCTGATGTGGCGGCTGGATGCGCAATGGAAAAAACTGAAAGCCGAAACCCCGTTCCTAAAAAAGGCCCCGTCCGAATATCTGCGCAGCCAGGTCTGGTGGACCAGCCAGCCGATCGAGGAGCCGGAACCGCGCGAACGTATCGGCGAAATGCTGGATTGGTTGGGCTGGGATCGGTTGATTTTCGCGACCGACTATCCGCATTGGGATTTTGATGATCCAGCGTTCGCGTTGCCGTTCCGACTGACGGATGCGCAGCGGCGGGCGGTGTTTCGCGAGAATGCGCGCGCTGTCTACGGCTGCTAGCAGATCAACTCTGACATTTAAGTCCTGGGGCGGATTTCCGCTGGGTTTGGTTTGTGTGCATCTGGCTGATGCGTGCTGGAATCTCAGCCACTGTTTCACCCGCTGATTGCGAGCGTCTTATGGCTCTGGTCAAGAACCGGAATGCGCTACAGAAATAGGTATGGCGCGACAGGATCGTTCTGCTCACATCCAATGGTCTTGGTATTGTGGCGATCATGAGCCAAACAGATGAGTCGAAGACCTGCGTCTGGTGCTGGCAAGAGTGCTTTGCCCAGGAGGGCTTCCAAGGGTGCTGGATCGCACATAACCGGGTCTGCCGTTGAAGAATAGGGGCGTCGGAACCATGACGCATGACTACAAAAGGCTCAGAACAACAACGCTGTTTGCCGCGCTGGACGTTTTCAATGGCATAGTCATCGGCCGTGACATGTAGCGCCATAGGCATCAGGAGTTCATCCGCTTCTTCAACGCAGTCGAGACGGAGGCCCCCCGGCAAGGCGGTTCATGTCATTCACGACAACTACGCAGCTCACAAGCACCTGAAGCTATCTCAGCGGCTCGACCGGCATGAAGGTTCACCTTCCATTTTACGCCGACGTCATGCTTATGGCTCAATGCTGTCGAAGGGTTCTGGGCCATCCTGACAAAGCGGCGACTGAAGAGAGGCGAGTTCCATTCGATCGTCGATCTGCAAGTCTCGATCAACCGCTTTCTCAAAAAGCATAACACGCAGTCAAAGCCCTTCGTCTGGACCCTGATCCAGACAAAATCATCGCCGATGCCCAGAATAGGGTGCTAAACGTTGGATTCTATCCACTAGCCCAAGCCCACCTGCGTGACTCGGGCCGTGGACTGCGCTACGTCGTGGCACTTGGTTTTATCTGGAAATTTGAGAAAAATTGCGCCATGGCCAGCAGCAACGATATCCGCGCCATCTTCCTCGATTATTTTGCCCGCAACGGCCATCAGCCGGTTGCAAGCTCACCGTTGGTGCCGCGCAACGATCCCACGCTCATGTTCGCCAATTCAGGCATGGTGCAATTTAAGAATGTTTTTACCGGCCAGGAAAAGCGCCCCTATAGCCGGGCTACCACGGCACAGAAATGCGTCCGTGCCGGCGGCAAGCACAATGATCTCGACAATGTCGGCTACACCGCTCGCCATCACACGTTTTTCGAAATGCTGGGCAATTTCTCCTTCGGCGATTATTTCAAGGAACAGGCAATTTTCTATGCCTGGGAATTGATTACCAAGGATTTCGGCCTCGCCCCGGAAAAGCTCCTGGTCACGGTCTATTCGGAAGACGAGGACGCCGCCGATTACTGGAAAAAAATCGCCGGCCTATCGGACAGCAAAATCATCCGCATCCCAACGTCAGACAATTTCTGGCGCATGGGCGATACAGGCCCTTGCGGCCCCTGCTCGGAAATTTTCTATGATCACGGCGACAAAATCCCCGGCGGCCCACCCGGCAGCCCCGATGAAGATGGCGACCGCTTCATCGAGATCTGGAACCTCGTGTTCATGCAGTACGAGGAAGGCCCTCCCGGCACCCGCACCCCGCTGCCGAAACCCTCCATCGATACCGGCATGGGCCTGGAACGCTTCGCCGCCATCCTGCAAGGCCAGCACGACAATTACGACACGGATACTTTTCGCGCTCTGATCGCGGCCAGCGCCGAGGCGACCGGGCGTGATCCGCAGGGAGAATTCCGCGCCAGCCACCGTGTAGTCGCCGATCATCTGCGCGCGACATCGTTTCTGATTGCCGATGGCGTGCTGCCCTCGAATGAAGGCCGCGGCTATGTGCTGCGCCGGATCATGCGCCGCGCCATGCGCCACGCCCATATGATGGGCGCGCGTGATCCGCTGATGCATCGCCTCGTCCCCGCTTTGACGCGTCAGATGGGCGCGGCCTATCCCGAACTTGGCCGCGCCGAAAAACTTATTACGGAAACCCTTCACCTCGAAGAAACCCGTTTCAAGGCGATGCTCGAACGCGGCCTGCATTTATTAACCGAGGAAACCGAAAAACTGGGCGCCACCGAGGCCCTGCCCGGCGAGATCGCCTTCCGCCTCTACGACACGTTCGGTTTTCCACTTGATCTCACGCAAGACGCCCTGCGTGAACAAGGCCGCTCGGTGGACACCACTGGCTTTGATGCCGCAATGGTCGAACAACGCACTCGTGCCCGCGCCGCCTGGGCCGGATCCGGCGAGGCCGCCACCGAACGCGTCTGGTTCGAACTGCGCGAAAAACTAGGCGCCAGTGAGTTTCTCGGCTACAGTAACGAAACTTCCGAAGCTGAATTACTTTCACTCATCGCCCATGGCGCCCCCACCGATTGCATGGCAGCCGGCGGCGATGTCGCGGTGATTCTGAACCAAACTCCCTTCTACGGCGAAAGTGGTGGCCAGGTCGGCGATACCGGCACCATCACTGGCCCCGATGGATTGATCATCGAAATCACCGATACCCAACGCAAACTCGGCGATCTTGTTGTCCATCTCGGCCGCGTCGTCACCGGTACCGCCAAACCGGGCCAACCCGTCGTCGCCGCCGTCGCGCACACCCGCCGCTCGGCCATCCGCGCGCATCATTCCGCGACGCATCTGCTGCATGAAGCAATGCGCCGCAAACTCGGCACCCATGTGATGCAGAAAGGCAGCCTTAACGCACCGGATCGCCTGCGGTTCGACGTCTCCCAACCCCGCCCCATCACATCCGACGAACTTTCCTGGATCGAAACCGAAGTAAACGCCCGCATTCGCGAGAACAGCGAAGTCACCACCCGCCTGATGACCCCCGACGTCGCCGTCGAACAAGGGGCCATGGCCCTGTTCGGCGAAAAATATGGCGATGAAGTCCGCGTCGTCGCGATGGGCAATGGTGACACGGAACGCGCCGCTTATTCCATTGAACTTTGTGGTGGCACGCATGTTCGCCACACCGGCGAAATCGGCCTCTTTAAAATTGTCGCCGAAGCCGCTGTTGCCGCGGGCGTGCGCCGGATCGAAGCCGTCACCGGCGAAGCTGCACTTGCCCTTATCGCCGCCAACGAACGTCATTTGAACGACACAGCCAACACTCTGCGCACCAGCCCTGCCGAACTCCCTGATCGCGTCGCCGCCCTTTTGGAAGATCGTCGCAAACTTGAACGTCTGGTCGCGGAACTGCAAAAGAAACTCGCCACTGGCGGCGGCACGGCCGAGGCCGAAGATGTCGGTGGCATCAAATTTTCTGCCCGCAATCTCGGCGATGTCTCGCCGCGTGAACTCAAGGGCATTGCCGAAGCCATCGGCAAGAAAATCGGTGGCGGGATCGTCGCTCTCGCCTCCACCGCTGAGGGTAAATTATCGATCGTCGTCGGCGTGTCGGCGGATGTAACAGCGCGCTTCAGTGCGGTGGAACTGGTGCGCGCGGCCGCAACAGCCGTGGGTGGCAAGGGGGGTGGCGGTCGGCCGGACATGGCCCAGGCCGGTGGCCCCGATGGCGCGCAGGCGGATGCCGCGTTGGCAGCGGTGCGCGCGGCGATCTCGGCCTGATCGTCCATACGTAAGAGAGCAAAATTGGGGAATGACATGCGGCAAATGACCTTGGTGGGCTTCCTGCAAGCTCAGAACTGCACCAACTTCGTCGGCTCCTGGCGCCACCCGCAAGCCGCACAGGATTTCACTACCGCGGAATATTACCGCCGCATCGGCCGCGCGCTGGAGCATGGTAAATTCCATCTCGGCTTCTTCGATGATCGCCTGGCCATGCCCGATCTGTTCGGCGGCGATCACGGCCCCACCGTCGCCAACGGTATTCGCTGCGTGAAAATGGACCCCATCACCATTCTCACCTGCATGGGCATGGCCACCGAAAAACTTGGCCTGGGCTCCACCTTCTCCACCACCTATTTCGAGCCCTTCCAGGTCGCTCGCACCTTCGCCACGCTCGATCTCATGACTGATGGCCGCGCCGCCTGGAACGTCGTCACCTCCATGAATGATGGCGAGGCTCGCAACATGGGCCAGGAATCGCACAAGGACCACGACCGCCGCTACGATCGCGCCGACGAATTCATGGAAGTGGTGATGGGCCACTGGGCCAGCTGGGAAGATGATTCCATCGTCGCCGACAAGACAACCGGCCTGTTCGCGCATCCCGATAAAGTCCACCGCCTAGATCATCGCGGAGAATTTTTTTACTCGCGTGGCCCGTTTACCGTGCCACGTTCGAAGCAAGGCCATCCCGTCATCATCCAGGCCGGCCAAAGTGGGCGCGGCCAGAAATTCGCCGCCCGCTGGGCGGAATGCGTGTTCGTCGCCTATCACGGCATGCAGCAGGCGCAGCGTGATTATGCTAGCTTGAAAGCCCAGGTCGCGGCCGCTGGGCGCGATCCGGAAAAAGTTTTTGTTTGTGCGGGTGTCTATCCCGTCGTCGGCGAGACCCGCGCCGAAGCCGAAGATAAAGTCGCTCTCATCGACAGCCTGCCTAAGGAAATCGACAGCCTCGCCTTGCTCTCCGAAGTATTAAACTTTGATTTCGCCAAACAGCCGATCGACAAACCTTTCACGCAAGAAGAAATCGATAGCTGGACTGGCGTCCAAGGCATGAAAGACCGCATCCGCCGGGAACTCGGCAACCGCCCGCCCACGCCGCGCGACTTCATCAACATCACCCGTCGCGGTACCTTCCACGATCACCCCCGCTTTGTCGGCAGCGTAAAAGACGTCGCCGACGGCATGGAAGAATGGTTCTCCACCCGCGCCTGCGACGGCTTCGTCGTTGCCGCTGGCCACGTCCCCGGCGGGTATGAGGAATTCTCCACCCTGGTCGTGCCGGAACTGCAACGCCGTGGCCTGATGCACCAGGATTACGCCGGGGCCACCTTGCGCGAAAATCTTGGCCTCGACCGCCCTGATGCCGGCTCTTGGAAGAAATGGCACCACGGGTAGGGGGGAGTGGAAGTAAGAATTGGAGACAAAAGCCCCGACCTTCCTTCCTATCCCCCAACCCCGGTTTCGGATCTACTCCGCGGCGCGGCCTTGGTGTTGGCGTCGGGCGATGAGTGCCTTGGTGGCGGGCAGCAGGCTGCGGCCGTAGTCGATTACGTCTTCTTGCGGATCGAAGCCGCGCAGCAGGAAGGTGGTAACACCGAGGTCGTAATAATCCAGCAGCGCCTCGGCCACCTGCTCGGGCGTGCCGACCAGGCTGGTGGTGTTGCCACGCCCCCCGGTCGCGGCGGCGGCACCAGTCCATAGGCGCTTGTCCAGCCGTTCTCCCTGGCTGGCGGCCACGAGCAGCCGGCGCGATCCTTCATTGGTGGGGTTATGGCCGCTGATGGCATTGGGGCCGCGCAGACGGATGATGGTTTGCTTTATCTCCTCCGCCCGCGCCCAGGCTTTTTCTTCGGTCTCCGCTAGGATCGGGCGTAGTGAAAGGCTGAAGCGAACTGTCCGCCCGTATGGCGCGGCGGCGGCCCGCACGCGTGCGATCACCTCGCGCACCTGTTCATGCGTTTCCCCCCACAATGCGTAAACATCGGCATGCTTCCCCGAAACCGCGATAGCGGCATCCGAAACGCCACCGAAAAACACCGGAATATGCGGGTGTTGCAGGCAGCGTATGGCGGTGGATGCGCCCTCAAACTGATAATATTTTCCGGCGTGATCCAGGGGGCCGCGTTCGGTCCAAATGCGTTTCAAAATAGCAATATATTCATCCGTGCGCGCATAGCGTTCGTTTTTATCGAGGTAATCGCCATCGCGATGCTGATCGATATCGTCCCCGCCGGTAATCACATGTATTGCCGCCCGCCCGCCGGTGATGTGATCGAGCGTCGCGAATTTCCGTGCCGCTACGGTCGGTGCGATAAAACCCGGCCGATGCGCGACCAGGAAGCCCAATCGTTCCGTATGCGTCGCCGCCAGCGCCGCCACCAGGAAACCATCCGGTGAATCCGAAAAATACCCCACCAGCACGCGATCGAAATTGGCGCGCTCGGCCGCCTGGGCAAAGTCACGAATATAGCCATGATCGAGCAGCAGTTGCCCCGGCGGGTGAATCTCCGATTGCTTACGATGATGGATCATGCCGATAAATTCGACGGTCATGCAGCGCACTCCAATATCATGGGACGGGCAACGTAGGCACGCAGGGCCAAGTCCGGCAAGATCACTCGGAATCGGATCGGAGGAGACAGCATGCGGGTGTTCACGATGTTGCCCTTACGCCACTGGCGTGAGGCCGGGCCAGCCGCGGAACTGGCCGAGGCAGACGGCTTCGACGCTGTGATGACGGTGGAGCTGGGCCACGACGTCTTCACCCCGCTCGCCATCGCCGCGCTGGCGACGCACCGCGTGGAACTCACCCCCTCCATCGCCGTGGCCTTCCCGCGCAGCCCCACGATTCTTGCGCATCAGGCCTGGGATTTGCAGGCCAATTCCAATGGCCGTTTCGTCCTCGGCCTGGGCAGCCAGGTGAAGGGCCATAATGAACGCCGATTCGGCATTCCCTGGACCGCCCCGGCGCCCCGGTTAAAGGATTATGTGCGCGCCCTACGCGCCATCTGGCACTGCTGGGAAACCCGGGGAAAACTAAATTACCAGGGCACGCATTATAAACTTTCGCTAATGACCCCGGACTTCTCACCCGAGCCCACCGGCCTGCCCATGGTTCCCATCACTATCTCCGCCGTCGGCGAGGCCATGCTGCGCGTCGCCGGCGAAGTGGCCGATGGCGTGCGGCTGCACCCGATCTGCTCGCGCAAATATCTGGAACAGGTGTGTCTGCCGCAGATCACCGAAGGCCTGCGCCGTGGCGGCCGCGCCCGCAAAAATTTCGACATCAATGGTGGCGGCTTTGTCGCCACTGGCCCGAATGACGAAGCGGTCGCGCAAGCGATGGAGGTGGTGCGCAAGCGCGTCGGCTTCTACAGCTCCACCCGCAGTTACTTTCCCATCCTGGCTCTGCACGGCCTGGAAGATCTCGGCCTGAAACTGCACCGCATGTCTGTCGAAGGCAGCTGGGACAAAATGGCGACGGAAGTGTCCGATGACGTGGTGCGCATTTTCGCGGCCTGCGGACCCTATGCAACCATTGCGCGGGACATCGCGAACCGGTTTGGCGGCGCGGCAGATTCCATCGATCTGCATTTTTCTCCCAACACCCCACCAGGGCTGCAACGCGAGATCGTGGCCGATATCCATCGCATTCCCACTGGCTTCACGGGCTTCAACACGAATTGGTAAGCGACGATGACCCTTCCCCTGGACACAAAACTTTCCATCGGCGTGCAAACCATCCATCGCCGCACCGAACCCGCCACCGCGCCTTGGGAACCGCGCATTGATGAGTTGTTGGAGCTTGTGCAGCTGGTGGACCGCAGCGGCTACGCCTCGCTCTGGGCCGGCGATCATATTTCCTACGCCATCCCGATCCTGGACCCGATGCTGCAACTGGCGCAGGCGGCGGTGGTCAGCCGACGCCTAATCCTGGGCACTTCTGTCTTGTTGCTGCCGCTCCGCCACCCAACCCCGGTGGCAAAGCAGGTGACCACCCTCGATCACCTGACCGAGGGAAGATTTATTCTCGGTGTCGGCGTCGGCGGTGAATTTCCCAACGAATATGCTGCTTGTGGCGTCCCCCTCAATGAACGTGGCGCCCGGCTGGGCGAAGGCGTCGCGGTCCTACGAAAATTCTTCAGCGGCGAACCGGTCAGTCATGACGGAAAATTCTACGGCCCGTTCACCGATGTCGCGATGCGTCCCGGCCCGCGCCAACCCGGCGGCCCGCCCATTTGGTTCGCCGGCCGCTCCGATGCCGCACTACGCCGCATCGGGCGCATCGGCGATGGCTGGCTGTCCTATGTCTTAACGCCGGAGATGTATCAGGCCGGGCTGACAAAAATTGCTGCCGCCGCGGCCGGGCGAACAATCAAGAATTTCGGCACCAGCCATCTGCTGTTCACCCGCGTCGACGATACTTATGAAAAATCCCTGGACGCGGCTACGGAAACCCTGAGCGTCCGCTACGCCATGGATTTCCGCCGCGCCGCGCAACGCTATTGCGCGCTGGGCAGACCCGAACAGGTGGCTGAGCGTATCCGCGAATTCCACGCCGTTGGGCTGCGCCACGTCATCCTCGATCTGCTCGGACCTTATGAGGAACGCCAGCGCCAGATCGCCTGGTTTGCCGCCGATGTCGCCCCCCTCCTGCGCGATCTGACGCACCCGGCGTGAGCACTAATCAGGATCGCGTCGATCCGCGCGTCTGGCGCATCGCCGCTACCTGTTCATGCGGCCCGATGATGTCGGGGCTAGATTCCACCATGGTGAACGTGTCGCTGGATACGCTGGGCCAGGTCTTCGGCGCCCCCTTGGGCATCATTCAATGGGTGACCAGCGCCTATCTCCTGTCGTTGGCCCTGGCCCTGCCGCTCAGCGGCTGGCTGATGGACCGGCTCGGCGCGCGCCGCATCTTTCTCGGCTGCTTCGCGGTTTTCGTCGTCGGCTCCACGCTTTCGGCCATGGCGACCACGGTTGAAGCGCTGATTGCCTGCCGGGTGCTGCAAGGCATCGCTGGGGGGTTGTTGGCGCCGATGATGCAAATGATGATGGCCCGCCACGCCGGCAAACACATGGCGCGCGTTATCGGCATCGCCGCCATGCCGGTGATGATCGGGCAGATGCTTGGCCCCAGCCTGGGCGGTTTCCTGCTCACGCACCTGGGCTGGCGCTGGATTTTCCTGATGAACCTGCCGGTCGGCGTGCTGGCCATCTTCTGTGCCTGGTTCGTCCTGCCGCGCGATGATGTCACCGTGCCGCGCCGGTTGGATTTACTAGGCTTTCTGATGATTTCCCCCGGCCTGGCGCTGCTACTGCACGGCCTGGCCGCCCTGGCACTTGGCGACGCCACCGCGCCCATCGGCTTACTGCTAAGTGTCATCCTGCTCGGCGGTTTCATCCTGCACGCCCTGCGCGCCCGCAACACCGCCCTAATTGATCTGCGGTTATTTACCGGACGCACCTTCCGCGCTGCCGCGATGACACAATTTCTTTCCAACGCCATTAATTTTGGCGGCCAGCTGTTACTGCCGCTTTATTTTCTGAAAGTGCGCGGGGCCTCCCCAGGCCTGACGGGATTATTACTGGCACCGATGGCACTTGGAATGTTCTTCGCTCTGCCGGTCATGGGCCGGCTCAGTGAGCGGTTTGGCGCCCGGATGATTTCCGGCGCCGGCGCGGGCATCGCCCTGCTCGGCACCGTGCCATTCGCCCTGGCGGGGCCTGAGACATCTCTGCTGGTATTAACCGGCGCTTTATTCGTGCGTGGTTTTGGCGTAGGCTCAATCACCATTCCCTCGGCCGCTGCGGCCTATGCTTCGGTTCCGCGCGAATCACTCAGCAGTGCCACCACGGCCATTAATATCTGCCAAAGATTTGGCGGTCCGGTGGGCACCACCGCCCTCGCTTTGTTCCTGCAACACCAGTTGACGGCCAATTATCCCCTCGCGGCCTATGCCGCCACATTCTGGTTATTAGCGGCTTTGGCGGGCGCCGGCTTACTTGCCGCGTTGCGGCTACCGGGCCATTTACCAAC
>SHWN01000156.1 GCA_009693795.1 Acetobacteraceae bacterium
GAGGCCCATGCCGCCATGCATGACGCGGTGACAGACTTCCTGCACAGGATGCCATCACGTCCGGAAACCGCCGTGACGGTTGCACCCCGCGCCCCCGCGCACCGCCACGACCTGCCAGCACGCCGCACCGGCTATACCCAGAAAGCCTCCGTAGGCGGGCATAAGATATTTCTCCGCACCGGCGAATACGTCGACGGCACGTTGGGAGAGATCTTCTTGGGCCTGCATAAGGAGGGTGCGGCGTTCAAAGGCCTGATGGATAATTTCGCCGTCGCCATCTCCATGGGCCTACAACACGGCGTACCTTTGGAAGAATTCGTGAAAGCCTTCACCTTCACGCGCTTCGGCCCCACCGGCACGGTAGAAGGCGATCCGGCGGTGCCCCAGGCGACCTCCTTACTGGACTACGTGTTCCGCCACCTCGCAGCCAATTACCTGAGCCGGATGGATATCGCGAAGCCCGAACCGGAAGGCGTCGACACGGTGGGCAACGGCATCCGCGATCGCGCGCCCCTGTTACCGCTGGAATTGCCTACCGAAGCCTCCCCACGAGCCCGACGGCGCGGCTTTCACGTGGTCGCGAAATAACCCAACCAAGGGAGGCTGACATGGCCGGCCAAATCGACGCCAAACTCCGCGAACTGGGCATCCATCTGCCTACCCCGATGGCCCCCATCGCCAACTACGTCCCCACTGTCACCACGGGCAACCTCGTCGTCGTCTCCGGCCAGCTTCCCGCCATCGACGGCAAGCTCGCCTTCACCGGCAAAGTCCCGACCGATCTGACCATAGCGCAAGGCGCCGCCGCCACCCGCCAAAGCTTCATCAACGTGCTTGTGCATCTGAAAGCCGCCTGCAACGGCGACCTGGACCGCGTCCGCCGCATCATCCGCCTCGGCGGCTTCGTCGCCTGCCCGGCCGACTTCACCCAGCACGCGACGGTCATGAACGGTGCATCGGACCTAGCTGTCGCCATCTTCGGCGACGCCGGCCGTCACGCCCGCACCACCATCGGCGTCCCCAGCCTTCCACTCGACGCCGCGGTGGAAGTGGAAGGCATGTTCGAAATCGCCTAGGCTGGCCCCATGCCAGACGGACCCGAGCAGCTTTCCCTCACCCTCCATCGTAGTATCGGTGAAATCCCAGCCGCCGAGTGGGATCTCTGTGCCACAGATAGAAATCCGTTCGTCAGTCACGCCTTCTTTAGCGCCATGGAAGACAGCGGCTCCACCAACGCCCGCACTGGCTGGCTACCCCAGCACGCCGTGCTGCGCGGCCCCGATGGCCAGATCATGGCCGCCGCGCCGATGTATGCGAAATCACACAGTTATGGCGAATACGTCTTCGACCATGGCTGGGCGCATGCGTTTGAGCGCGCCGGCGGTAAATATTATCCGAAACTCCAGGTCTCCACCCCGTTCAGCCCCGTCCCCGGCCCGCGTCTGTTATTGCGCCCCAACTGCGGTATTACCGTCTCCGCCATGGCCAGCGCCCTGGTGCAGGCTTGCGAGGGCCTCGATCTTTCCTCCGTCCATGTCACCTTCTGCACCGAAGCCGAATGGACCGCGCTCGGCGACGCCGGCTGGCTGCAACGAATCGGCATGCAGTTCCATTGGGATAATCACGAATTTTCCAACTTTGACGATTTCCTCGCCGCGCTGAGTTCCCGCAAGCGCAAAATCCTCCGCCGGGAACGCCGCGACGCACAGAATTGCGGATTAGATTTTCTGACATTGCAAGGCGCCGAAATCACCGAGGCACATTGGGATGCTTTTTACCGTTTCTACCAGTCCACCGTCGATCGTAAATGGGGCAGTGCTTACCTGACCCGTACATTCTTTTCCCACCTTGGCGAACGCCTGGGCGACGCCGTCGTCCTCATGCTGGCCACCCACGGCGGCAAACCCGTCGCGGGCGCATTAAATCTAAAAAGTGCCGACACACTCTACGGCCGCAATTGGGGCTGCCAGGGCGATTTTCCCTTCCTGCATTTCGAACTCTGCTATTACCGCGCCATCGACTTCGCCATCGCCAACCGCCTCAAACGCGTCGAAGCCGGTGCTCAGGGCCATCACAAGATCCAACGCGGCTACCTCCCCCAAATCACCTATTCCGCACACTGGATTCGCCACAGCGGCTTCCGCCGCGCGGTAGAAAATTTTTTGCGTGACGAACAACAGGACGTCCGCGCCGAAATGACCGCCTTGATGGAGCATTCACCGTTTCGAGCCGACGAACCGTTAATTTAAGATACAAAGGCCACAATAAACGACAGGATCGACCCGATATCTTCTGTAGGTGAAGGAATGTCTAAAAAGCGGCCCAGGATACCCATGCGGCCCTGATCGCCCACATGGCATTGGCGGGCACGCAAATCGCCCGCGCCACCACCCCGGCCTGACCCGCCACGCGCCCCTACGCCGCCCGCGCCACGCTCAAATCCACCTCAAACCCACGCTTCGTCGCCGGGCGCGCCATCATCGTTTCGTACCAGCGCCGCACGTTCGGATATTCCGCCAAATCCACCTTGTGGCGTGGATGCCGCCACGCCCAGCCCAGGATAGCGAAATCGGCGACGGAAATCGGTCCGCCAAAAAACTCCACCTCGGCCAGCCTCTTGTCCGCCACCGCGTAAAGCCGCCGCGTTTCCTTATCGAAACGGGCCAGGCCGTACCGACGATCTTCCTCGTTTTGTAGTTCGATGAAATGATGCACCTGCCCCGGTGCCGGGCCGAACCCGCCCATCTGCCACATCAGCCATTCGCACACCGGAATGCGCCCTGCCAAATCTCGCGGATAGAATTTTCCGGTCTTCTCACCGAGATACAACAGAATCGCACCGGACTCGAACACACTCACCGGCCTACCCCCCGGCCCATCAGTATCGACGATCGCAGGAATCTTGTTATTTGGGGCGATTTTCAGGAAGACCGGGTCAAATTGTTCACCCTTTGATATATTTACCGGATGGATGCTGTATGCCAGCCCCATCTCCTCCAACGCCGCACTGATCTTACGCCCATTAGGGGTGCCCCAGGTATGTAATTCAATCGCCATGGCATGTTCCTTTGTCCTGCCGCAGAGTGTGTGACAGCATACAAGTGACGGCAAGTCACTTGGCCAGAGGGGAAGACAATGGGCTTTGACACAACACCGGATCGCCGGCGGCTGCGCGCCCTCGCTCGCCGCGTGGCGGAGGAGAAAATCGCCCCGCGCGCCGCCGCGGTGGACCGGGCGGAAGAATATCCGTGGGACAATGTCGCCGCCCTGCGCGAGGCCGGCCTGCTCGGCTACACCATGCCGCGCGATTGGGGCGGCGCGGGCGGCGACTTCCTCGACGCCGCCATCATCGTGGAGGAAATGGCCCGCGTCTGCGGCGTCACCGGCCGTATCGCAGTGGAAACCAACATGGGCGCCATCTCCGCGGTAATGCGCCACGGCAGCGCGGCTCAGAAGCAACTCGCCGCCAAATTGGTACTGGACGGCGACAAACCCGCCATCTGCATCACCGAACCGGAGGCCGGATCCGCTGCCACCGAAATGACCACCCGTGCCGACATACGCGGCAACGGCTATGTACTGAACGGACGAAAACACTGGATCACCGGCGGCGGCGTCTCTCGCCTACACCTGATCTTCGCCCGCGTGTTCGACGCAGCCAACAATCCGCAAGGCATCGGCGGCTTCCTCGTCGTGCGCGGGGAGGCTGACGGGCTGAAGATCGGCAGCCGTGCCCCCACCATGGGCCTGCGCGGCATCCCTGAAACCGAAATCATCATGGAGGATGTGTTCATTCCCGCCGACATGGCCCTGCACCAGGCCGATGGCCGCCTCTGCAGCTTCGCGGAGCTCATGAACGCCTACAACACTCAGCGCGTCGGCGCCGCCTCGGTGGCTCTGGGCCTCGCGCAAGGCGCGTTCGAAGCCGCCGTTACCTTCGCGCAAACCCGAGAACAATTTGGTCGCCCGATCGGCGAATTCCAGGGTCTGCAATGGATGCTGGCAGACATGTCCATCCAGATTGACGCCGCCCGTCTGATGATCCACCGCGCCGCCACCAGCGCCGATCCGTTCCCCGACCCGATGATGGCTGCCCAGGCGAAGGTGTTTACTTCCGAGATGGCGGTCAAGGTCACCAACGACGCGTTGCAGGTTTTCGGTGCACGCGGCTATGGCCGAGACCTTCCCATGGAACGCATGGTCCGTGATGCCCGCATGTTCACTATCGGCGGCGGCACCGCGCAGGTACTGCGTAATTTCGTCGCCGGGCGCGTGTTAGGCTGGAAACTGCCACAAACCCGCGATGGCTATTTGCGTGCACAAGAAAAACGCGCTTAACTTTCCCCGGTCCGCCCACGCTGGCGCCGCCCCAGCGCCAATTCCGTAACAATGCCGTGCAGGGTCCGCAATTCCTGCTGGGTCACTTCGCCGCGCTGGAACAGATGTCGGATGTTGCGCACCATGCCCGGGCGTTTTTGTGCGTTCCGCAGGAACCCGCATTCATCCAGTTCCGTCACAAGATGCGTCAAAAAATCATCTAGATCGGCCTTGGGTGCAATGCTCGTCTCGTTTGTCATCATCTGTCGCACTTGGGTCGCCTCGGCTGCTGTCCACCATTCATACGCCATCACCATCACCGCCTGCGCGAGGTTTAGTGACATAAATGCCGGGTTCAACGGATAGCGAATCAACGCATCGGATTCCGCCATGTCGTCATTATCCAACCCGGCGCGCTCAGGCCCAAATAAAATGCCGGCACGCAAAGATCTCCTACAAATTTCTCGCAATTCCGCCGCCGCGCCACGCGCCGTCAGCACCGGCTTAATGATATGGCGCGGGCGCGGGCAGGTGGCAAAGACATGGTGCAAATCCGCCACCGCCTCCTTCACCGTCGTATGCACCGTCAACGCATCCAGGATGCGATCGGCGCCGGATGCCATCCGCCACGCTTTTTCCTGCGGCCACCCATCGCGCGGCGCGACAAGACGAAGATGGAAAAGCCCGCCATTCGCCATCGCTCGCGCCACCGCACCGATGTTTTCTCCTAATTGCGGACGCACAAGAATAACCACCGGGCTATTACCGATGGGAGAAAGGTCGGCGCCACCATCGCGTCCGGTCATGTGAAGGAAATGAAGCTCATGACGCGCGGCGCCAGATAGTCCCGTTGGGTCCATCCTCCAACACAATACCCGCTTCGGCCAATTGTTGACGGATCGCATCGGCGCGCGCGAAGTCCTTTACCTTCCGCGCAGAAATCCGTTCCGCGATTGCCAACTCGATAGCCGCCGCATCGTCCCCGCCACGAAACCATGCGGCGGTTTCCTGCTGCACCAATCCTAGCAACGCCCCGCCCGCACGCAATCCGCATGCAGCCTCGAGATTTCCCGCGAAGGCCTCATCGGCAAGTGCATGCAACGCCGAAAGTGCCAGCGGCGTATTGAGATCGTCGCATAGCGCATCCATGATAGACGCTGGCGGATCAACGGTGTGAATATTTGAAAATCGTTCTAATGCCCGATAAAACCGGTCCACTTCGCGCCGTGATTCTGCCAATGCCGCATCGGTAAAATCCAGCGCCGCGCGATAATGTGAGCGCAACAGCAGCAAACGAATTGCCTCCCCGGGAGCTTTCCCCAGAACATCCCGCACAGTAAAGAAATTATTTAAACTTTTCGACATCTTCTGCCCGTTCACCAGCAGCATGCCATTATGCATCCAAACACGTGCGAACGTACTACCCGGAAACGCGCACACACTCTGTGC
>SHWN01000014.1 GCA_009693795.1 Acetobacteraceae bacterium
GCCGCACCGCCCAACGCTCTCCGTCCGCCATATTCATAAACGGAAACACTGCCCCCCCTGGCCCCGCCAAACTCCCGCGCGCACCGACGGTTTCTAAAAAGCCCATCGCTGCCCGGTTGCCCGATAAAAGCAGATGATTGCCATTATCCACTCGGCACCCTAGCGTCCGATCAAAGTAAGAACGGCACCGCCCCCCCGCCACTGGTCCAGCCTCATAAATCCTTACCGAACAACCAGCCTGGGCCAACGCCACGGCGGCGGACAATCCAGCTAGTCCGGCACCGATCACATGCACACGCTTCACAGCAACCAACACCGCAACGCCAGCAAGATTTTGCGCCATTTCGGCACGGACACGCGCTGGTCAAACTTCTCCCACCCTCGCCTTTCCATAACCGACAGCACTGTGCCATACGTCGCCGCCATCAAGCGCGCCGGCTTCATCGCGCGATGATTGCATGTATCCATCGCCAACCTGGACAACGTAAAATGTCTCCGCGCCATCACGGCTACCCGCGCGCACACAACCGCCATTCCCGGCGCCGCCAGCGCTTCCGGAAGCCGCAACGGCACCCCCGCCTCCAGAAGGTATTCGCGTGGTAAATAAAGCCGACCAATGGCTGCATCATCGGCCACGTCACGCAAGATATTAGTCAGCTGCAACGCCCGCCCAAGATGCAACGCGACCAGATCGGCTGAAGCGCTTGCATCCCCAAACGCCCGTACCGACAACCGCCCCACCGCGGAGGCCACCCGATCGCAGTAAAGATCCAGTGTCGCCAGATCGGGTGCGACAATCGGATCTCCAGAATCCATCTGCACGCCGTCGATCACATCCAGAAAATCCCGCTTCCGTATATCAAACGCCTGCACCGCGTGCAGCAACAACCGCGTCACCGCATCATGCGCCTCTCCGCGATACAACCCGCCTACCCAACCGCGCCATTCGGCCAGGCATGCCAGCTTACCTTCCAGCGAACCCTCCTCATCCACAATGTCATCGATGATGCGGCAGAAAGCATAAATCGCATACATCGCATACCGCCGATCCGGCGCCAGAACGCGCATGCCCTGATAAAATGACGTCCCCGCTGCCTTAACTGTATCCTCAATCTCTGCCAGGTCCGTCTGCATCGATCCCAGCAGAGTATCGCGAACCAGCGGTGGGTCCAACGATCGCTCGCTCACGGCAGAAACCGCATGGCCGAGATCAAACTTGCCACCCCATCGAACTTGGCAAGCTTCACCCGCCCCGCTACCGGATCTTCCGAACGCAACCGCTGCGTCAATCGCCGCGCCAATCCCGTGATCACCGCCGTTTCCAACCGCAAACGCCGATCCCGCACGCATCCTGGAAGCGAAGCCGCAGCTGCGTTCCACACCTCCACCCGTATCAGCATGTCATCAAACACCGCCCGTAACTCCGTCGTCGCCCGCGGCCGCGCGACATCCTCCACCACCGCACCCGCTCGGGAAAGTAAATCTTGCGGCAAATAACTTCGATCTAATTCAGACAAATCGCGCGCACCATCCTGCAAATGGTTTAGCACCTGCAAGGACGCGCATAACGCATCGGAGGGCGCATGAGTCTCGGTCCCCTCTCCATGTAAATCTAGCACATGCCGCCCCACTGGCATCGCGGAATACCGGCAATATTCTTCCAGATCTTCCCAACTCGTATAGCGCGTCTTCACCGCGTCTTGACGAAATGCTACCAGTAAATTGCAAGCATGCCGCGCCACCACCCCCGTCACCGCCAGCGAAGTCCGCAACCCCAACGCACTGGGGGAGCCATCCTCATACCGCCCCAGCAATACATCCTCCATCACATTCAGCCGGTAAATCTTATCGTCCGCGGCTAGTAACGGAGAATCTGCAATGTCATCCGCATTACGCGCAAAATTATAAAACGCATGCAAATGTGCCCGAAGATCCCGCCGAATTAACCACGACCCGACGGGAAAATTTTCATCCCCTCGATCCTTTCCGGACCATTCCTCGACGGACTTCATAGCGCCGAATCATCATAAACCCGCCGCTTCCTCATCACTTTTCCCCCCTAACGCGGAACCGATCGTTACCGCGAAAAAACCTGCCACCAAGAGCAATCCCCCACCCCAAACTGACGACAATCCAAACCGTCGTAACCCCGGCCAGCACCACAACGCCATCCCTGCCCAGGCCAGCAGATCGTATACCCGCAGTCGAACCGCGCCAAAGATCACGAAAACTACCCGTGCCACAAACGCCAACCCCATTCTGATCAAAGTTATCAAAAATAATATCCACGAATTCTGCAACTTCTTAAACGCCGTGCGCGCGATCACCCGCCGCATATAGGAAAATCCTGGATACGTTCGCTTGCTCCGCACCAGCCCTGAATGCCCCAGCCAGATACGTCCGCCCGCCTTCATCGCTTGCGCCAACGCCATCTTGTCGATTAACGCCCCGCGCACTGCCGCAATTCCACCAATTCTCTGCAACGCGTGCCGACGGATCAACATTGCCGCCCCACCGCCGGCGTCGCGCACAGTTGGTCATTCACCCAGGAAAACGGGTATAGCATCTGGAAAAATAAAAAAATCCCGGCACCAACGCCCGTTCTGCCCAGCACTCGTAGCCCAACCCCACTATTTTAGAGACCAGATCAATCCTACCTTGCTCCGCCCGTGCCACCAGGGCCGATAAATGCCCCGGCGCTTGCACAATATCCGCATCCGCATCCGCCACGGCTACGCCTTGCGCCACGGCCCATAATTTTTCGCTCCACCCCGCTGGCCGTGCCGCCCTTTCGATCACGCGCAGCCGAGCATCCCCCAATCCAGGCGCAATATCCCCCATCCTATCCACCGATCCAGCGTCAACCAAAATGACGCCAATCGACCTCGCATAGTTCTGTGCCAGTAGGGCCGTAACGCCGCCCCAATATCCTCAGCCTTATCGCGCGTCGGCACCATCACGCACAGCGCTGGTGCCGCACCCGTCTTCCCTGCCGTCAATACCGGCCCTCTCTGCCAGAACTTCCCATGGCACAGCAGAAAATAAACCCCCGCAAAAAAAACAGAAACGTCAGGACCGTCACGCGCGCAGCATCCCGTTCGTGCGCATCCACGTCACCGCATCCACCACCGCCTCCCGCACTGGGCGCGGCGTATAGCCCAATTCTGCGCGGGCCTTGTCTGACGAGTAAAACATCTTCTTCCGCGCCATCCGTAAATGATCGCGCGTTACCATCGGCTCTACCCCGAACCAACGCGCCATGGCCTCACACACCATCGCCACCGGCCACAGTCCGCCAGTTGGCAATTGCACATACGGCCCCCTCCGCCCCGCGACCTCGCACACTAAATGTATTAGATCGCCGAGTAGGAAATTCTCTCCACCAAGGATATATTTTTCGCCAACCCGCCCGCGTTCCAACGCCAGCACATGCCCCTCGGCCACATCATCGACATGCACCACGTTCAGCCCGGTATCCAAATAAGCCGGCATCCGCCCGGCCGCCGCCTCGCGGATCATTTTACCCGTTGGCGTCGGCTTGATATCGCGCGGCCCCACGGGTGCCGCGGGGTTCACGATCACTACCGGGATCCCCTCATCGCGCACCAATCCCAAAACCGCCTGCTCGGCACGATATTTTGATTGCTTATAAACGGTCACCAGATTAGCCGGGATCACTAGCGAGGTCTCGTCCGCGATGTCGCCATTCCCCGGCACCCCTAACGCGGCGACAGAGCTGCAATACACCATACGCTCCACCCCCGCGGCCTGCGCTGCGCGCAGTATGGCAACGGACCCCGCGACATTCGCCGCCATCATCGCCTGCGGGTCTGGTACCCAGATGCGATAATCGGCGGCTACGTGAAACACATACCGACACCCCGCAACGGCCCGCGCCAGAGACGCCGGATCGTTCAAATCCCCGATCGCCACATCGGCGTCCAACCCTACCAGATTGCGTCGGTCGCTGGCGGCCCGCGCCAGCACCCGCAGCCGATGGCCCCGAGCTGCCAACACGCGCGTCACCGCCGAGCCGACAAATCCGGTCGCCCCTGTCACCAAACTCAACGGCTGAACCACTTGCCTGCTCCTAACTCGTGGCAGACGCCCCGTGGGCGCGTCCGCGACGCATCTATAGCAAGCTGGCCCCGCTCTGGTGTAGCGCCCGCCGGCTGCGAAGTTTTCGTCCATCGCCCAGGCCCTGCTGGGCCTGGCCGCCGCCTGGGCGCTGATCGCCTGGGCAAATGGCAGCCATCGGTTCAACAACTATCTGTGGGGCTGCGCGGTGCGCGATTCGGTTGGCAAATGGCTGCCCTTCACCAATGGGGGCGCTTCGTCGCCGCCCAACAGGGCGCCGCGAAACTCTTCGCCCGCCTCAGCCGACATATTATCGGCGAGTGGTTCGCCAACACGCAGGAACGCGCGAAAACCCTCGCCGCCGAGTTCTCGCTTATCTACGGCCACATCATTCGTCTGGCTCTGTGCGTTTCGGTGCACCAGCTGGCCTGGATCGGCACTGGCACCGGTATCGGCGGCTGGATTGCCTTTCGCCTCCTCGGCGCCAAGGTTACCTTGGCGCAAGCCATCGCCATCAAGGGCTTGTTACACCCCGTCCTCGCCATCGCTTTCCTGGTGCCCGGCCATGTGGACTTGCAGGAAGCCGCCTATATCGGCTTCGGCGCGGCGTTCGGCGTATCGCCGGAAATCGCGCCGACCGCCTCGTTGCTGCGCCGGGCGCGCGATCTGGCGCTTGGCATTCCCAATCTTCTATGCTGGCAATGGCTCGAATGGCGGAGGCTGCGGAACCCATGATCGCGAAGATCCTGGAAGGCTGTGTGGCTGCTGCGCAGGAAAAATGGTTCGCTAGCGAACCCCAGGCTGCGATCGATCCGCTACTCGCCGATGGTTTTATTAATGGAAATGAATTTATCACCCAGTACCACGCCTGGCTGGACAATATCGGTATCGATGGCCCTGATGCAAACACCAGCATCACCGGAAACTGGTATCAGAACGATTATGTGGATTCTCTGGTCGCGCTGGAGGACTGGAATGCAAATGGCCCGGTCCTGTCCTACCAGGTTAAAGATGGCGCCACCTTCCACGACCGATTTTTTGAGGTCGTGTTAACTCAGGGCGAAGGCGCTGGTATTCCGGTGATCACCGCCTCCGACGGCAACGACATCACCGCCCAATGGCATAGTAATAAGAAAAATATGGATGTCATCGAACTCAATAGCCTCACCGGTCTGAGGGCTTCGCAACGCGATACGCTGTTCGATCTGACCTGCACGGACACCAACGCCAACGGCACGCGGGATGCCGTCCTCACCTCGGATGGCGGCTCCATCACCATCCTCGATAGTGGCACGCACTGGGCCGATGAACTGGCCTTCTTCCATGATCCGCAGGTTGATCTGCTCTGAAAATCGGTACGCCACCCACAAAAAACCCGCCCCAGTTTCCCAGGGCGGGTTTTTAACAAGTCGCCTCCGGGCCTCGCCTCAAAGCCCCGCGAGCGCCGCATTCAACGTCGCACTCGGGCGCATCGCCGCCGATGTCTTGGCGATATTGGGCACGTAGTAACCCCCCATGTCCATCGGCTTTCCTTGCGCGGCGATCAGTTCGGCATTGATCTTGCCCTCGGCGGCCGCCAGCGCGTCGGCCAGCGGTTTGAACCGGGCGGCTAGCGGCGTGCTGTTGTCCCGCGCGGCCAGCGCCTGTGCCCAGTACAGCGCTAGGTAAAAATGGCTACCCCGGTTATCAAGCTCGCCCACCCGGCGCGCCGGAGAGCGGTTGAACTCCAGGATCTTGCCGTTCGCCTCATCCAGCGTCTCGGCCAGAATCTGCACGTCGGCGTTCTTGTGGGTCTGCGCCAGATGCTCAAGCGAAGCGCATAAAGCAAGGAACTCACCCAGCGAATCCCAGCGCAGATAGCCCTCTTCCTCAAACTGCTCCACATGCTTGGGCGCCGAGCCGCCAGCCCCAGTCTCGAACAACCCGCCACCCGCCATCAGCGGAACGATCGAGAGCATCTTGGCCGAGGTACCGAGCTCCATGATCGGGAACAAATCGGTCAAATAATCGCGTAACACGTTGCCGGTGACAGAGATCGTGTCTTGCCCCGCGCGAATACGATCCAGTGAGAACTGCGTCGCCTCGACCGGAGCCATGATACGGATATCCAACCCCGTGATGTCCTGGTCCTTCAGGTATTGATGGACCTTGGTAATCAACTGCGCGTCATGCGCGCGGTTTGTATCCAGCCAGAACACTGCCGGTGTGTTGGTCATGCGCGCGCGGCGCACGCCCAGCTCAACCCAGTTCCTGATTGGCGCGTCCTTAACCTGGCACATGCGGAAGATGTCGCCGGTCTCGACAGGGCGCTCCAGCAACACCGTGCCGTCATCGGCGACCACGCGGACGGTGCCGTCCGTGGCAACTTCGAAGGTTTTGTCGTGGGATCCATATTCCTCGGCCTGCTGCGCCATCAGTCCCACATTCGGCACCGTGCCCATCGTCCTCGGGTCGAATGCGCCATGCGCCTTGCAGTCCTCGATGGCCACCTGAAACAGCCGCGCATAGCTGCGATCCGGGATCACCGCCTTGGTGTCGTGCAGCTTACCGTCCGCACCCCACATGCAGCCGGATTCGCGGATCATCGCCGGCATCGAAGCATCTACGATCGTATCGCTCGACACATGCAAATTGGTGATACCACGCTCGGAATTGACCATGGCGAGGCCGGGCCGTGCCGCGTAGGTGGCCGCGATGTCAGCCTTGATTTCTGCTCGTTCCGCATCCGGCAAGGTTTCGATCCGCGTGAGTAAATCACCCACACCGTTATCAGGAACAATGCCGAGACGTGCGAACGTGGCGGCGTGCTTTTTGAATACATTGGCGAAGAACACGGACACGGCATGGCCGAACAGGATGGGATCGGAGATCTTCATCATGGTCGCCTTCAGATGCACGGAAAATAGAATGCCCTGTTTCTGCGCGTCCTCGATCTGCGCAGCGTAGAATTCGCGCAATGCCTTGCGGCTCATTGTCGAGGCGTCGATGATCTCATCGGCTTGCAGCGGGGTTTTCGCCTTCAGCACCGTGATCGCGCCATCCTTGCCGACCAGCTCGATGCGGGCATTGGTCGCCGCCGCGACGGTAGTCGCGACCTCTGAACCGTAGAAATCCCCACCGGGCATATAGGCCACATGCGATTTGGAGTCAGCACGCCACACACCCATCTTGTGCGGATTGTTGCGGGCGTATTGCTTCACGGCGCCGGCGGCGCGGCGGTCGGAATTGCCCTCGCGCAACACCGGATTAACAGCACTGCCGAGTACCTTGCCGTAGCGAGTCCGGATCTCTTTATCGGCCGGCGTCGCGTCGCTGTCCGGATAATCCGGCACGTTATAACCCTTGGTTTGCAGTTCTTTGATCCCCGCCTTCAACTGAGGGACGGAAGCGGAGATATTTGGCAGCTTGATGATATTAGCCTCGGGCTGCATCGCCAGCTTGCCGAGTTCGGCGAGTTCGTCATTGACCCGCTGTGCTGGTGTCAGTTTCTCAGGAAAATTGGAGAGAATGCGCCCGGCCAGCGAAATATCCTTCAGCTTAACGGATACGCCTGCCGTGCCGACAAAGGCTTCAACGATTGGCAGCAGCGAATAGGTCGCGAGTGCCGGCGCCTCATCAACCTTTGTCCACACGATTTCGAGATCTGACATGCTTGCACCTTATGCTAGATTTCTAACGTTTGTGGAGCGGCCGGGAGCATGCCCAGCCAACCTGAACAATTCACGAATGCGGCGGCCTTGTCGCATCCGGGCGCGGGGAGAGCAAGGTTGGTTGGTCAAGCTCCACCCAGCAAATCTAACGCCCTCCGCACAAGCACAGACTGCGGATCCGCCAGCGGCGCAATGACGGAAAAATGGTTTTCCCCCGCCACGGCCTCCCATCTCCCGCCCCAGGCGGCGGCCATCTCGCGCGATTGACGGGCATATTCCGCCCCTTCCGCACCCCCCACCACGGCATGCAGCGGCCCCGCCGGGCGCGGCCAGAACACGGGGGAAAGCCGCGTTGCTTCCGCCGCATCCAGGCCCAGCGCGTCGTTGATCGGGGTCTGGATCAGCGGTGCCAGGTCGAACAACCCGCTGATCGCCAACGCCCCCGCAATCCGGTTCCCTGGTAGCCCCAACGCCGCCCAGTCGCTCGCCAGCAAACACGCGGCCAGATGGCCGCCCGCCGAATGCCCCATCGCCAGCAACTGCCCAACGCCGCGTCGGTGCAGGAAAACCACTGCCGCGCGCGCCTGCGCCACGATCTCCGCCAACCGCACCTGTGGGCACAGATCATAAGACGGCATCGCAACCGCCACCCCGCGCCCCAGCAACCCGGCAGCCAGATGGCTGAACGAGGACGCATCCATCGCCTGCCAATACCCACCATGAAAAAACAGCGCCACTACCCCGCGCTGGCCGCTGGCGGGCCAGAAGATATCCATCCATTGCCGTGAGCCAGGGCCATACGCGACCCGCAACTCTGCCGTCGCATGACCGGCGCGAAACGTCGCCGCATCCCGCGCCCACCCTTGCGTAACGGCAGCAAAATCCGCAACCTTTGCACGGTTATCGTATTCGCGTTGCAATTCCACTGCTGTAAGCTTGGTCATAATCGCTGATTGAACCTGTTTTCTGCGCGGCTGCAAATGTTGGGGTGGTGACACGGGGCGCCCGCGCGGGTTGAATACACGCCATGGACCTGCCTGTCGTTCCCCTCACCCCCGCCGCCCCCACTACCGCGGCTCCGTTCGTCCTGCGCGCGCCGTCCCGGCAGAGCGTGCCGCTGGTCTTTGTTTCGCCCCATTCGGGGCGGGATTACCCGGCCGATCTCCTGGCCGCCACCCGCCTGGATAGGCTTGGCCTGCGCCGCAGCGAAGACAGCTTCGTCGATAATTTATTTGCCGCCGCGCCTGCCCACGGCGCCCCCTTGCTCGCTGCCCTGTTCCCTCGCGTCTATTGCGACGCCAACCGCGAAGCCTGGGAATTGGACCAGGCCATGTTCGCCGACAAGCTGCCCGACTGGGTGAACACCACCAGCCCGCGCGTCGGCGCCGGACTTGGCACTATCGCCCGCGTCGTCGCCACCGGCGAGGCGATCTATCAGGCAAAACTCCATTTCGCCGAGGCCCAGCGCCGCGTGCACGTTTACTGGCAACCTTTCCACGACGCGCTCAGCACCGTCATCGCCGAGACCATCGCCGCGTTTGACACCTGCCTGCTGATCGATTGCCATTCCATGCCCGCCCATGGCGGAGCGTCACGCCACGGCGCCGGCCCGGCCGATATCGTGCTGGGCGATGCCTTTGGCACGGCCTGCGCGCCCGCTATCACCAGCCTGGTGGAACGCCAGTTGCGCAGCCTCGGCTACGCCGTGCGGCGCAACGATCCCTATGCCGGCGGCTACATCACCCGCCATTACGGCCGCCCCAGGGAAGGCGTGCATGTGCTGCAACTGGAACTCGCCCGCGGCCTTTACATGGACGAAGCAACAATCGAGCCCAGCCCCCGCTTCCCCATCATGCGCCGCCATCTGGAAGAATTTATTTCTACACTGGCCCACGCCGCGCCTTCCCTGCTGGCGGGCTAAACACGGAGCCGACATGCAAGCCCTGACATCCGGCAATTGCTTCCACCACGTCGCCATCCGCGCCGTGGATTTCGATGCGACGATCAAATTCTACACCGAGGGCCTGGGTTTCAAGTTGCATTTCCCCTTCGCCGTCCCCGGCCGCATCGATCGCGCCGCCTTCCTCGATGCTGGGGACGGCCGCTTCATCGAAGTCTTCGGCCAAAACTCTAACGTTCAGTCCGAAGGCCGGCGCCGCGCGGCTGGCGAGGACCGCACCGAAGGCGCCCTGCTGCATTTCTGCCTCCGCGCCGCCGACACCGATGCCTCCTACGCCCGCGCCCTCGCCGCCGGCGCTACCTCCCGCATCGAACCCAATACTCGCCGCCTCAGAGAAGACCCGCCGGTGGACGTTCGCATCGCCTTCGTCACCGGCCCCAATGGCGAGGTGATCGAGTTCCTGCAAAGCCAGCAGATCTAAGTGTCTATCTGACAACATTACGTATGATTACATAGCGCTGCGTTTTATTAAACAATGTTGTTCGTTACCATAATCCTCACAGGAGGTTGTCGTGCCATTCAAGTTTCATTCCAAGGAAAAAGCATCGTGTGACTAATTGGCGAGACTATGACACCGCGCTTCGCAATCGCGGAATCCTGACGACCTGGTTCACTGTCAAGGCTATCCCGACGTGGAGAGCGCAGCCTCGAACAACACCGGACGGACACCGTCACTACTCCGATTTTTTTATCAAAACAGCGCTGACCTTGCGCGCTATCTACCGATTGCCTCTGTTCCAGAGTGAAGGCCTGATCAGATCGATTATACAAATA
The DNA here is from genome assembly GCA_009693795.1 of Acetobacteraceae bacterium. Classification (GTDB taxonomy): domain Bacteria; phylum Pseudomonadota; class Alphaproteobacteria; order Acetobacterales; family Acetobacteraceae; genus SHWF01. The sequence continues at coordinate 10,462 of SHWN01000014.1, forward strand.
CTATAAGGTCTACCTGTCAGTTCCTGATCATATGACACTCAGTCGGCAGGCGAGTGGATTAAATATTCACAAACCAGTGCGAAAATCCCCCACAGACGTGCTTCACCTGGTCGCAGATAGCGCCGGATTAAAATTACTTGGCGCGGGCGAATGGCTTTTAGAAAATCATGGAACTACAAAGCGACGCGCTTGGCATAAATTGCACATCGGAATTGATGCTTATAGCGGAGAAATTTTCGCGTGCGACCTGACTGATAAAGATATGGATGATGCTTCGCGTGGCGAGCCTTTACTAGAGAAATTTTATACTGCTCCAGATCCATTCATGGCCGATGGCGCTTATGACAGGATCGCTGTGCACGATGCAGTCATAGTCAGAAGTATGGGTGCTCTTCTCATTGTCCTGCCATGCAAAGGCGCAGTGCTAGGACCGACCGTGATGACAGAGCCTACTAAGCGTGACGAGAATGTTCTCGACATAAAAGCGAACAGACGTTCAAACTGACAGAAAATATTGGGTTACAACGGGCATTCAAAAGTCGAGGAAGACATCAGTAGATACAAGCGTGTTATCGGCAACACACTGAAGGCTCGCGATGACAAGCATCGTGTGACTGAGGTTGCTATTGCGATCAAGTTACTTAACCGCATGCGCGAGTTAGCACAATCAAAATTCGTCCGCGTCGAATAACCGGTTCTCTCACAGATTAATGACGTAACTACCTATATCTATGCAACAAGGTTGGAATTCAAATCATTCTACTCCTGCATAGCCTTGACCGAAATCTCACGTTCATCGGCACCGTCTGATGGTGATGCTATCAAAATACGAAAGACCCGATCGGAAGGCGATATGCTTATTCCCTAAATAAGCGCGAGCTTCCATGTTCTTGCGTTGTTTGTGTTGCTACCGACCAATTCTGTATACTGGCCCACACCTTGACACCCCCGCCTCTCACGCGCATCTCTCGTAAGCCAGACGGTCGGACGACCGCTGGCGGTATGAGAGAAACCATATCGCTAGAGGAAAGTCCGGGCTCCACGGGAATACGGTGCCGGCTAACGGCCGGCGGGGGTGACCCCAGGGATAGTGCCACAGAAAACAGACCGCCAGCGCAAGGACCCCAGTTCCCCGCCGGCAAGGGCGAAACGGTGCGGCAAGAGCGCACCGCGCCCCTGGCAACAGGGGCGGCAGGGCAAACCCCACCGGGAGCAAGACCGAATAGGGGCGGCCGGCGGGCCAAACCGGTGCAAGCCGGGGTGGTGACGCAGGGGCATTTCCGTCCCGTCGCCCGGGTAGGTCGCGTGAGGCGCGCCGCGAGGCGCGTCCCAGAGGAATGGTCGTCCCCTGCTGAACGGCAGGGACAGAACCCGGCTTACAGGCCGTCTGGCATTTTTTCTTGCGCTGCTCCCACCATATCAACGCAGAACTACACCCAGTTCCCGCAGTAATTGGATAAATCCTAATAAACCTTGATCAGCGGCTAAAATTTTTTCTAGAATCCCGTTTTGTTCACATGGATTTTCTTTGACCTCCCATTTAATCCCATGTTATCCCATGATGTCCCATATTGGAGGGGCGGCGTTCTCATCTGACACCGCCATCCCCGGCTATTTCCCTCCCAGCTGGACAGTTTCGCCTCCGCACACCACGCGGCAACAGGGAATCGGAAAGGCCGCTTGCAAACGACATGGACCAATTTCTCGGCAGCCATGTGAATCGCCTGGACGCGAAGGGGAGAATCTCCATCCCGGCGCCGTTCCGTGCTGTGCTGAAAGCCGCCCAGGAGAGCGCTGCGTTGGTGCTGCGCCGGTCGCATCTGCACCCCTGCATCGATGCCTGGCCGATGGCGATGCTGGAGGCGAGCAAGGCACGCCTCGCACAGATGGATATGCTGGACCCCGATTACGATGCCATCGCCGCTCGCCTGTTTGGGGATTCGCAGCCGGCCGAACCCGATAAGGAAGGCCGCATCACCGTTCCGTCGCGCTATCTGCAGCACGCTGCGATAACGGAAGCACTCACGCTCACCGGGCGCGGTGCTTACTTTCAGATCTGGGAGCCCGGTGCGGCCGAACGCCGTCTAGCAGAAGTTTACGCCCAACCGATCCAGCCCCGCGCATGAACAACACGGGCCACATTCCCGTCATGCTGGGCGAGGTGCTAGCTCAGCTCGCGCCGCAACCGGACAAAATCTATCTGGACGGCACATTCGGCGGTGGGAGTTATGCAAAGGCGATTCTGAGCACGGCACCCTGCACGCTGCATGCTATCGATCGCGATCCTGGCGCCATTGCGCGCGGCGCCGCTTTGGCAGTACGGTTCCCTGGCAAGCTGCGTCTCATCCATGGGCGCTTCGGCGACATGCTAGCCCTGCTCGCCGAGGCCGGTGTCACGGCGCTGGATGGCATCGTGCTCGATCTCGGCGTGTCGTCCTTTCAACTGGACGAGGCGGAGCGTGGGTTTTCGTTCCGCGCCGATGGTCCGCTGGACATGCGCATGGACCGTTGCGGGCCTTCCGCCGCCGATATCGTCAATACGCTCGGCGAACGCGATCTGGCCGATATTCTTTATGAACTGGGTGAGGAACGGCTCTCGCGCCGCATTGTGCGCGCCATCGTCATGGCGCGCGCCGAGGCACCGATTACGACCACATTACAACTGGCCGGAATCATTCGCGCCGTGGTGCCGAAGGATGGTTCCGGCCTCGATCCCGCGACCCGCAGCTTTCAGGCCTTGCGCATCCATGTAAATGACGAGCTGGGCGAAATCACCCGCGCGCTGGAGCAGGCGATCCATTTACTCAACCCTGGCGGTCGACTCGTCGTAGTGTGCTTTCATTCTCTGGAAGATCGCATCGTCAAACGCTTTATGTTGCATGCTTCCGGACGCACCCCGGCGCCATCGCGCCATGACCCACGCAGCTTGGCGCTTCGCCAGACGGCACGTTTCCACCTGCTCACCCCAAAGGCGCTGCGCCCGCACAGCGCGGAAACCCAAGCCAATCCACGTGCCCGCAGCGCACGGTTGCGCGCCCTGGAATGCATCACCGGTGGCGGGGGCGTGGCATGATCCGCCTCAGCACCATCATCTGCGCTGGGATTTTCATCGCCACCGGGTCCTATCTCTATCACGTCAAGTACCAGACAAGATTGCTGGACCGCGCCATCTCACAAACCAACCGCAATATCGAGGTCACGCGCGATCGCGCTGGCGTGCTGCGCGCCGAATGGACACTGATGAGCGATCCGGAACGGCTGGCCGAATTGGCCGACCAGTTCCTCAAGCTCAATACGGTGGCACCGCGGCAATTCACTACCCTGGCTGATCTGTCATCGCGCCTGCCCGCCGTTCGCGCCCTGGCTGCGCCGCCATCCACAGGCACGACTGAGGAACCGACCGATTACCCGGTGGAACCGATGGACGAGGCCCTACTGCCTCTACCGCCACCGGCTCCTCCTACGCCTCCAGTCGCCGTCGTGACAGCGACGCCAGCACCGACCCAAGGCACACCCAATAGCGCTGCGCCGCGCCCGCAACTCATCGCCGCGCCAGTGCCGCGCCAATCCACGACATCGTTAGCGCCCGAGATCCAGACTCGAGAGCCGACAGTGCCGCCCCGGATCAACGCCCGTGGCAGCCCCCAGCCGGCTTCGCAAGCGCTCTCTCAGCCAACAACGTCCGTGGCGGCGCAACCGATCCCCCTGACCCCGATGATGGTGGGCTCCGCCCTCGGCATGGCGCGCAGCATCGTGCCGCCGCCGATCCCCATCGCCGGTCAGTCCGCTTGGCGAGGCGACATCCAGTTCACCCGGGGTAATTGAGCCGTGTCCGCCCCCCCGCCGGCGCCCGACAGCCTGGCACCCAAGATGCCCGCCCGCCGCCTTGGCGCGGCGGACGCCGACTCAGTGCCACGCGTGGAGACGGTGCGTCTTACGCGCCCCGACCTTGATCGGCGTCGGGCGCTCAATCGCACCCATGGCAGGCTGGTTTTCGCATCTAGCGTGTTTGCCCTGCTGTTTCTGGTGGCGATCGGGCGGCTATCCTGGGTCACCGTGATCGCCCCGCGCATCCCCGCGCCGGGGGATCGCCCGACCACGGCGTTCTTCACCGCGCCAGAGCCCCGTGACCCCGAACTGGTAGCTGTCCCGCTTGCTGTGCCGCGTGGGCCGCGCGCCATGATCACCGATCGCAATAACGAAATCCTCGCCATTTCTCTGCCCACCGCCGCGCTCTATGCCAATCCGCGGGAGTTGGTGGACCCCGAGGACGCCGCGCGCCGGTTGAAAGCCGTGCTGCCCCGCCTGGACGAAGCACAGGTCCGGGCCCGGCTGTCGGAGCCAGAAAAGCGATTCGTCTATCTGGCCCGCCAAATCACCCCGCGTGAGAAGCTCAACATTAACACGCTTGGGATTCCCGGTATTTACTTTGAAAACACCGAACGCCGCCGCTATCCGATGGGACGCGCCGCGGCACAGGTCCTGGGTGGGGTCGACGTTGATGGCCATGGCGTCGCCGGCATCGAACGGTTCTTTGATCGCCGCCTCGCCGAAGACAGCACGCCGATTGTCCTGTCGCTCGATGTACGCATCCAGGCAGTGGTGCGCGACGAACTGATCAAGGCGATGGAAAGCTTCCGCGCCATTGGCGGCTGCGGCATCGTGATGGATGTGCGCACCGGCGAGATCATCGCCATGGTCAGCCTACCCGATTACGACGCCAACCATGTCGGGCACGCCACCAATGAGGAACGCTTCAACCGTGCCGTCACTGGCATGTATGAACCGGGCTCCACCTTCAAATTGCAAACTGCGGCGATGGCGCTGGATTACGGGACCGTGCAGCTTTGGAATGAATTCAACGCCAGCCAGCCGATCAAGATCGGTCGCTTCACGATCTCCGATTTCGAGGGCAAGAAGCGCTGGCTCTATTTTCCGGAAGTGCTGGCTTATTCGTCGAATATCGGCGCAGCGCATGTGGCGCAGACGGTGGGCGCGGAGCGTCAGCGCGCCTGGATGCGCAATATGGGCATGCTCAACCGGATTTCCGTTGAGGTGCCAGAAGCCGGACTCCCCATAGTGCAGACCGCCCAGGCCTGGAAGGAGATCGTGACCCTGACCGTCGCCTTCGGCCATGGTATTTCGGTCTCGCCCCTGCATGTCGCGCGTGGCACCGCGGCCATCGCTAATAACGGCGTACGCGTGCGTCCCACCTTGCTGGCGATGGTGCCAGACATGATCCCGCCCGATGCGGAGCGCGTGATGCAGCAAGCCACTTCGGATACGATGCGAAAGCTGATGCGCCTTGTTGTCACCGATGGCTTTGGCAAGACATCGGAGGTGCCGGGTTATTATCCTGGTGGCAAAACCGGCACGGCGGAGAAAACCGGGCGCGGTGGCTATCAGAAAAAGGCTAATGTGGCGGCGTTTACTTCGGTATTCCCGATGCATGCGCCGCGCTACGCCGTTTATATGATGCTCGATGAGCCGAAGGCGAACGCGTCCACCTATGGGTATGCCACCGCCGGCTGGGTGATCGCGCCGGCCGCGGGACGCACCATCGCGCGCATCGGCCCGATGTTGGACATGCTGCCGGAACTGACCAACGCAGCAAAGATCAATGCGTCGCTCGCCATGCCATTGCAACCAACGCGCCCGCCCAATGGCGTGCGCTCGCCCCCGGTGGCGGCTGTCCCCCCGGCGGCGGTCAAACCCGGCCGCACGCCACCGGCCGTTGCCGCCCGGCCTGCGGCGCCCCGGCCCAGTCCGGCTATGCCGGCGCACACCCCGCGCGCCACACCGCCGACGGGTGCCCCGGCCACGCGCGATCTGCGCCATGAAGCCAGCCAGCCCCCTTCCACCGCGCTCCTCGCAGCCCAATATACCGCCCCATCCCTTGTGCCCGCACCAAATCCCAATCGGTGAGCTGATGGGCCACTTGCGCCCCGCCCCCAGCGAGGTCTGGCGGCCTGTCGCCGATCTGGCCATCACCGGCATCACCGCCGATAGTCGGGCCGTGGCCCCCGGCTTCCTGTTCGCTGCGCTGCCTGGCGCGCATCATGATGGTCGCGCTTTCATTGCCGAGGCCGTCGCGCGCGGCGCCGCCGTCATCCTGGCCCCGGAGGGCACGATCTGGCCGGAGGGCACGCCCATCCGCCCGATGGTGGAAGATGCCGAACCGCGCCGCCGCCTGGCCCAGCTGGCGGCTGCTCTGATGGGTCGCCAACCTGCCACCATCGCCGCCGTCACTGGCACCAATGGCAAAACCAGCACGGTCAGTTTCCTTCGCCAGATATGGCAGTTATCGGGGACAAAATCGGCAAGTCTGGGAACGCTGGGTCTGGACGCGCCAGGCTTCCCCTCTAGTCCGGGACTCACCACGCCAGACCCGGTGGCCCTGGCCGGCACCCTGGCTTCCCTGGCGCAGGCGCAAATCGATCATGTGGCGATGGAAGCCTCCTCGCATGGATTGGACCAGTTTCGTCTCGATGGGGTGCGGATTGCGGCTGCCGCGTTCACCAACCTGACGCGCGACCATCTGGATTATCATGGCAGCTTGGCGTCCTACCGGGCTGCAAAGCTGCGGCTGTTCATCGATCTACTGCCTTTGGGCGCCCCGGCTGTGGTGAACGCCGATATGGATGGAGAGACCTTGCGCGCGCTGCGCACCATCGCCCAGGCGCGCAAGCTGGATCTGCGCAGCGTCGGGTTGGCCGGAGAGACGATCGGCCTGATGCGCGCCACCCCACACCCGAATGGCCAAACATTGCGTGTTTTCGCCCATGGACGCGCCCAGACCATCGAGCTTGCCCTCCCAGGACGTTTTCAGGCCGATAACGTCCTGCTCGCCGCCGCCTTGGCCGAGGCCACGGGCATGGCGGACGTGCTCGGATTGTTGCCTCGTCTCACTGGCGTGCGCGGGCGGATGGAACGCGCTGCGATCCTGCCCAATGGGGCCGCCGCCTATGTTGATTACGCGCACACCCCCGACGCCTTGGATCGGTTGCTCGCTGCCTTGCGTCCGCATACCCGGGGTAAATTGATGATCGTCTTTGGTGCCGGCGGCGATCGTGATCGCGGCAAGCGGCCGCTGATGGGGGCCGTCGCCGCGAGCGGCGCCGATCACGTCATCATCACCGATGATAATCCGCGCGGCGAAAATCCCGCCGCGATCCGTGCCGCCATTCGCACCACTTGTCCGAACGCCACCGAAATCGCCGATCGCGCGCAGGCCATCGCCGCCGGGCTGAACCTGCTTGGCCCCGGTGATATCCTCGCCGTCGCCGGCAAGGGCCATGAGCAGGACCAGATCGTCGGCACCGCCATTCTGCCCTTTGACGATGTCGAGATTATTCGCCGCCTGTCCGGCCAAGCCACGGCCGACGTATCATGAGTGCGCTCTGGAATCCCGAAGAGCTGATCGATGCCACAGGTGGCGAGATGCCACGGCTCTTCGCCGCCACCGGGCTATGCATCGACACGCGCCAGATCAAGCCGGGCGATCTGTTCATCGCTCTGATCGGCGAAAATCGCGATGGGCATGGCTTCGCCCTCGAGGCCATGGCGCGCGGCGCCGCCGGGGTGATGATCCATCAGCATATTGTTGGGCTGTCGCGCACCGCGCCGGTGCTGTTGGTCGATGACACGCTGGCGGCGCTGAACCGGCTTGCCGCTTTCGCGCGCCAGCGTTTTGCAGGAAAGCTCGTTGCCATCACCGGCAGCGTCGGCAAGACAACGACGAAGGAGATGCTGCGCGCCATCCTCGGCGCGCAAGGCAAGACGCACGCGGCCGAGGCATCCTTCAACAATCATTGGGGCGTGCCGCTCACCCTCGCCCGTTTGCCCGAAGATTCCGCTTGGTGCGTGATCGAGATCGGTATGAACCATGCCGGAGAAATTTCGCCGCTCGCCAAGCTGGCGCGCCCGCATGTAGCGCTAATCACCAATGTGGAAAAAACCCATTTTGGCCATCTCGGCAGTATCGAGGCAATTGCGGAGGAAAAATCCAGCATTGTGCATGGGCTGGAACCGGGTGGTCCGATCGTGCTGCCGGCGGATTCAGCCCTGCTTTCCCATCTGCGCGTCGCTACCATCGGCCATCCGGCCATCACGTTCGGCGTCGCGCGCGATGCTGATACACGGCTGACGGATGTCATCACCGAAGCCGATGCCACCACCCTGACCGCCGATATTGGCGGCATAGAGGTATCAACTCGCCTCGCCGCGCCAGGGCGGCATATGGCGCTGAACGCCCTGGCCGCGCTGACGGCTGCAACCGCGCTCGGGGCGGATCCCGTATTGGGCGCGCCGGCGCTCACCGGCTTTGCCCCGATCAGCGGCCGTGGCGCGCGCCGCAGCATCGCGGTGAAGGGCGGAGCGGCCTTGCTGTTGGACGAAAGTTACAACGCCTCGGTGGCATCTATGCGCGCGGCCTTTGCTGTTTTGCGCCTGCAACCCGGACGCCGGCGCATCGCCGTTCTGGGTGACATGCTGGAACTGGGCGCAGCGGGGCCAGAAGAACATCTCGCGCTTGCCGCCGATCTCGCCGTAAGCGCGGATCTGGTTTTCACCTGTGGGCCGTTGATGGGCCTGCTGGCCGACGCCCTGCCCGCGCCGCAGCGAGGGGCGCATACGAGTGAGTCTGCCTCCCTTGCGCTTACTGTCGCGCGCGCCGTCGGGCCGGGCGATGTCGTCCTCGTCAAAGGCAGCCACGGCAGCCGCATGCAGCGCATTATCGCCGCGCTGGCCGCAGCAGAAGCAAGCCCATCCGGGCTGGAGAAATCATAATGCTATTTACAATTTTTCGTTCTTACGCGGACCAGTTCCCTTTGTTCAACCTGTTTAGGTACATCACCTTTCGGTCTGGCGCGGCCTGCATGACCGCGCTGCTGGTCGCCTTCGTGCTCGGCCCGATGATCATCCGTCAGTTAAAATCAATGCAGGGTGAGGGCCAGCCGATCCGCGACGATGGCCCCGAACGCCATCTGATTGAGAAAAAAGGTACCCCCACCATGGGTGGGGTTATGATCCTTCTGGCCCTCGGCGTTTCCACCTTGTTGTGGGCGGATCTGCGCAACGGCTTTGTCTGGGCGGCGTTGTTTGTCACGTTTGGCTATGGCGGGCTGGGTTTCATCGATGACTTTCTAAAACTAACGAAGCGCAACCCAAAGGGCATGTCCGGGCGCTGGAAACTGCTTGGCCAGACGATCGTCGGCCTGATTGGTGCGGTCTGGCTGATGCGCTTGATGCCGGCGGCGATCGCCACCGGTCTTGCCTTACCGGTGTTCAAGGAAGTGTTGATTCCACTTGGCTTCACGTTTCCGGTTTTTGCCCTCATTGTGCTGATGGGCAGTTCGAATGCGGTTAACTTAACGGACGGGCTAGACGGGCTGGCGATTGTGCCCACCATCATCGCCGCTGGCGTTTTTGCCCTCATTGCCTATCTAGTCGGAAATCGTATTTTTTCCGACTATTTGCAATTGCACGCCGTTCCTGGCGTGGGCGAACTCTGTGTCTTCACCTCCGCCCTGATAGGCGCGGGGCTGGGCTTTCTCTGGTTCAACGCGCCGCCGGCGGCGGTGTTCATGGGCGATACCGGATCGCTCGCCTTGGGCGGCGCGCTCGGCACCGTGGCCATAGCGACGAAGCACGAGATCGTGTTGATGATCGTGGGCGGGTTGTTTGTGGTGGAAACCATCTCCGTCATCATCCAGGTGTTCTGGTTTAAGCGCACCGGGCGGCGCGTGTTCCTGATGGCGCCACTGCATCACCATTTTGAGAAGAAAGGCTGGGCTGAACCAACCATTGTTATTCGTTTTTGGATCATTTCCATGATTCTGGCCCTCACTGGGCTGGCCACGTTAAAAATTCGATGAAGCCATTTCCCACCAACCTGTTCGCCGGGGAGGCTTTTTCCGTGGTTGGCCTCGGCCACAATGGTCTGCCGGTCGCCCGCGCTTTGGCCGCCATGGGGGCGGACATCACCGCCTGGGATGACGCCGAAGCCGCGCGCGAAGCCGCCGCGCAGGCGGGTATATCCATCGTAAACCCGGCGGAGGGCGCGCGCCGGCCGCGTGCGATGATCCTCTCGCCCGGCATTCCACATTGCCGCCCGCGCATCCATCCCGCGGCTGCCTGGGCGCGCGCCCAAGGTGTGCTCATTGTCTCGGACGTTGAGATTCTGTTCATCGCGGTGCGCCGCGCGGGTTCAAAAGCCCGCTTCGTCGGAATCACCGGCACCAATGGCAAATCCACCACCACCGCACTTTTGGCCCATATTCTGGCCGCTGCTGGGGTGCCCAGCGCGGCCGGCGGCAACCTGGGAACAGCTGCTCTCGCATTACCGCTCTTGCCCGACCACGGTGTGTATGTGCTGGAAATGTCTTCCTACATGCTGGAACGGCTCATAACAGTGCGATTCGACAGCGCGGCGTTGCTGAATCTGAGCCCTGATCACCTCGATCGGCATGGCGATATGCACGGCTATGCCGCCGCGAAGCAGGCGATTTTCGCCCGCCAGACCGAATCCGACGCCGCCATCATCGGCATCGATGATTCACTTTCCCGGGACATGGCAGCCTGGCGCGCCACCCAACCCGGCACCACCATTGCCATTTCCGGCTTCCAACCAGCTAAAATCTGGGGTGATGGCGCGATCCTGCGTGACGCGGGCGGCCCGATCATCGATCTCGCCATTTGCCCCACTTTACCCGGCGCGCATAACGCGCAAAACGCCGCCGCCGCGACCGCGCTGGCCCAATCGCTCGGCGTGGAGCGCGCCGATATCGCCCGCCACATGCCGTCCTATCCTGGCCTGGCGCACCGACAGCAACGCATCGTGGACCGCCAGGGCGTGGTGTTCATCAATGACAGCAAGGCGACCAACGTCGATGCCGCCGCGCGCGCGCTGGGCTGCTACGACCGGCTGATCTGGATTGCTGGCGGCATGGCGAAGGAAGGCGGCATCGAGGCGTTGCAAGAGTTTTTCCCGCGCATTGCGCAGGCCTTTCTGATCGGCCAGGACGCGCCCGCCCTGGCCGCTACCCTGGCCACGCATGGCGTGGCGCATAGGATCACCGGAACGCTCGACGACGCCGTGCCGGCGGCCTATGCCGCCGCGCGCCAGGCCGGCGTGGGCGTGGTTCTGCTGTCCCCCGCCTGCGCCAGCTTCGATCAGTTCACCGGCTTTGACGCACGTGGCGACCGCTTCGCCGCGCTGGCCGCCGCGCTGGAGGACATCGGATGATCGCGCTGCGCAGCCGCGCCGACACGTCTGCTCTCGGCCGCTGGTTCTGGACCATCGACCACTGGACCCTGCTCGCCATCTTCACCTTGATCTGCTTTGGCTATGTTATGATGCTGGCCGCGAGCCCGGCCGTCGCCGAGCATATCGGGCAGTCGCGCGACATCTTCATCCTCAAGCAGGTGGTCTTCCTGGCCGCGGCTGGCGTGTTGACCGTCGCCGTCTCGCTGCTCAGCCTGAGCGGTGTGCGCCGGCTGGCTTTGATCGGCTGCGGGGTGGCCTTTGTGCTCACGGTCGCAACCTTGGTGATCGGCGTGCAGATCAAGGGTGCCAGCCGCTGGATTTCCCTGCCCGGCCTATCCCTGCAACCGAGCGAATTCCTAAAACCGTTTTTTGCCGTCACCGCCGCCTGGCTGATCAGCGAGCAGCGCCGCCAGCCGGGGTTTTATGGCTGGATCAGTGCCATCGTGCTGGCTGGCATGATCGTGGGCGCGCTGAAGCTGCAACCCGATATCGGCATGCTCGCCGTCATCGTCATGGTATTTTTTGCCCAGACCTTTATCGCCGGGGTCAACCTGTTCATCGTCGGCGCGCTGGGCGGGCTGATCGCGGCGGCAAGTGTCGGGGCTTACTTCCTGTTCAAGCATGTGCGTGACCGGATCGATCCGTTCCTCAGCTGGAACGGAGCCGAGCATTATCAGGTCATACGTGCCAAGCAGGCTTTTGGCGCTGGCGGTCTTTCCGGACGCGGCCCCGGCGAAGGGCGGGTGAAGGATGTGCTGCCCGATGCACATGCGGATTTCGTGTTCGCGGTGACGGGGGAGGAGTTCGGCCTGATCGTGTGCAGCGTGATTGTCATGCTGTTCGCCTTCATCGTGTTACGCGGGCTGATCCGGCTACTGAAAGAACAGGATCTGTTCGTGATTCTAGCTGCTGGCGGCCTGGTCACGGGTTTCGGCCTCCAGGCTTTCATTAATATGGGCTCCACCATGGGCCTGCTGCCCACCAAGGGCATGACCTTGCCATTTATTTCTTATGGCGGGTCATCCGTGCTGGCGGTTGCCTTCGGCATGGGCATGTTGTTGGCCCTGACGCGCCGCCGTCATGGCGCGGGTACCGCCTGGGGACATAACGCGGGCAGCGCGCCATGAGGGGGCCAGCAGTGCATCCCATCGTGATCGCCGCCGGTGGCACGGGGGGGCATTTCTTCCCGGCCGAGGCGCTGGCGGCGGAATTGCTCGCGCGCGGCCAGCGCGTGGCGCTGATGACGGATGCGCGATCTGCCAATCATGCCGCACAGGACCGGGCGGGCGCCTTTGCCAATGCGGAACGCTTCATTATCAAGGGTGCTGGCATCGCTGGGCGCGGCCCGATCGATGCCACGCGCGCCGCCGCCGCTTTGGCCGCTGGCACCCTGCAAGCCCGGCGCATTCTGTCGCTGCTGAATGCCAGCGCGGTGATCGGCTTTGGCGGTTATCCGTCCGTTGCGCCGGTGCTCGCTACACGGTTGCTGCGTCACCGGCCGAAAGTGCTCCTGCATGAGCAGAATGCCATCCTCGGCCGCGCAAACCGGTTTTTGGCGCGGCATGCCGATATGCTGGCCCTCAGCTTTCCCCATACAGCGCGCTTGCCGACAAATATCCATACCGCGATCACTGGTCTGCCCGTGCGCCCGGCCATCCGCGCCCTGGCCGCGCGCACCTATTTGCCGCCCGGAGACGGCGCTGCGCTATCACTGCTGATCCTGGGTGGCTCGCTTGGAGCGCGAATTTTCTCCGATGTCGTGCCCCCGGCACTGGCAGCCCTATCGGCGGAATGGCGCGCGCGCTTGGTCGTCACCCAGCAATGCCGCGCCGAAGATCTGACCCGCGTGCGCGCCGCCTATCGCTCTAGTGGGATCAATGCCGAGTTGGCTCCGTTCTTTACTGACATCGCGGCGCGCCTGGGCAGTGCCCATCTGGTGATCACGCGCGCTGGTGCCTCCACCGTCGCCGAGTTGGCCGTTGCTGGCTGTCCGGCCATTCTGGTGCCGTTGCCGGGCGCCATCGATGACCATCAAAGCGCCAATGCCCGCAACCTGGAGGCGATGGGCGGCGCCTGGGTCATGGCGCAGGGGCAATTCACGCAGGACGGTTTGCTCGCCCAGTTACAGGAGGTGTTCGCAAACCCTAGCGCGTTGACCGTTGCCGCCCTCTCCGCGCGGGCCACGGCGCAGGGCAATGCTGCCGGCGTGCTGGCCGATCGGGTGGTGGAATTGCTGCGCCAGGAGGCGCGCTCATGAGGGCACTACCCCTTTCCATCGGCACGATGCATTTCGTCGGCATCGGCGGCATCGGCATGTCCGGCATCGCTGAGGTGCTGCATAATCTCGGCTACGTGGTGCAGGGCAGCGATATATCTGACGGCACCAATGTGCGACGCTTGCGCGAGGCGGGCATCGGTGTTGCCATCGGCCATGCGGCGGAAAATCTGGGCGATGCGCAGGTTGTGATCGTCTCCACCGCCGTGAAGGCCGATAATCCCGAAATTGCGGCCGCGCGGGCCCGGTTAATCCCGGTGGTGCGCCGCGCCGAAATGCTGGCTGAGCTCATGCGCCTAAAATGGTCGGTCGCGGTTGGCGGCACGCATGGCAAGACCACCACCACCAGCCTGATCGCCGCCGTGCTGGAAGCGGCGCAGCTCGACCCCACTGTCATCAATGGCGGCATCATCAATGCCTATGGCACCAACACCCGCCTGGGCGCCGGGGAATGGATGGTGGTGGAGGCCGATGAGAGCGACGGATCGTTCCTGCGTCTGCCCGCCGTTATCGCCGTGGTCACCAATATGGACCCTGAGCATCTGGACCATTGGGGGTCACCGGAGGCGATGATCGCCGGCTATGACCAGTTCGTTGGTAATATTCCGTTCTATGGCTTTGCCGTGCTCTGCATCGATCATCCGGCGGTGCAGCAGATGATTCCGCGACTGTCTGATCATCGCATCGTGACTTATGGATTTTCGCCACAAGCGGATGTGCGGGTAGAGAACTTAATAACCGACCGCCTGGGTGCCACTTTCCGAGTTGTCGTGACAGATCGTGCGCGCGGACGTGAACGCCGCATGGGGCCGTTCCGTCTGCCGATGCTGGGCAATCACAATGTACAGAATGCGCTTGCCGCGGTGGCCGTCGCTATCGAGATGGAGATTAACGAACCCACCATCCAGAGCGCTTTCGCTGGTTTCCGTGGCGTCAAGCGTCGCTTTACCAAAACTGGCGAATCCGGCGGTATTACGGTGATCGACGATTACGGCCATCATCCGGTGGAAATCGCCGCCGTGCTGAAAGCCGCAAGGCAGGCGGGCGCGCGCGATGTGGTGGCGGTGGTGCAACCGCACCGCTATTCGCGACTGCAATCCTTGTTTGGCGAATTCTGCACCTGCATGAACGATGCCGGAACGGTGATTGTCGCGGATGTTTATGCAGCCGGCGAGGTGGAAATCCCAGGTGTGACACGCGATGCATTGGTGGAAGGGTTGCGCGCGCGGGGCCATCGCTCGGTGGTGCCCTTGGCGGGGCGGGAGCATTTGGCGGAGATGGTGCATGCCATCGCCAAGCCCGGTGATTTCGTGATTTGCCTGGGCGCAGGCACGATCACCAATTGGGCGGCTGCCTTGCCTGGTGACCTCGCCGCGCTGCAAGCCGGCAGTGGACGGGTCGCATGATGACCGCGCCGCGCAGCACCGCTCTGGTCGACCGCCTACCACCCTTGCGTGGCCGCGTGCAGGCCGACGCGCCGCTGGCGCCGTTTACCTGGTTCCGCGCCGGGGGGGTGGCGGAGGTGCTGGTCCGCCCTGCGGACGCGCGCGATCTGGCGGGTTTTCTGCGTGGCTTGCCACATGACATTACCGTCCATGTCATTGGCGCGTGTTCGAACCTCATTATCCGCGATGGCGGGCTGCAAGGTATCACCATCCGGCTCGCGCGCGGCTTTACCACGACCGCGATGGAGGCCAATGCCATCACAGCCGGCGCCGCCGCGCTCGACGTCACGGTGGCGGAGTACGCGGCGGCGGCGGGCCTCGCCGGCCTTGCATTTCTCTCTGGCGTGCCGGGCAGCATTGGTGGTGCGGTGGCTATGAATGCCGGCGCTTATGGCGGTGAAACTTCGTCCGTATTGGACTGGGCAGAGATCGTCACGCGGTCGGGCGAGATCATGCGTCTGTCCGCCGCCGATCTGGCCTTTGGCTATCGCCATGCACATCTGCCTGCCGGCTGTATCGTCACGCGCGTCAGGCTGCGGGGCCAGCAGGGCGAACCCGCCATCATTGCCGCGCGCATGGCCGAAATTCGTGCCGCACGCGAAGCCTCGCAACCGATTCGCGCGCGGACCGGCGGTTCCACCTTTCGCAATCCCGATTCCGTGAAAGCCTGGGAACTGATCGACGCCGCTGGTTGTCGCGGCCTGGTGCGCGGGCGCGCGCAGGTTTCGGAAAAACACTGTAATTTTCTGATTAACCTGGGTGGCGCCAGCGCGGCCGATATCGAAGGTTTAGGCGAGGAAGTGCGCCGGCGTGTGCATGCCGCCACCGGCGTCACGCTCGAATGGGAAATCCGTCGCATCGGCATCCCCGGCTCCAGGCCGGAGATCGTGGCATGACCCGGGTCGCGGTGCTTTACGGCGGTATTTCCGCTGAACGCGACGTGTCGCTGTCATCGGGAACGCAGGTGATTGCCGCCTTGCGACAGGCCGGGTTCGAGGTGCTGCCGATCGATATCACCGAAGATCTCGGCGCCGTCATCCGCGCGCTTACTCCAAAACCCGATACTGTGTTTAACGCTTTGCATGGCCGTTTCGGCGAGGATGGCGCCATTCAGGGCGTGCTCGATTGGATGGGCATTCCCTATACCCATTCCGGTGTGCGTGCCTCGGCACTCGCGATGGACAAGGTGGCGGCGAAGGCGGTATTTGGCGCCGCTGGGCTGCCAATTGCCAAAGGCAGGCTGGTGGATATGGCCGAACTTGAGGCCGCCGATCCGCTGAAGCTGCCTTATGTGGTGAAGCCAGTGAATGAGGGGTCGTCCGTTGGTGTCGAAATTATTCGCGCTGGCGATAATCGCCGTGTCGCCGTGGCGCGGAGCTGGCGTTTTGGCCGACACGCTTTGGTGGAAGAATTCATCCCGGGCCGTGAACTGACCGTCAGTGTCATGGGCGATCGCGCGCTGGCGGTGACCGAGATTATCGCTGTGGCGGGCGTCTTCTATGATTACGAATCGAAATACTCCAATGGGGGTTCACGCCACATCATTCCCGCGCGCGTGCATCCCGATACCTATGTCCATGCGCTGGATGTGGCACTGGCCGCGCACAATGCGCTGGGCTGCCATGGCGCGACGCGTGCCGATTTCCGGTACGACGACACGGCGGGTGAACCGGGCCGGCTGGTGCTGCTGGAAGTCAACACGCAACCCGGCCTGACGCCGACCTCGTTGCTGCCCGAGCAAGCGGCACATTGCGGTATTAATTTCTCCGCCCTCTGCGCCTGGATGGTGGAGCATGCGCAATGCCGCGCGTAAAATCCGCCCAACGCCTGTCCGTACAAAACCGGCCGGGCCGGATGCGCCTACTGCTGCGCCGGGCGCGTCGCTATAGCCGCCTGGGCCTTGGCGTCGGCGCTGGCATGGCCGTGCTGCTGGTGGGCTGGTTGTTCCTGCGCCCGGCGGACCCCGGGACCTTGCTGGCCGGGATGCAAACGCGCCTGACTGCCGGTACCGCCAATGCCGGCCTACGTCTGCGCCAGATCGATATAGAAGGCCGCGTCAACACGGCGGAGCCGTTGCTGCGCGCCGCCATCGGGGTGCACCTCGACGAGGCCATCCTGTCCGTATCGCTGACGGCGATGAAGGCGCGCATCGAAACGCTGAGTTCCGTGCAATCGGTGGTCATAGAGCGCCAACTGCCCGACCGATTAGTAGTCCGTCTGTATGAGCGCGAGCCCCTTGCCATCTGGCAGAACCAGGGGAAATTTTCTCTGATCGACCGCGCCGGTCGGGTGGTGGAACGAGATCTCGCTGAATCGCAAGACTTGCCACTGATCGTGGGGGCCGGCGCGCCACAGGCGGCGGCGCTAATGTTGGATGTGTTGAACCGCCATCCCGCTTTACTCAGCCGCATGGTAGCCGCCATACGCGTGGGCGAACGACGCTGGAATCTGCGCTTACAAACCGGCGCCGATGTCATGCTGCCGGAAGGCCATGAGGACGTGGCCATCGCGCGCCTGATGAGCCTGCATCAGGACCAGGGTTTGCTCGACCGGCCGTTGAAGTCGATCGATCTGCGCCTACCGGACCGGCTTATCATACGTCCAAAACCGGATGCCACGCCAGACGATGCCACCCAACCGCGCGGCGCCCCGCCGCGCCGGCCAACTTGAGCGGAGTGGGCATGAACGACCTGTCGCGCCGCATTCTCACCCCACCGATGGAACCGGATGACGAGCCGCAGCATCCGCGCGGCAATCGCACTGGACCGTTCGGCGTGCTTGATATCGGTTCCACCAAGATCGCCTGCCTGATCGGACGTACGGAAAGCGATGGCACCCTGCGCGTGCTGGGCTTCGGCTGGCATCGCGGCCGTGGTGTGCGCGGCGGCGCCATCGTCGATCTTGATGAAGCCGAGCGCGCCATTCGCGCTTGCGTAGCACAGGCCGAGGACATGGCTGATACGCGGCTGGCCAAGGTCGTGGTTAATCTCTCCTGTGGCAGTCCGGCCAGCACGCTGGTGAATGTGCAATACCCGATCGATGGGCGTGCCATCGAGGAAGCCGATCTGCGCAAGGTGCTATTGGAAGGCCAGGCGCGCGGCACTATGGAAGGGCGCGAGATCGTGCATACGCTCACGCTCGGCTTCGGGGTCGACGAAATGCAGGGCGTGCCTGATCCGCGTGGCTTGCATTGCCAGTTGCTGACCGCGCGCATGCATGTGGTCGATGCGCTGGGCACCGCCTTGCAGAATCTCCGCCTCACAGTTGGACGTTGCGATCTTGATATCAGCGAAATGGTGGCCGCCCCTTATGCCGCCGGGCTCGCCACGCT
>SHWN01000157.1 GCA_009693795.1 Acetobacteraceae bacterium
TGTGCCGATCCATTTGCTGCCGCCCTGATGGCGGCCTTTCTGTTCGGCTAGCAATTCCTTCAAGCGCGCCATCAGTGCCTCGAACCCGCCCAGCGCCTCGATCTTTGCCATTTCTTCGGGGGAGAGGAATTTTTCCGCGAGCTTGCGCAGCCATTCCTCTGGAAGATTTTCAACCGGAATACCCTCGGGTGGTTCCAGCCCCTTAAAACATTCGCCGAACACGCGGTCGTAGCGGTCCAGATGGCGTTCATCCTTCACCAATGCTGCACGGCCGAGATAGTAAAAATCGTCGATTGAATACTCCGCCACACCCGCCTTGATGGCGCCGAGAAAAGACAGGTACTCGGTGGTGGACACCGGTACCCCCGCCTTGCGCAGCGAAAAAAGGAAGGTAGGAAACATCAGCTTTGCCGGCGCGAGAGGAAGGCTAGACGTTCGAACAGATGCACGTCCTGCTCATTCTTCAACAGCGCGCCATGAAGCGGCGGAATGACCACGTGCGGGTCTTGGGAACGCAGGGCTTCGACCGGTAACTCCTCCACCATCAGAAGCTTCAGCCAGTCCAGCAATTCGGATGTAGCGGGCTTTTTCTTCAACCCGGGCACATCGCGGATCTTAAAGAAGACGTTCAACGCCTCCCGCGCCAGAGCTTCGCGGATATCAGGATAATGCGTCTGCACGATCTGCTCCATCGTTTCCCGGTCCGGGAAGCGGATGTAATGGAAGAAGCAGCGGCGCAGGAAGGCGTCCGGCAGTTCTTTTTCATTGTTGGACGTAATGATCACGATCGGGCGCTGCTTTGCCACCACCGTCTTGCGCAGCTCGTAGACAAAGAACTGCATTCGATCGAGTTCGAGCAGAAGATCGTTGGGGAATTCGATATCCGCCTTGTCGATTTCGTCGATCAGAACGACGTTCTGTTGCTCGGCGTCAAACGCCTCCCAGAGCTTGCCGCGCACGATGTAATTGGCGATGTCGCGCACCCGCTCGTCTCCCAATTGCCCGTCGCGTAGGCGGGAGACGGCGTCGTATTCATACAGGCCTTGCTGTGCCTTGGTGGTGGATTTGATGTGCCATTCGATCAGTGGATAGCCGAGTGCCGCCGCCACTTCATGCGCCAGCATGGTCTTGCCAGTGCCAGGCTCGCCCTTCACCAGCAGCGGCCGTTGCAGGGTGACGGCAGCGTTCACTGCCACTTCCAGATCACGCGACGCGATGTAGCGTTCGGTACTTTTGAAATTGGTCACGCTTGGGTTCCTTCGGAATGCGGTCCGCTCCAGTGTCGGAAATCTCGCCGGCCAGAGCAAGCCATTGGGGCAAGCTATTGGGGGCAAGCAGGCCTAGCTGAGCATTTGACGGATCATGTTTTCGTTAAATTTCAGGAAGCCGGGCTGGGTGAAGCCAGGGCGACTGAGGCCCCAGGCCCAGCGAATGGTGCCGGCGCTGAACACCTTGGCGCCGGCGGGAGATTCAAAATAGACCGCCTCCGCGGTGCCACGACGGCCATCGATATCGACCGGATTGGCGTGGAACAGCACCTGGATCTTATCGAGGGGAATCTGCGCGTTCCGCGAACTCCTCTTGGCCCATAGCCGCTCGCCATTGCCCGCAGGATCGCGATTGTCCCATTCATAGCCCACTACATCCGCGGACTGATCGCCCGATTGATAGCCGGTGCCCTCGAAAAATGGATGTGCGGCGGTCGCAACGTGATACGGCACGCGTAGGTCCGTGCCGCCGCCGGGTGAGAACCAACTTTCATAGCCGACCCCCATCAGCATCGTTTCCGGCCGCCGGTTGCCTTCGCGGAATTGTGCGGTCATCAGCAAAGACGGATCGGTGGTCCCCGGGCGGCGCACGATCGGATCGTGCACGGTCTTGTGGCAGATCAGTTGCCGTCCATAATCCGGCCCACCCGGCGAACGGTTGATATCGGCATAGCGCACCTGCCAATAGGCGATATTGCCACCCATAAAGATAGTGTTACTGCCTTGGCGGAAGATCCTCTGCTCAAAGGCATCGAATTCTTCCTTACTCCAATACTCGTCATGCGAGCCGCAAATTACCAGCCGGTAGGCCGGCAGCAAGGCCGGATCGATATGCACATCAAAATTGGATGCATAATCCACTTGGAAGCCATCGCGCTGGGCCAGATTTTCGAGCCAGCGCACCAGAAAAATTTCGTATTCCAGAAAGCCGGGCGGCGAGGGCCGGTCAAAGGAGACCATCGGGCCTCGTGCCATTTCGGCGCGGCCGCCAGTATAAAAGCTAAAACCACCCCAATCATTATAAGCCTGATAGGTATTGGTGCCGAGTTTCATCAGCACTCCACCGCGCGGGCGCGCCGGGCAAACGATGATCTGGGCGACATGTGGGTCCCGGTACAATCCCGGCTGGCCTTCACGGGGCCTGGAAGTCCCCCCAACAAAATCGGCACTGTAATAGCCGGGTGGCCAGTTGCTGGTATCGATCTTTTCCAAGGTCGGCTGCCAGTTTGGTCCAACCGCGGCGGCCATCACGTTATTGCGTTGGGTAAAGACACTCACCACCGGACTGGTCCAGACTGGCGACAGGACCCCCGGCGTGCTGCCTCCCAGCCGATGAAACTCCACTCGCCCGTGCGTCGTTGGCTTATCGGGGGCCGTCGACAGCATCAATTCACATGTTTCGCCCTGAGCGAGGCTATGCCGGTTGAAATAGCCCCATACCGATTTGCGGTCGAAATAGCTGGGCCAGCCGCGCGGCGCCTGCGGTGCGGGCTTGGGCGGGGCCGAAGGCACGGCGGCCCCAGGCAGAAGCGACGGGGGGTCACCCGGCGATGTCTGCCCTGCTGCTGGGCTCACCCAGGCCGAGAGCTGGGCCACCACCGCACTACCGGCCAGGCCAACAGCCCGGCGCCGGGCGATTGCCGGCATGGCATGCGCCAACTGAGACCACCACCGTGCGATCATCAGCCTACATTCCCGAGCATCTCTGAGGCGGGGGTGATCAAAATCCCGTGCTTCATTCCCAGGCTCTTATGGGGTTGTCGAATCGACTGCAAGTTTCAGCGCAAGTGCTTGATTAGAACACTGCTTCCGCCGCCACGCGCAAAGCTTCCCTGTTAGCGCCAGTGAGCACGAGTGTGCCTACCTTATGGTCCTTGGCGATATGTTTCCAGGCCTGCAGGCGATCCTTGATCCGCTCAGGCGTTCCCAACAAGGCGATCTGGTCGATCAGCTTATCGGGGACAATCGCGGCTGCTTCGTTTTTTTTCCCGTCCAAATAGAGGTCCTGGATTTTCTTGGCATCGCCCTCGAAACCCATGGCGACGGCATAATCGTTGTAGAAGTTTTTACTGCGCGCCCCCATGCCGCCAATATAAAGGGCCAGTTCCGGCCGAACATAGTCGCGCAGAGCCGCCATGTCGGTGCCGACGCGGATTTTTACATGCGGGGCGATGTCGAAATCCGCCAGGGTTTTCCCAGCCCCGGCCTTTTTTTGGCCTTCTAAGATGGGCTTGGCGACCAGATCGGCCTGTTCGGGCGACATCCAGATCGGGATGGTGCCATCCGACACTTCCCCAGCGGAACGCAAGCCGTTCGGCGTGATGGAGGCGGTGTAGAATTTTGTCCCTGGCTGACCATGGATGATGGAACGCAGGGGCCGCCCCAATCCGGTGGCGCTGGGGCCCTTATAAGGGATTTCGTAATGCTCCGACGTCCAGGTCAGCGGTGCGTCGCGGGCGATGATGGCCTTGATGATCTCGATATATTCCTTAGTGCGTGCCAGCGGCTTGCCAAAAGCCTGGCCATGCCAACCCTCGATCACCTGCGGCCCCGATGGCCCGACGCCGCAGAGAAAACGCCCACCAGAGAGCGCCTGGAGCGTCATCGTCGTCATCGCCGCGCAGGCCGGGGTGCGGGCGTTCATTTGCATGATTCCCGTGCCGGCCTTGATCTTCGTGGTACGCGCCAGCACCCAGGTGATCGGCGTGACGGCATCGGTGGAGTAGGCCTCACCACACCAGACTTGTTCGAAGCCGAGACGTTCGGCCTCCAGCACGAGATCAATGTCCAGCTTCGGCGCTGGGCCCGACATCGCCAGGGTCATTCCGAGTTTCATCGTCAGCCTCCAGACTAGACCTTGGAGAGGGTGGTTTCGTGGAATTTCTTCATATTGGCCAGAAACATATTCGCATCTGGCGCCGGGAAGCCAAAATCTACGGACATTACCCCAGCATCGCGCAGCGCGCGGATATCGCCAATAATATCCGCTGGGCTACCAGAGAACAACCGTCGGTTGCCGTCCGACGCCACCCCCGGCACGGATTCACCATGGAACTGCACCCGGTAGCCCAGGGCGATCGATTTCGGATCGCGGCCATTATCAGCCGCCATCTTGGCCAGCCGCGCCACGCCGGCCTTGAACAATTCCAGCGAGTCCAGACGAAAAGCCGGGTTGGTGCCAATCGGATACCAGCCATCCGCGTAGCGCGCGGTGCGGCGCAGGGCCGGAGCGGATTCGCCACCCACCCAGATCGGCGGATGCGGCTTTTGCACCGGCTTCGGGGCGAAGGTGATATTACTGAACTTCACGTATTTGCCGTCGAATTTCGGATCGTCGCTGGTCCACAACTCCTTGCAAGCCAACATATATTCGTCGGTGACGGTACCGCGATGGGCAAAGGGCGGGGTTTGGACGGCGACGAATTCCTCTTCCATCCAGCCAGCGCCGATGCCGATCATCAGGCGGCCATTCGACAGCACGTCGATAGTGGAGAGAATTTTTGCCGTCAGCAGCGCCGGACGATGCGGCACCACCATCACAGAGGTCAGCAGCTTCGCGGTTTTTGTTTTCGCGGCAATAAAGGCCAACGCAGTGAGCTGCTCATGGCGCTCCTGGCGGGCGGCAGAGGGAAATTCTCCTGTCTCTGAATAGGGGTATTTCGCATCGATGTTGGTGGGAATGACCAGGTGATCGGAGAAGGAAATCAAATTGTACCCCATCGCCTCGCCTTCGGTGCAAATCCGCACCATTGTCGGCGCGGCCGAAAGGACGCCAGCCAGGGGGGCGCTGAATCCATACTGCATAACTATCTCCCGCTTGTATTGCGTGCGCGCTATCAATGGACCACGATACCACGTCCGCCCAGCTTCGATAGGGCCGGATCGATCGTGCCCAATCAATATAAGGCTGATGGATAAATACTAATCGATAAAGACTGGGGACACCGGGGTTACGATGAAGCTTGGTATGCAGGTAATGACGCGCGGCCCGATGGCCGTGCCCGGCGGGATCATGGCCGCGACGCGCGAGGCCGAGGTGTTGGGTTTCAATTACGCGGCATTGAACGATCATCTGATCGTGCCGCAGGATATTGGCTCTAGATACCCCTACACCGATACCGGCGCCTGGCCAGGAAAAGTCTTTGGCGAGTGCATGGATGTGCTGACCGCCATGGCCTTCGTGGCTGGCTGCACGGAGCGGCTGCGGATGCTCTCGTCCGTGATGGTGGTGCCGCATCGCCCGGCCTTGCTGACGGCAAAGATGGTGGCGACGGCGGACGTGCTCTCCCAGGGGCGGCTAATCCTGGGCATTGGCGTGGGCTGGATGGAGGAGGAGTTTGCGGCGTTGAGTATACCGGCATTTGTCGAGCGCGGCGCGGTGACCGACGAATATATGGCGGCCTGCATCGAACTTTGGACCAAGGACGATCCG
>SHWN01000158.1 GCA_009693795.1 Acetobacteraceae bacterium
TGCTAAGCGGGGTTGCCACGCGGGCGTGGTGTAATGGTAGCCACAAGCGACTTAAAATCGCTTGGTCGTAAGGCCGTGCGGGTTCGAGTCCCGCCGCCCGCATTTTACCGGAAGAAGCGGTTCTCTGGCCTGGGTAGGCCGAGATTTTCGCGCAGGGTCTTGCCTTCATATTCGCGGCGGAAAATCCCCCGCCGTTGCAATTCGGGTACAACCTTGTTGACGAAGGCGTCGAGTCCGCCAGGGACGTAGGGAAACATCACGTTGAAGCCGTCGCAGCCTTCTTCTTCCAGCCATTGCTGCATCTCATCAGCGATCATGGTTGGCGTGCCGACGATGGCATTGCCGCCATAGGTGCCGGCGGTTTGTGCCAGTTGGCGCACGGTGAGGTTGTTGCGCCGGGCGCGGTCGATGATACGCTGGCGCCCGCTCTTGCTTTGATTGGTTTCTGGAGTTTCTGGCAATGGCGCGTCCAGATCGAATTTCGAGGCATCGGTGCCTAGCGCGATGGAGAGCGAGGCCATGCCGCTATCGGGATGCACCAGGCTGTCGAGCAGCGCTTTTTTGTCGCTTGCTTCCTGCGCGCTATCGCCCACCACCACCAGGGCGCCGGGCATGATTTTCAGATGGTCGCGGTTGCGGCCGAGTTTTGCCATGCGGCCTTTGACATCGGTGTAGAATTCCTTTGCGTCGGCCAGATTGTTGGAACTGCCGAAGATCATTTCGGCGGTTTCGGCGGCCAGCTGCCGGCCGGAATCGGACGCGCCGGCCTGCACGATGACCGGCCAGCCCTGCACCGGGCGGGCGATGTTTAACGGGCCGCGCACGGAGAGGTATTTTCCCTTGTGATCCAGCACGTGCAGCCGTGCCGGGTCGAAGTAAACGCCGCTTTCCACATCGCGGATGAAGGCGTCATCGGCCCAGCTATCCCACAGGCCGGTGACGACGTCGTAGAATTCGCGCGCCCGGGCATAGCGCTCGCCATGATCCATATGTTCTTCGAGGCCGAAATTCAGCGCCGCATCGGGGTTGGAGGTGGTGACGATATTCCACGCCGCCCGGCCATTGCTGATGTGATCGAGCGAGGCAAAGCGGCGTGCAATATGGTAGGGCGAATCAAAGGTGGTGGACGCGGTGGCGATCAGGCCCAGATGCTGCGTGACCATCGCCAGGGCGGGCAGCAGGGTGAGCGGTTCGAAGGAGGTGACCGTGGCGCTGCGCTTCAGGGCCGCCATCGGCATGTTGAGCACGGCCAAATGGTCCGCCATAAAGAAGGCATCGAAGCAGCCGCGTTCCAGGGTCTGCGCAAAGCTGACGATATGGCGGAGATTGAAGTTCGCATCCTTCGCCGCGCCGGGATAGCGCCACCAGGCGGTGTGGATACTGACCGGGCGCATGAACGCGCCCAGGCGCAATTGCCGCATTGGTATCACCATTCGTCCTGTTCCATGCCCGTGGCAGATACTGTGGGCAGATCCTGTGGGCAGGTACCGTGCGCGGTGCGTTTAGTCCAGCTTGATATTGGCTTGGCGGATTAGTGCGCCGAACCGCTCCGATTGGCGGATGATATGGTCGCGCATGTCTGGCAGGGACAAGATTTCTTTATAGACCCGTGTGCCGCCGGCGAATTGTTTGGCCTGGAATTCCACGTCTGTGTGGATGGTGGCGATTTCGCGGTGGATCTTTTCCAGGATTGGCCGCGGCACGGCTGCTGGCATATAGGCGCCGAACCAGACCGGGACGTCGTAGGTTGGATAACCCTGTTCCTTCATCGTCATCACATCGGGGAATTCGCTATAGCGTTCCGGCGTTAAAACAGCGAGCAGGTTCAGCTTGCCGGCCTTGGCGCCGGGCAGGACGGCGGAGTCCACCATCATGCTCACCACGCCAGCCAGCAGATCGGGCAATGCCTCCCCCACGCCTTTATAGGGCACGTGCAGCAGATCGATCCCCGCCATCAGCTTCAGGGTTTCAGTGCGCAGATGGTTCACCGATCCGACGCCGGCGGTGCCATAGGTGTATTTGCCGGGATGTTTCTTCGCCAAAGCGACAAATTCGGTCATCGTCTTAACGCCCACCGAGGGATGCACGGCGAAGCCTGCGATTTGCTCAGCCATCCGCCCCACCGGGACCAGATCCTTCACTGGATCATAGGGCAACGGGCGCAGATGGTGCAGCAGCTGCACGGGCGCTTGCGGGGTGATCATCATGGTGTAGCCATCGGGTGGCGATTTCACCACCGCCTCCGCCCCCAGCGCGCCGGCCGCACCGCCGCGATGTTCGACGACGAATTGCTGGCCGGTCTGACGGGATAGTTTCTCCGCCAGGCCGCGGGCGATGAAATCCGTCCCGCCACCGGCGGCGTAAGGGACAATGCAGCGCACCGGCCGGGTGGGCCAATCGGTTTGGGCGTGCGCGGGGGCGCTGGCGAATATCGCCGTGCCCAATGTTGTCGCACCCAGTGCCGTGATGACACTCCGTCTCCGAAGATCTGGCATGGCCAGTGGCCTCCCTTTCGCGGATTGTTGTCGTGCCGCACTTGTTGCGCCGGCTTCGGCGTAATCTAATCCGGTTTAGGCGCGTGCTGTTTCAAACTGGGCGACGTGGCGTTTCACCTGTTCGTTATAATTGGCGCGATAGGCATCGCTGACGGCCTGATGTGCCGCAAGCGCCGCGGCGTCGCGTTCGGCTTTCGGCGGGTCGACCAGATCGAAATGGCCGTACTGATCTTCGCCGCGCACCAGCATTGCCTTGCAGCGCACCGGGCTTTCGAGGCGGACATGGGTTGGCATGTAGTTTAGGCCGATGCCGACGCGTCGGTGTGCCGCGTGATTGGGCGCAGAGCGATGCACTGCGAGTTCGTGGTGCAGCGAAAACGAGCCGGCCGGCAGCGCCATCGCGGTGGGGTTGCTGTCGTCGAAGGGCTCCATGATCGTCTGGCCGGCGCGGTTGATCGAGTTGGCGAGGCCGAGTGGGGAATGGTGATATAGTTTCGGGTCGCCCTTGAAGGAGAGCTGCTCCATGCAGCCGGCTTCCTTGCTGGCGTCCGTCAGCGCGATCCAAGCACAGACCTGTTCATGGGGGGCTAGGCCGAAATACCCTGCATCCTGATGCCAGGCGGCATAGGTGGCTGAGCCGGGTTCCTTAATAAAGAATGTGCTGGTCCAGACCAGGATATTTGGGCCGATCACATCCTCCACCGCATCCAGGATACGCGGATGGCGGATCAGATCGTTGATCCAGGGTGAGTGCATATGGCCATGCGAACGCCATTTCACGTCGGCCTGGGCAACGGGGCAGCCGAGTTCCGTTTCCAGACGCTGCAGCCCGGTGAGAGAGGTCGCGACTTCTGCCCGGGAAAGTGCCGGGATCGGGAACAGGAACCCATTATGCCGGTATGAATCCACCTGTTGCGGTGTCAAAATTTTCATCGGTTGTGCCTCCTTGGTGCCAAACCATCCAGCCGATAGAGGCTTGCTGCGGTGCGGCGGAACAGATCTGCTTTTTCATCCGCCGAGGCGCCGGCGCTGATGCGCTTGAAGGCGTTCCAGACCACCTGATAGCTGGCCATGCCCTTATCGACCGGGAAATTGCTTTCATACATGCAGCGCGCCGTGCCGAAGGCGGCGATCACGGTCTCCACATAGGGGCCCCAGGATTTTGCCAGTTGTTCGGACGTGGGTGGCATGTCGCCCTCGCCGAACGGATGGCCGAGCACGCGCATGCCCATGCCGCCCAATTTGGCGAACACGTTTGGGCAGGAGGCGAGCTCGCGGATGCTCGCCGTCCATTCTATGAAAATCTCATTACGTCGCCCGGCATAAGGCCCGATGCCGATCGGCCCGCCGACATGGTTCATAACAATCTGCGTGGCCGGAAAGGCGCGCGCGAGGGCGGTGAGTTCCGGTAACTGATGATGAAACATATATGAATCAAAAGTCAAATTTAGTGGCGCTAGTTGAGAGAACCCGGCGCGGAAATCCGCCTGTCCAAGCATCCCTTGCGGTGGGCGCACGGTGGCACTGCGGACATGCTCGTCATAGGCGGAGACATGGCGGATGCCGCGAAACCGTCCGCCACCGGCCTGGATATGTGCTGCCAGTACTTCGCGCGTTCGCGCCCCGATGCGCAGATCTACATGACCGATGATCCCGGCCGCGATCTGCGTCGTGCCATAGTCGCCGGATGCCGAGATGGCGGCGATGCCATTGACGAATTCCGTTTCCCCGACCGGACGGAAGGCTTCCTCGCCGGTGGCATGATACATCGACCGGCATTCAATAAAGACAGTGGCGATGATCTTATGGCCGCTGGTGGTATCGGCCAGCAGATCGTCGAGCAAATAAGGATCGCCGGCGCGGTCCCAGAAATGATGATGCGGATCGATGATCGGCAGGTTGGGCTCCAGCGCTTGTTCGGCATGTCGGGCCAGCCAGTCCGGGCGAACGGCCAGATGGACCCCCGGCATCAATCCGGTGGTGGGCATAGTGTCTGGCGCTTGGGCCATGGCGGTTTCCCCGGTTAGAGCATGTTGCCCAATGATAGAGGCCGCCCAGCCCCCCGCGCCAGCCCGGGTTTTCATCCTTCGTTGATGTGCTGGGTGGATAATGCCGCGTCATTGTCCGTCCGGGGCCTTTTCTGGGAGCCATTGTTCATGACCACCGCGTTCGCTCCCCCTACTGCCTTGCGGCTGCTTGCCTTCGCCTGCCCGGCTTGCTCGGTTCAGGCCGTAACCCTCAGCGCCAGGCCTGGTGGGGGCGCCGCACACGGGGCAGACCCCCCATTGTGGCTATGTCGGTAACGAGGGGCTGGAACGTTTGGGAGCGTTGTCGCCGGATTATCGGGCCTTCTCCCTGGGCCAGCAGCCGGCGCCAGTTAATTTGGCGGAGGTGGTGGACGCCCAACCGGGCGGCGCGGCGGGGCTGGTGCACCCGGGCTGGCGCGATATCAGCCGGCGCATTCCTAATGACGGCCATACGATTAAGGTGAATTGTGACCCTGGAAACGGCACGCAGATCGCCGGGGCAGCGTATAATCTGGGCAGTTTCATTTTCATCATCCGACAGGCATTTTCTGGACGGCCAGCGGCTGAATCTGGAATGCCAATTCATCCTACACGGCCCGGATGACGCACTGGCGGTACTGGGCATGTTTATTCTTGCAGGTGCGGCCAACCGAACTCGACAAGGTGTTCTTAGCTATGCCGGATGTTACCCGGCCGGAGCAACCTTTGGGCGCGACGCTCGCATCCGCCGCGTAGCTGCCGGATGAGCGCGGGTATTTTCGCTATCTCGGATCGCGCACCACGCCGCCCTGCTAGGAAGGCATGACTTGGACGATGTATCGCACGCCGTTCGAGGCCGCTACTGATTAGATCCGTCGTTTCGCAGTCTGTTCAGCAATAATGCGCGTGCAATACAGTTCCCGTATCTCCGATTATTTCTGAAAAATAAATAAATAATAACAAATTTTTTAACTTTTATTAAAATATTAAGTGAAATTTGTCTTATATTCTGACTGAAAATATAGTTTTGTGTCTTTACCCAAGTAATTTTTTGGGGAGATTATTCAGAAGATCTTTGATTACAGCAAATTTAGAATCGGTGACTAATGAAAGCGGTATCTTTTTTGAATGTACTGACGAACGGTCCCATTGAGATTTT
>SHWN01000159.1 GCA_009693795.1 Acetobacteraceae bacterium
CCAGGCGAAGGTGGTGATTGGATGACCCATGAGTTCGGAACCGATGTTGGTGCCGAGGCGCGATGGCGGCGGAGACGGCGCAGTCAGCAATGAGGTCGGTGAAGTGGGATTTGCCGACGAAGGTCATGTCTCGCAACTCTATCGCGGGCAGCAGGCTTTCGACGGCTTGCGCGGCGGCTTGCGGCGTGATGCCGGGGCCGGCGAGGTTGGTGGCCATGCGGAAGGCAATTTCCGCCTCGGCGCCGGGACCAATGAAATCGCTGTGGGCGATCGTGGCGCCACTGGCGAAGAGTGTGGAGATGAACGGGTCATAGACCGGGTCCGTCACGCCCAGTACGGCCTAGCCGGTGGGGCCGGTGGTGGCGAGTTTCCCAGCCTACGGGGGCTTGGCCGCGACGGCGTAGATCGGCGTCCAAGGCATCCTGGATGGCGTAGGCGTGATTAATGGTGAGGGCGCCCTCCGTGGCTGAGAACGGGGCAAAGCGCAGCGGTCGGTCCGGCGGTCAGGAGTTAGCTGACCACAGTGGCGATGAATTGATGTGTCCCCCCGTGGTCTAGGGCGTATCCGTTCGCGGTGATGGATGTGGCGGGTGGCAGGATAAGGGGGTGGATCGGGGTCTGGAAATGCGCGGTTCAGGGCGTGCGCCACACGCCGCAAATGGCGGTAAAATTGTTAGTTATGGCAACGATATTATCGGATATTTTCAGAAATTCCGGCTGCTTGAGGGATGTTTCACATGAAACAACCCAGAGGCTGCGGCAAGACTGTGGAAAACCCCGGCTAGGCGGACCCAGCCGAGGTGTATCAAGTCAGGCGCTTTTCGCCATGATTTCGTCGGCGATGTTGCGCGGCACGGGATCGTAATGATGGAACTGCATAGTGAAGGAGGCGCGGCCCTTCGTCATGGAGCGCAGATCGGAGATGTAGCCGAACATTTCCTTCAGCGGCACATGCGCGCGCACGATGATGGTGGAGCCAGAGCTTTCCTGGTTCTGGATCATGCCGCGGCGGCGATTGATGTCACCCACCACGTCGCCCACATGGTCCTGCGGGGTGGTAATTTCGACATCCATGATCGGTTCCAGAATAATCGGGCTGGCCTTCTTCATGCCCTCGCGGAAGCAGGCCTTGGCGGCGATCTCAAAAGCCAGCGCCGATGAGTCGACATCGTGGTACTTTCCGTCAACGAGCGAGTATTTGAAATCGACCGTCTGGAACCCGGCCAGCACCCCGGTATCGGCCTGCACGCGGATGCCTTTTTCCACCGCCGGGATATATTCCTTCGGCACCGAACCGCCGACGACCTTGTTCTCAAACACGACACCGCCATTTCGCTCCATCGGCTCGAAGATGATCTTCACTTCGGCGTATTGGCCCGACCCACCGGATTGCTTTTTGTGGGTGTAAATTTCGGTGTGCGGCTTGGTGATTGTTTCGCGATACGCCACCTGCGGCGCGCCGATATTTGCGTCTACGCCGTATTCACGACGCAGCCGGTCGATGATGATTTCGAGATGCAGTTCGCCCATGCCGGAGAGGATCGTCTGGCCAGATTCCTGATCGGTCTTGAGACGCAGGCTGGGATCTTCGCTGGCCAGCTTCTGCAGGCCGAGCGTCATCTTTTCCACGCCTTCCTTGGTCTTCGGCTCGACCGAGATATCGATCACCGGCACCGGGAAAGCCATGCGTTCCAACACCACGGGGTCATCGGCGGAGGCAAGCGTGTCGCCCGTGCCAGTATCCTTCAGCCCCACGAAAGCCGCGATGTCACCGGCGGTAACTTCCTTCACTTCCTGGCGCTTATCGGCATGCATCTGGAACATCCGCCCGATGCGTTCCTTATGATCTTTCGTGGTGTTCATCACCGTGTCGCCGGATTTCAACTTACCGGCATAGACGCGCACAAAAGTAAGTGCGCCGTATTTATCGTTGATGATCTTGAAGGCAAGGCCCGCGAATGGCGCATCCGGATTGGCCGGAATGACGCGACGAACAGTGTGTTCGTCCTCACCTTCTTCCGCGGCAACCTTAATGCCCGGCACGTCGATCGGCGAGGGGAGATAATCCAGCACCGCATCCAGCAGAGGCTGCACGCCTTTATTCTTAAAGGCCGTGCCACACAGCACCGGGCGGAAAGCGCCGGAAATCGTGCCGGTCTTAATCGCGCGCTTCAGCGTTTCAACGGCCACATCGCCCTTGTCGAAATATTCTTCCATGCCGGCGTCATCGACCGACAAGGCGGTATCGAGCAATAGCTGCCGATATTCCTTCGCCTGCTCCAGCAGATCGTCTGGGATAGGCTCGTCATGGAATTGCGCACCGAGGTCGCCACCTTCCCAGATGATCGCCTTCATCTCAATGAGGTCAACCACGCCGAGGAACTTGTCCTCAATGCCGATCGGCAGCTGCAAGGGCAGCGCTATGATGTCGAGCTTTTCCTTCAAGGTGGCGAAGGCGCGAAAGAAATCGGCGCCCGTGCGGTCCAGCTTGTTGATGAAGATGATGCGCGGCACGTTGTAGCGATCGGCCAGGCGCCAGTTGGTTTCCGATTGTGGCTGCACGCCGGCCACGCCTTCAATAATAAAGACGGCGCCATCCAGAACGCGCAGACTCCGGTTCACCTCGATGTTAAAATCGATATGGCCCGGCGTGTCGATGATGTTGATCTGGTGGTCTTTCCACTCACAGGTCACGGCAGCGGAGGTGATGGTGATGCCACGCTCGCGTTCCTGGTCCATGTAATCGGTGGTGGTGTTGCCGTCATGCACCTCGCCGATCCGATGGGAGACACCGGTGTAATACAAGATACGTTCGGTCGTGGTGGTCTTGCCCGCGTCGATATGAGCGGTGATGCCGATATTGCGAATTCTGCCAAGCGCGGTCGTCGTCACGGGAAGCCTCCAATACCAATTCAGGCGCTGCGAGACCCCCCTGTCTGGGCAGGAGTCCAGCGCGCCCGGTCCTCTACCGGCTGCAGCCAGCCGGAATCCATGGCGCGTCATGTGCGACAGCGCCAGCCGTTTTGCAAGCATCGATTTGGCGATACCCCCACGCACTGGATGCATTTTACCTATGCGCAGACGCTCAAACGGCCAGAAATACCGTCTCCCCGTCGCCTTGCAGGCGGATATCCAGCCGCCAGACGCCCTCCCCCTACGGCTAAGCAGTCAGAGTGGCGCAGCGGGTGGGATCCTTGATCAGCCCCAGCACCGGGTCGGTTGCGTTCAGCGCCTCCCCGGCAAAATAGGCGCGCGTCATCAGCGCCTGCATCAGCCCGCGCGCCTTGATGGCAATGACGATATGCGGCGCCTGCGGGCATTGCCCCGCCCCGGCACCGCCCCCGCCCGTGCACGACGATCCGCTCCCCCTGCGCGACGCCCCCCGCATGCACCGACATATCCGGCATCGGCGCGAACAGGCTGGCTCAAACAAAACAGCCTCCGGGAAATCCGGGGCGGTTCACATTCTAGATGTGTTGGGCCGCCAATTGATGGATTCCGACCTCGTCGCGGAATTCGTCGACGCGTTCACACTGGAATGGAACTGCTTGATCGCGGAACCCGCCGGCTCGGAAAGGGGCCGCGACAGTGAATTGCGCGCCACCGAGCGCAAGATCGCCAATCTGGTTGACGCAATCAGTGGCGGTATGCGTTCAATCAAGTTGAAGGGACGTCTGGCTGATCTAGAAATACGCAAGGGTGTCCTGCTCGCCGAGCGCAATCGGGAGGCTGAACCGCTGCCCGCCCTACATCCGAACATTGCCGACGTCTATCGGCGGAAAGTGGTGTCGCTACGGGAGGCGCTCAACACCGCCGATAACACCGAGGCATTGGAAGCCGCTCGCCAATTGATCGACCAGATCGTCGTCTCGCCACCAACAAACGGCGGTGATCCCCCGGAAGTCGAGGTCATCGGGGAGTTCGTCGCCGTGCGCGGAGCCAGCGGTGCCGGCGGTGCTAACACCACAAAGCCCTTACGCAATAATAATGTTCTCTGTGCGTTGGTCAGTTCGGTAAAAGCGGCTCAGCGAGCACCGCTCCCTGGTGGTGGGGGCTCGAGGGCAAAGCCCTTGACCTTGCTTCCTGTCAGCCCCACCACCCTCACCCCACGCTAAAATTTGACGTCAACTGGGGTTCAGGCGACGGTTTCTATCTCTTTTCTCTTCTCACAGAGCAAAACTCGAGTCGCATGGCCCAACCAGAAAATTCCACCGCCCTACCCGCCGGCCGCGCCCGCTATATCGGCCTCGCGCCCGGTGTGGCGGTGTGTTTCATCATCGCCCTGATCGCCATCTGGGTGCGCGATCTTTCGGGCGCAAAAATCCTCAACCCGGTGGCGGTGGCGCTGATCATCGGCATCGCACTCCGCGCCGCCATCGGCATGCCGGCCACCTGGCGCGCTGGCACCACCTATGTGGTACGCCCGGTGCTACGCACAGCTATCGTGATCCTGGGCTTGCAGGTCACGCTGTCGCAATTGCTCTCAGTCGGCCCGGTAGCACTCGGCCTCGCCGTAGCGGCCGTCGGGCTGACCATAGTGTTTACCATCTGGCTCGGCGCGCGGCTCGGCGTGGACGCGCCGATGGCCATGCTGCTCGGCACCGGAACCGGAATTTGCGGCGCCTCGGCCATTGTCGCCGCCAGCCAGGTGGCCGGCGGTAAACAGGAAGACGTGGCCTACGCGCTGGCCGTCATCACGCTCTGCGGCACGATCTCGGTCATCGTCTACCCCTACCTCGGCGCCGCCCTAGGCCTCAGCGCCCACACCTACGGCATCTGGGCCGGCGCCTCGGTGCATGAGGTGGTGCAAGCCGTCGCCGCCGCCGGCGCCTGGCCAGACCCAGGCGCGGTGGAGGTCGGCACCATCACCAAACTCGCCCGCGTCGTCCTCCTCACCCCGGCGGTAATCGGCCTCGGTTACTGGGCCGCGCGCAGCAACCCGTCGAAGGTGAAAACCCCGGTGCCCTGGTTCGCCTTCGGTTTTATCGCGCTCGTGGTACTGGGTGATGTACTTCTTTGGCTGCTCCCCGCTGTGCAGAAACTGGCCTTTGGCTTCTCCCGCCTCGTGGTGCCGATCATGTTATCGGCCTCAGTCGCCGCTTTAGGTCTCGGCACCGATCTGAAAGCTCTGAAGGAAAAAGGCGCCGCCCCCCTGGCCCTGGGCGTGCTGGCGACTATCTTCATCGCCCTCCTCGGCCTGATCGGCGCCAGGTTGGTATAGCCCAGGCTGGTATGTTTCCCGTCAGCGCCTATGAGACAGATCAGCGTTATTGAATACCGGAGGATTTTGGTCTCATCGTAGTGCCGAGGGAACGAAGAAGAGAACAAAATCCTTGGCCCCTAAAGCCCAAGCTGAGCGGATCGTGAACGACAGCCTCCGCGCTACGCGCAAGCACTATTCCGCCGAAGACAAGATTCGCATCGTGCCGAATGGCCTGCGCGGGGAGGACCGTGTCGCAGAACTAATTTCTGTTACAAATTTTTACACGAAACGCGCAAACGCTGCCCGCGCCGCGTAGATCATGCAGCCAGCATCGCGAATTGTTCGGCTCAGGAACGATTTGGATTGTAGGTAAACCTCATCTGTCGTTTGAGCATCATATGGACCAGTTTGATGCTGGACAAAATGATGCGAGCGGAA
>SHWN01000015.1 GCA_009693795.1 Acetobacteraceae bacterium
AGGTGCAAGTGGCAATCCAACTGCTCTGACGTACGAAAATAATGCAGCGCCATCTCCGCTAGATGCAGGCCGGTGATGGACACGATGCCCTGATGACGATCCGTCTCCGGCCCCTGATCGACGGTGAAAGCCAGATAGCCCGTCCCGAGCAGCGCGGCGGCGAAGCCCTCAGGATCGCGCGCCAAAATCATGGGCAATTTGTCGGCATTTACATGCCCATAGCCGCGCAACTCTCCGGTATCGGTGCAATCAGCCAGGAGCATCGGCACCGGGCCGTTGCCCTTCGCCTGCAAGCTGAACGTGCCACGAAATTTCAGCGCCGCCGCTAACCCGGCCACCAACGCCAATGCTTCACCCACCAGCACCGCCACTTCCGGCGCGTAGTTGTGGCGCGCGATCAGCGCATCAGCCAGCGGCCCCAATCGCACCAACCGCCCACGGACCCGCCGCCCTGGCAGGGAAAAACTCGTCACCCCCCGCGGGATGACGAGATCGGGCATCGGCGGCCGGTCACGATCGAGAAAAATAGGTGTCTCGGACATCACCGCAACATAGACGCCCCCCCGCGTCGCGGCTACCTACCGGGTTCATGAACTGGTAATCCCCCCTCAATTCTAGTGGCTGTGTCAGTAGAATTTTCTCGGCACGATGCATGAGGAAATTTTGGATGAAGACGATAAGATACAGCGAACCGCGGATCCTATCGATCCTTGGCCAGGCGGACGCCGGTGTTCCGGTGGCGGAACCGTGCCGTGAACACAGCATGAGCACGGCATCGTTTTACAAGTGGCGGGCCAGGTTTGGCGAGATGGGCACGTCGATGATCAGCCAAATGAAGGCTGTGGAAGACGAGAACCGGCGGCTCAAGAAGATGTTTGCCGAGTTGAGCATGCAGAATGAGCTGCTCAAGGAGGCGCTCGGAAAAAAACCGGGCATCTCAACGCCGCGAGATGTCCTGCCGGGCCTTTGGGGTGAGCGAGAGCTGTTTTCGCCACAGCCCGCAGCTGAGCGACGAGAACGAGCAGATCGCCGATCTTCTGGTCCGACTGCCCGATGCTCATAAGACCTGGGGCTTCGGGCTGTGTTTTCTGCATCTGCGCAATGTGCAGGGTCACGTCTGGAACCACAAACAGGTCTACCGCATCTACCGGGGGCGGGAACTAAACCTACGGATCAAGCCGAGAAAGCGGCTGAAGCGGGACGAGCCGGGCGCCTTGGCCGTGCCTGCGAGCACGAATCCGGTCTAGTCGATGGATTTCATGGTCGACGGATTAGGGGATGAAAGGGCGTTCCGGCTGCTAAACGTTTTGGACGACTTCAACCGCGAGGCTTGGGAATGGAGGTGAACTTCTCGCTGCCCGCCGCACGGGTGATCCGCAGCCTCGACGGCGTCATCGAATGGCGGGGGTTTAGTTCCGATCCATGGGTTGCAGATTCCGGCACAAGTCGTCTGAACATTGGCGAATGGAAGTTGGATGTGAGGTGGGGTAAGGTTTGGTCATTACAAAACCCACGAAACCCCGTGGAGAATTTTTAATGACTTTATCTTTCTAGGCTCCTTAGCCCCAGAGTCCATCCTGCGGGTCATCCAAATCAAGAAGTTTTGGAATAGACCCTTAGAACTTTGGCGTATCTGCCGGGACCTATG
This sequence comes from Acetobacteraceae bacterium, assembly GCA_009693795.1. GTDB lineage: Bacteria > Pseudomonadota > Alphaproteobacteria > Acetobacterales > Acetobacteraceae > SHWF01. Next base: position 1,649 of record SHWN01000015.1, read on the forward strand.
GTCACGACGGCTGTGCAGGCCCAGTCCCACTGTCGTTCACCAACACCCGACGTGGCGCGACTGACGGAAAGCCGACTCGGGTTTCATCGAGTCAACGGACCGCTGGCCGAGTTTGACCCCTGTCATCGCTCAGTCCAACTATCGATGCCGGGTTTCTTTGCTGACAAGCTTGGCGACAAGCCGCTGCTGATGATCATCGCTCACGGGGGTAACGGCCCCGGCGCAGCCGAGCTGGAAATGGCTTGTACATGAATGCGCATGGCGTGGCCCTCTTGTTGTTTGATGCCTGTGAGATACATGGCTTTCAGTATCGAGGTGCCGCGCTATTTCTAGCCGGTGCCACCGATGAATCACGCCCGCGCATGATCTTCAAAGCCACACTCCGCGCTTATCACTGGATTCGTCAGAACTCGCGCATTGATAACTCACGCCCTTTTATTCATGGCCTGTCTAACGGTGGAAGTGTGGCCTTGAACATGGTGGCCGTGCCTGATTCAGCACACGTGCGGATGGTATTTTCTGAGGGGGCTCCCTCGGCAGGTATCGTGTATGCCAGATCAGATCCCGGTGCTTCTCAAAATGGTTTTCGGTAAGATCGATAACTATGGTGGCAAAACCGAAGATGTCTAGAGGCCTTTGCGCACCGATCCCTGTCATGTCAATCAGCCAGCTGAAGGTGCGGCGCTAGGCACTGCACAGCGCTGCAGCTTGAACGTCAATCCAACAGCACAGGACTTTTCTCTGCAGCAATGGAGTGAGCAACTCAAGGCCCATGGCCAGCTGGTGGAATTCTGATTCTAAGACGATGCTGCGCAAGGATTGCTCGGGAGGCCTGTCAATCTCGGCATGCGAACGTACAGCTTGGGGCCGACTGCCGACAGGCGCTACGGCTGGACAGGCGCAAGCCCAGATGCGGCGAACCAGTTCGCTGCCGATCTGATGAAGGCAATTAAGTCGACCTATCCGTAATTTTCATGCGGTGCGGCCGTTGATGCTGGCGCCAACGACCGTCGTTGCATTGCCGACGTGCGAGGTCCTGACCTACGAGTTCTGTAAATTTTCCGACGCAAGCGGTGAGCAATTTCTACGTGGAAACCTTAGTATCGTACAAGCCAAACAAGCGGCATGGCTCTCCGTGCGTCCAGCGCATCGCCGGTGCCGGATCGCGCGTACCCTGATCGCCGCGGCAGACCGGAAAGTGTACCGACATGGTCTGCCCTATCTGCATTTGTCCACCCGCCCGATCCTGACCAATAATCGCCACCTATTTTCTGCATGTGGCTATGCCGAGGTCGACCTGCACGCCTATCTCGGCTACCCCGCGCTACCTTCGTCCGCATGGGAAAATTCCTCGGCGGGCAGCGCTAAGCGTTTTTTCAACGCAATCCAAACAGCTTGCCGATCCCCATCGTTCGTTCCATCACCGCCAGCACGAAAAACGCCGCGAGCACCACCACCGCGCTCACGGCCGTTATCAGCGGATCGTAATTCTGGTCGATATAGACGTAAATGCGCACCGGTAAAGTCGTACTGTTCGGCGTGGTCAGAAATAGCGCCACGGCGACATCATCGAAGGATAGGATAAAGGCGAATACGAGACTGGCCACGAATCCCGGCCGGATCATCGGCAATGTTACCCGCCAAAAGATGGACCAACCATCCGCGCCTAGGCTCTGCGCCGCGCGCTCCAGCACGGGCGGAATACCCGCCAACGCGACCGTGATAAACCGCACCGCGAAGGGCAAGGTAATGATCACATGCCCAACCGTGATCGCAATCATATCGCGCGGCAACGCATATGCCGCCAGGAATTGCAGCAGTGCCAACCCGAAGACGATGCCCGGCAGGCTCAACGGCGCCATGAACAATGCCTGCAACGCCGTGCGCCCAAAAAAATGATGGCGGACCAATGCCAACGCCACGCATGTGCCTAGCAGGCTGCTCAGCAAGGATACGGCCAACGCCACGCCCAGGCTTAATAATGCGGCTTGCTGGAATTCCTCCCGCCGCGCGGCTTCTTGATACCATTTCAGGCTGAAGCCGGGTGGCGGAAACACCACATAATCGCTGGCCGTTAAAGATTCGATGACGATCACCAGAACCGGCAATACCGATAGCACGCAGATTACCGCGGCATAAAACCCCAGCCCGCGCCGCAAACCAGCGGACATCATAAGGGCATTGCCTGGCGCGCGGCTCGTTCGGAAACGCCGATTTGCACACCCTGCACGATCAACACGATCACCAGCAATGTCACCGCGATCGCGGCCGCGAACGGCCAGTTCTGCAACACGATCGCCTGTTGATACATGATGACGGAGAGCACCTTGAACTGCGCCCCGCCCAGCACCGCCGGGGTCACAAAACTGGCCGATGCCAGACCGAACACGATCAACAGCCCCGCCGTGATGCCAGGTAGGCTAAGTGGGAGGATCACGGCCCATAAGACCCGCAATGGCGATGCCCCCAGACTGGCCGCCGCCAGGGGCAGGGCCGGGTCCATGGATTGCAAGGATGTCGCCACCGCCAGGACCACAAAAGGTGTCAGAACATTCACCAATCCGACGACGACAGCGGCTTCCGTATGTAAAAACGTTATGCCTGGAATGCCGATCACCTCGAACGCGCTTTCCAGCAACCCATTTTTTCCCAATATCACCGCCCATCCGAACGTACGCACAATCACGCTGATCAGCAGGGGTGACAGGATTAGGGCAATGACCAAACTTTTGGCCCGCGCCGAGGCCGCCAATAAATAAAGCGCCACCGGGTACCCCACAAGCAAGGTCATCACGGCAACTGTTCCAGATAGTCGGAATGTTCGCCCGATAATGGCCAGATAATAATCATCCAGCCACAGGCGCTGATAATTTTTTAGAGTAAAAACCTCGATGATGCCGCTCATCCGCCCGTAGTCGTAAAAACTATTGATGCCGAGTGTGATGAAGGGCGCCACGAAGAATAATAGAAACAGGAGCGTCGCCGGCGCCAGCAGCAATGCCGGGGTGAGTGCGCGATGCATCATTTGATCTCGATCACCCGATTCCATTGCTCGATCCAGTGATCCAGTTCCTGGTTCATCACGCTCCGGTTCATTCGGATCAGCGCCGCTACCGCAGCTGTGCCGTGCGGCAGCACTGCGGCCAGATCCGGGTGCAGCGTCGCCTTTCTGTTCGCTGGTGCATAAAAAATTCCCTCCGCCATTTTGGTCTGGATCTCCGGGCGTAAGAAAAATTCGATGAATTTCTGCAGCGCGTCCGGATGCGGCGCGCCCTTGATCGGATCGAGGTAAAGATTGAAGGAAATCGCGCCTTCCTTGGGCGTGATGAATTCAAACGGCGCGCCGCTGGCTTTCAGCGTCAGTGCCCGCGTGCCGCCATTATAGGTAATCCAGGCCTGGCCCTGGGCCAAGATATTATCCATCTCCGCCGGCGTATTGGCGATGGCAGCGATTTGGCCCATCTCTTTCAGTTCCCGGATCTTCTTCAGCCCCGGCGCGATATTCTTTTCATCGCCCCCCATCAGCCGCGCCATCAACCCCAAAAATTCCTGCGAGTATAAGACATTGATGCTGTACAGTGCCACCCGGCCCTTATATTTTGGATCCCACAGATCGAGCCAGGATGTCGGCGGCGCCCAGCCCATCTGCTTGAATTTGTCGGTATTGTACTGCAACCCGGTACTTGCCAGGTTGCTGATCACCCCGATATTGTCTGCTTGGCGCGCATCCGCCACTAGATCATCCAGATGGGTCACGATTTTAGGATTGACGGTGCCGTACAGCCCCATCTGCTTGCCCGCCACATGCGTTAGGTCATTCGCCCAGTAAATATCAATCTCCGGACGCGCCCGCGTCGCCAGCACGCGCGAATAAAGGCTGAGCGCGGTGCCCACCACATAGGTCACTTTGATGCCGGTTTCTTTCTCAAATTCTCGGATCACGCTTTTGCGCAAAAATTGCTCGATCCCGCCGCCATAGCTGGCAAACACCACTTCCTCCGCTGCGCTTGCGGGGTGTGGGGCCATCATCGCGGCCCCAGCCAGGACCGAGAACCGCCGCCGATTGATTGTTGCCATCAGCCTCTCCTATGCCGGCATGAACACGCTGTCATTCTTCGTCACCTCGGCTGGCGAGGTAATGATCTTCGGCTTGGCGGTGAACCGTGCATCACTCTTGAGCACCGGCAAAACCTGATTGGCGAACAGACGCATATTCCGCTCCCCATCCTCATGCGGCATGCCACCGAAGGCGAATTCGCAGACCAAATGATCTAATCCCGTCAGGGTGCGCAATTCATCGATCTGCGCGATGCAGTCATCCGGCGTGCCGACAATCTGGATCTTCACATAGGTATCCGTCATTTTCTGCCGATGCGATGTATCGGCCATCTTCGCGTAGGTGCGGCCAATCTTGCTATAGGCCTCATAACCTTTCACGCTGCTCAGCCCGCCGTCGGAAAACTGGTAATGGTTATCCACGGAATCCCATTTCTTGCCGAGCCATGTCTTGGCTCGTTCATCCGCCTCGGCGCGCGATTCGGCACAAGAGATATTGGTCACGATAATCGGCGGACGCGGTGCATGCCCCGCTGCGATTCCGGCCTGATGAAAATCGTACACTTCATGCGCCGCCTTCGGCCATTCATTATGCATCACGATCAGCAAACCCAATCCGGATGACGCAATCAACTTTGCCGATTCGGGGCTATTGGCCGAACCGTAAAACCGCCGCTCCGGATGCGAAATCGGTGCGGGACGGATAGAGGTGCGCGGGATTTGATAAAACTCACCGGCATATTCGAAACTTGACTGGGTCAGGCCCAGCTGCACGATTTCCAGCGCTTCCTTGAAGCGCGGCCGCGCCTCCTCCATCGGAATGCGAAATCCTTCATACTCGATCCGCGCCGCGCCGCGTCCAAACCCGAACACGCAGCGTCCACCACTCATGATATCCAGCAGCGCGATCTGTTCGGCCACGCGGATCGGGTCATGCCAGGGCAGCACGATGACCCCGGTTCCCATCATGATCCGCTTCGTTCGCCCGGCGTAATAGGCCAGCATCTGCAGGGGCGCGGGAGACATCGCGTACCCTGTGAAATGATGTTCCAGCGCGAACAGCGAATCGAAGCCCAACGGTTCCGCAAGATCACCGAGGCGCATATGTTCCCCCAGCACCGACGCGTCCACGCGCCCGGCCTGGGACAGCATGTTCAATGAAATACCGACCTGCATGGCCCGTTCCCTTTCTATGTGCTTCTTGTTAACCAACGTATTCGGCTCCGGTGCCCGGCGTCAAATGTCATGGGCGTCAAATAACATGGACATCTAATTTCACGGGGGAAAACAATGTCTGACAAGGATCCGCCGCTGCGTGGCTTCACGTTTCTGGATTTTACCCAGTTCTATCAGGGGCCTTATGCCACCATGATGTTGGCGCGCGCGGGGGCCGATGTTATCAAGATCGAACCGCCTGGCGGTGAAAGCCTGCGTGCCCTGGCACCAAAGGGCAAAACCGGCCCTTATGCCTTCGCTGCGCTCAATTCCAACAAGCGAGCCATCACCCTCAATTTAAAATCCGCCGATGGCCGTGCTTTGCTGTGTCGCCTCGCGCAACGGGCCGATGCGCTGATCGAGAATTACGCCCCTGGCGTGATGAATCGCCTCGGCGTCGGCTGGGAGGTTTTGCGCGGCGTCAATCCGCGTCTGGTGTACGCCTCTGCCAGTGGTTTCGGCCTGTCCGGCCCCGACCGCGATAATCTCGCCATGGATTTCACCATCCAGGCCGCCTCTGGTGTCATGAGCCTGACAGGCTTTGCGGACGGTCCACCACTGCGCACGGGCGGCCCCTATGTGGATATTCTGGGTGGCGCACATCTTTATGCCGCGCTGATGACCGCACTGTTGCAACGTGAGCGCACGGGTCACGGCAGGCTAGTGGAAGTGGCGATGGTGGAAGCGCAATTTGCCATCCTCACCACGGCCATCGATCAGTATTTTCGTACAGGAGAGATCCCCGCGCGCACTGGCAATGCCTTCGCCAATTATGCCCGCGCGCCCTATAATGTTTACCCGGCGAAAGACGGCCACGTCGCCATGATCCTGGTGACGGAAGGCCAATGGCAAAACCTGCTGCGTGCCATGGGCCGCGACGATCTGAAGGACGATCCGCGTTTCATCGTCAATGATGCCCGCATCGCGCATTACGCGGAGACCGAGGCGCTGGTGACAAACTGGACCACCGCGCATACCCGCGCCGATATTTTCGCCGCCACCAGCGCCTATAAAATCCCCTGCGCCCCGGTGCGTGATATCGCCGAGGTGATGGCTGACCCGCATATGCGGGCCCGTGGCATGCTGGAAGTCGCGCAGCATCATGATTTCGGCGAGGTTGTACTCCCGAACTCCCCACTCCGCTTCCACGGCACCGATCCGGTGCCACTCCGCGTCAGTCCCCGTATTGGCGAACATAACGAAGCGGTTTACAGAGAGTTTCTTGGCCTTTCCGCCACCGAACTTACCCGCCTGCGCGAATCCGGAACGATTTAAGGATCCTTTAATTTAATCGTTTGTTGGCACGGTCACATTTTGATTTGCTTTGGTGCAGGAGATTTGCAATGCGCCAGAGGGCATTTTTGAGTTTGGGCTTTGAAATCCACGGCAAACAGACGCGCCGACAGAGGTTTTTGGATGACATGGGTTCGATTGTGCCATGGCGCAAGCTGTGCCGGCTGATCGAGCCGCACTCCCCAGGGGTGATCGTGGCCGCCCGCCAATTGGCATCGATCGGATGCCGCGGATTTATTTTTTGTAGGTCTGGTTCAACCTGTCTGACCCCGGCGTGGAAGATGCGCTGCATGACAGCGCGGCGATGCGCGGCTTCGTAATTATCGATCTAGGCCGCGAGCCGGCGCCTGATGAGACGACGATCTACAAATTCTGCCATCTGATTGAAGCCCATGGCCTAGGGCCCAGGCGCAGCATAGACTGCTCCGGGGATCGATGCACCCCGTCATAGGAATAATCGAACTCCGGCACGAAACGCAGCCCGCTGGTGCGCCAATCTAGCGGCGGCACACCGTTCCGCCCCAGCGGATGCATCACCCGGCCGATCTTGATGGACAGGACAAATCCATCACGCGGCTTGTCGCGCAGCACAGCAGCCAGCCGCAACCCCGCCCGGCCATATCCGTAATAGGGCGCGGTATCGAACATCCGCACCCCGCTATCCCAGGCGGCCTGGATGGAGGCCAAAGCCACATCCTCGGCGATGGTATCGCGAAAACCGCTTAACGGCGCCGTGCCAAGGCCGAATTGTGAGAGTGAAACATCAGTCTGCCCCAGCCTGCGCCGTCCTGTCGGGTCCATTTTTCTATCCCGATCCGTCGCGCACAGCCTACCGCCATTCGCCGATCCGCGCCAAACTGCTCGCAGAGCAGAACGACGGAGAAAGCACATCATGGAAATCGACGGCTACGAAGTCCTCGGCCTCGGCCAGTATTACGAAGACCTGCCGTTGGGCCGGAAATTCCGAACCATCGGACGCACCATCACCGAAGCCGATCTAGTGAATTTCATCAGTGTCACCGGCCTCACCGAAGTGTTGTTCTCCAATATCGAATTTTTGCGGGAAGAAAGCGATATCAAGCAACGCGTTGTTCCCGGCGCGCTGGTCTACTCCTTCGCAGAGGGCCTGCTGACCCATGCCAGCATGCAGCACACTGGCTTCGCCTTCCTCAATATGGAACTCAACATCGATGGCCCCACCTTCGTGGGCGATACCATCCATGTGGAATGCGAGGTGACGGAAAGCCGGCGCAGCAAAAGCCGGCCCAATCGCGGGCTGGTGCGCACACGCTGCGTGGTGCGCAAGCATGATGGCACCCCCTGCCTCACCTACACCCCATTACGCATGGTAAAAGCCCGCAGCACCGGGTGATCGGGTTGGTGGTGTGGTTGGTGATTTAGAAAGCGCAGGGGGCTATGCCCCTGGCCTTAACTTAACAACCAACACCCCCAAAACCCGATCATAAGGGCTTCTGCGCCTTTTCTAGCAACCGGGTGAAGAATCCAGGTTTTTTGGATTGGCCGGGTGGCGCCGCGGCCTTCTGGCGTGCAGTTTCTTCCGCCCGCGCATCCTTCTCTTTCACGGCCAACCATTTCTCCAGGCTCATCCCGGCCTTGGTCGCGCGCCTTGCTTCATAGGCACGCTGGCCGTCACTCAACGGCTTGCTCATGGCCGCGCCCTTATGCCAAGGCCTTGAAATGCACCGCACGTACAATGCGGGTTTCTTGTGCGGTGATAAATTCGCCGGATTTTGCGGCATACGCTGCCCAGGCCGGATCGGCATTGCGGGCCGCGCGCTTGGCTTCCATGTCCGCGAGGCTTTCATAGCCCCACAGATGCGTCACCTGGTTCAACGGCCCGATTTCGCTGACGTAATAGCCGACCGGCGCACCGAGATATTTCAGCTGCAAAGGCAGACCTTCTTCCTCGAACAACTTCAGAAAGCCCGGTAATCCGCGTGGGCGGATCGTGTAGCAACGCACATCGACGATATTGGGTTTGGCCATGGGCTTGTCCTCTGCTGGTTATGCCTCGCCACGTGCCGCGCCCCTTCGGCGCATCAGCACCCGCGCCACCACGCCTAGCCCAAGATTGATGGCAATGCCAGCGAGGGAGAGCAGCACCAGCGCGGCGAACATGCGCGGAATTTGCAGCCGATAGCCCGCTTCCATGATCCGATAGGCAAGGCCCGAGGCGAACCCGCCGGAACCGGCCACAAATTCCGCCACCACTGCCCCCACCAACGCCAGTCCACCCGAAATTCGTAACCCGGCCAGGAAAAACGGCAGCGCCACCGGCACGCGCAGCAGCCACAGGCTCTGCACCGGCCCGGCGCCATACAGGCGAAACAGGTCCGAAAGCTCCGCCGGGGCGGCGGCCAGCCCCGCAACGGTGTTTGCATAGATCGGGAAAAACGCCACGATCGTCGCGCACACTACCAGGGAGATGAAGGGATCATTCACCCAGATGATCACCAGCGGCGCGATGGCGATGATCGGCGTGACCTGCAAAACCACCGCCCAGGGCTCAATCGCCGCCAGCGCTAGGCGCGAGACCGACGTCGCCAATGCCAACACGCCGCCCAGCAGGGCAGACACCGCCAACGCGGTGAATGTGACCGCCAGCGTGGACAGCAAAGATCCTAGTAACCCGGCCGGATCGGCCCAGAACGCGGCCATCACTGCCAACGGCCCGGGCAGCAGATAGGGTGGGATCTCCGCCCATTGCACGCTGAACTCCCAGCCCAAAAGAGCCAAAATGCCGAAGCTGATGGGGGCAATGCGCTCAATGCTCATGCGTCCGCTGCCACCATGGCCGCATCCATCGCGGCGCCGATCTCCGCCACCAGAGCGGTGTAGGCCGGATCAACGCGCGTCCTCTCGGCCCAAAGTGGCGAACGAATTTCCTGCCCAATCTGCCCCGGCCGTGGCGTCATCATCACCACGCGGCGCGCCAGAAACGCCGCTTCGTAGATCGAATGCGTGACAAACACGACCGTGCAACCCAGTTCCAGCCACAGCGCCAGCAGATCGGCCTGTAGGCGATGGCGAGTGAATTCATCGAGCGCCGCGAAAGGCTCATCCATCAACAACACGCGTGGGCGTGTGACCAGGGCCCGCGCGATGGAAACGCGCATGCGCATCCCGCCCGATAATTCGCGCGGCAAGGCCTGCTCGAACCCGGCCAGCCCCACGCGCGCCAGCGCCGCCCATACATCATTCTTCGCCGTCGCCCGTGCCACGCCGCGCAGGCGCAACGGCAAAAAAACGTTTTCCGCCGCACTGGCCCAGGGCAAGAGGGTGGAGTCCTGAAAGACGAAGCCAATTTCTCCTGGCGCCGGCGCCTGGTCCCAGACCAAACGCCCACTATCCGGCTGGTCCAGCCCTGCGATCAACCGCAACAAGGTGGATTTACCGCAGCCCGACGGCCCCAGCAGCGCGACAAAATCGCCACGCACAATGCGCAGGGACACGTCGCGCAGGGCCTCTGTCGCCCCCGCCTTACCTGGCGCAAACCGGCGGCCAACCTGCTCAATACTCAACATAGGGAGAGATTGCCGGATGCGGCGCAAGCTTCCTAGTCTACAAGCAGGATCACAAGGGACCCTCACCCATGCCCATCAGCTTCGGCCTACGCAATCGCCGCGCTATCGTCACCGGCCACAAAGGCGGTATCGGCGGCGCCATCACGCGCGTCCTGGTCGATAATGGGGTGGAGGTGATCGGCCTCGACCTGCCCGAATTCGATCTGTCCGATATCTCGACCGTGGAGGCCCGCGCCAGTGCACTGATCGCCGAACGCGGCCCGATCGATATTTTGGTCAACAATGCCGGAGTCACCGTCCTGGGCAGCGTGCTGGAAACATCCGTCGCGGAGGTGGAGCGCGTGTTGCGGGTGAATTTTCTGGCGCCCTATGCCCTGATCCGCGCCGTCTTACCGGGCATGATCGTGGCTAGAAGCGGCGCGGTGGTGAATATCGTTTCCGATCAGGCCATCATCGGCAAACAAGTTTCGGCGGCGTATGGCGCCTCCAAGGGGGCCCTCGCCCAGCTCACCCGTTCCGCCGCATTGGATTGGGCCCGATACAATATTCGCTTCAACGCCATCGCCCCAGGCAGCACGGACACCGCCATGCTGGGCGATGTCATTCGAGGCCTCGCAGAAAAATATCCCGATCGTTTTCCCACGTCATCCAACGACGCCTATCGCGCCTCCGTCCCGCTCGGCCGCTTCGCCCAACCGGACGAAATCGCCATGGCTGTGGCGTTCCTCGCCTCTGACGCCGCCAGCTTCATGACTGGTGTGGTGTTACCCGTTGATGGCGGGACGACCGCGCAATGAACAGAATCATCGTCGTCACCGGCGGCACCAAGGGCATCGGCCGCGCCATTGCCGGTAAACTGGCGAGGGATGGTGTCACCGTAATCGCCGTCGCCCGCCATGCCGGGGACCTACCCGCCGGCGTCAGCTTTGCCGCCGGCGACGTTACGGATCGAGAATCGATCAAAAACCTGTTCGCTGGCCTGCCGCGCGTGGACGCCCTGATCAACGCCGCCGGCCTCGCCGGCCCCAACCCGCTCGCCCCGGACGATCCGCTGTGGCACGCGATCCTGGCGGTGAATCTAACCGGCCCATGGTTATGCAGCACCGCCGCCCTGCCGAAAATACCTGACCAGGTCGGGAGGATCATCAACATCTCCTCCACCCTCGGCTTGCGCGGCGTGCCGGATCAGCCTGCCTATTGCGCCGCCAAGCACGGGCTGATCGGCCTGACCCGCTCCCTGGCGCTGGCCGTCGCCGCTCGCGGCATCACCGTCAATGCCATCTGCCCCGGCTGGGTGGACACGGACATGGCACATGCGCGCTTCCACGATCTGGGGATCACGCCGGCACAGGCCGCGCAATCGGTTCCCATGGGCCGGATCGCCACACCGGGCGACGTTGCCGGCATCGTCGCCTTCCTGCTCTCCCCGGTCGCTGCTCACCTGACCGGCCACGCTTTGCCGGTGGATGGCGGCGCGCTCGCATCGGCGTAAGCTGCCCAGATGAGTGGACCTGCCAGATGACTAAACCTGAATGAGTGAACCGCGAGTCAAGGTCGGTTTATGGGTAAAAATGGCCCTGCGCATGGCCGATATCTCTGGGCGCTCCGGTGCGGTGCTGCGGAAGGGTGACCCCGATTCCGGCGGCATCCTGGTGGTGCTGCGCGGTCGAGAGGGGTTGATCGTGCTGTCCCAGGTTCGCGCCGCCGACAACACCCAGGCCTGGCTGCGGGCCACCGGTCTCACCCCGGTGGACCAGTCCACCACCGATGCCTATATCGACCGCCAGCTCCGCACGGACCCCGATCTCTGGGTCATAGAATGCGATTCCCCGGACTTCGTGCCACCGTTCGAGGCGCGCCTGTTGTAAGGGGCTGTTTTTCAAACAACCTCATAGCCATTCCACACGAATGCCACCGACATTCGGTCGCAAAGGGCGGACATCCGGCACGCATTGTGACTAAAGGGCGCCTCGCAGAATGTGTCCGTCAGAGACGTGCCTGGTTGGTGAGACGCCTCAGCGCATTCCCGAAAATCGCGGGGCGTTCCCCCGGCTGGACCACGCCCAGATTGATCTGCTTGTCGTCGAGACCCTTGTTCTCCTGCCCATGGGCCGGCCAAACTGACCCATCACCACCCTCGACAAATCATCTCCTTAGCTACGTGACGTGCACACGTCAGTGAACGACGCTGTTATCGGAGGTGACCTAAAATCAATTCTCGATGAAAATCTCGGGTCAGATCTCAGTGGAAATCAACACCGAGGGCGTCCCCCGCCCACGCGGGGATGGCCGACGATGCAGCTGTGTCAGGAAAAAGGCAGGCGTAAGAGGGGCGTCCTGTAAGAGGGTCGCTTCCGTAAGCCTCCGATCACGGGTATCGTAAATGGGTTGATTAGCTACCCAGAACATTACTCCAAAGCGCGCTTGTCATAGAGGCCACCAATTAAGATATTGATTCAACTACATGTCTCCGTAGCTCAGCCGGATAGAGCACAGGATTCCTAATCCTGGGGCCGTGGGTTCGAATCCCGCCGGGGACGCCACTATATCTATTTAAGTTATTGATAAATATAGTTCGTAAATTCCTAAAAGGGAAAGTCCCCACAAAAGTCCCTGCCACCCGACAGAGCTTCCCTGACCTCGGGTGATCCGGGCTCAGCCAGCCACAACACGGAGATCAGCCGTGCGACGGATCCCGGAGTTCCCGAACATCGGTGCTGCATTTGCCGCCGCAGTGGCAAAGCATGGCCCACGCCCGTTCCTCGCCGTGCCGGCGGATGCCGCGCGCAGCTACCTTCCAGACGGGTTAGAGCTTTCCTATGCCGGCGCCGACGCACAAATTACTGCCCTTGCTGCCATCTACCGCGCCGCCGGCTACGGGCTCGGCCATCGCGTCGCGACCTTATTGGAAAATAGACCAGACCACGTGCTGCACAAGCTTGCGCTGAATAGCCTCGGCGCGTGTGTCGTGCCGATCAATCCCGAATACCGCCCTGGCGAAATTGCGTATCTGCTCGCCCACAGCGAGCCGGAGCTGATTGTCACGCTGGCCGATCGGGAACGGCGGATTGGTGACGCCCTGGCCGAGAACGCGCACCGCCCGCCCGTGGCACTGGTTGAGGCGTTTCCTGCTGGCGTGCCACGGGCGCGAACCATGCCAGCTGTTGGCGCGGTCACGCTGCAAACACCGGCCTGCGTCCTCTATACCTCCGGCACCACGGGCAGGCCAAAAGGCTGCGTGCTGTCGCATGACTACGAACTGTCTTCCGGCGCCCGCTATGCCACGCTCGACGGCGTTGCTGCGCTGCGCACGGGGCAGGAACGCATCTACAATCCGCTACCGCTCTATCATGTTAATTCCGGCACGCTCTCCTTGGTCGGTGCAATCCTATCTGGCAACTGCCAGATCCAGGCAGAGCGATTTCATCCGAAACGATGGTGGCGGGAGATTGCCGAAACCCGCGCAACTGTCGTGCATTATCTCGGCGTGATCGCGGCGATGCTGCTGAACGGCCCCCCTGACCCGGAGGATCGTGCGCATTCCATCCGTTTCGGCATCGGCGCCGGCATCGAGCCACAACTGCACCGTTCGTTCGAGGACCGCTTCGGTTTTCCGATGGTTGAAGTCTGGGGCATGACGGAGATGGTGCGCCTGATGGCCGATGACACCGAACCGCGCCAGGTTGGCACGCGTGCCTTCGGCCGCGCCTATCGGGGCCTCGACGTGCGAGTGGTGGACGACACCGACCGCGACGTGGCGGACGACCAGCCCGGCGAGATGTTGGTTCGCCACTCGGCGGCGATACCGAGGCGTGGCTTTTTTTCCTGCTATCTTAAAGATGACGCCGCCACTGAGGCCGTCTGGCGCGGTGGCTGGTTTCATACCGGAGACGTCGTTCGCCGCGATGCCGATGGCATGGTACACTTCGTCGACCGCAAGAAAAACATCATCCGCCGCTCCGGCGAGAACATCGCCGCGGCCGAGATCGAGGCTTTGCTGCTGACGCATCCGAATGTCGCGCAGGCGGCCGTGATGGCGGTGAAGGACGAGGTCCGGGAAGAAGAAGTTCTGGCCTGTGTCGTTCTGAAACGCGAGGACCCTGACGCGGCTCTGAGCCTGTTCCGCTATTGCCACGACCACCTCGCCTATTACAAGACACCGGGCTGGATTCACATTCTCAAAACTTTACCTACCACGGGGACACAGAAGATCCAGAAGCATGTTATTTATCCCGACAATACTGATCCGCGCACCGCTCTTGGCGTCGTCGATCTGCGCGCGCGTAAACGGCGGGTAGAATGAAAGCGAACGTGCACCGTGTTGACCTGCATCACGCTCACCTTTTCGCCAGTGACATCGAAGCCACCATCGTATGGTGGCAACATCATCTGGGCGCGAGCATCCTGTTCGACGGGGAACTGGCCGGGGTGCGCAACGTTCTGCTTGCGGTGGGCAGCGGGCGATTGAACATCTACGACCAGGCGCCGCGCGGCACGGAACGTGGATCGATCCATCATCTTGGCGTGCGCGTGACCGATCTGGGCGCGGTCTGGGCACGTCTGCAGGCGGATGGCGTGACGTCGCGCCATGGCTTGCGCGAACAGGCGGGTTGGCGCTACGTCATGGTCGCCGCGCCGGACGACGTTCTGGTGGAGCTGTTCGAGTTTGACGATCCAGCCTCACCGCTTAACGTCGATGGTCGTCGCTGACAGCGTGGGCCAGTTCAAGATCACCATCTAGTCGCATCGAATCAAGTGTCGCCTGCTGACACGGCTGGCAGGAGATTGCCCGGAATGGCGTGGTGAAGCACCATCCCGACAAAGTGCCTTGCACGATCAAAGGCAATGCTTAGCATTACAGTTGCAATTTGGACTTGGATCGACCGGGGGATCAGCGACGCCAGGCGCCCGGGGCCCTGAGCTTTGTTTTTGGGTCATCACCTTACGGACATGTGTCCAGGGACGACACGTCCCTGGTGGGGGTACGGAGGCAAAGCCCTCGACCTTTCTCCGGATCAGTCATACACCCCGCGACCTGATCTTAACCCTGGCCCGCTTGCTTTATCCCGTGATGGTCTCGGCGCGGTGGAGGAAGGTACGATTGATATGGCTGCGGGGCCGCAGGCTCAGGCGTTCATGTGCGAGGGACAGGGCGACGGGGCGCTGGCCGGCACGCAGGGCGGCTTCGGTCAGGGTCCAATCGATGACGTCGCGTTGCGCGTGGCTGCCGCCGATGCGCCATAGATCGAAGCGTGCTGGTAACAAATATGCGACGGCCTCAGTGTAGGCGCCGCGATGAAATGCCAGAAGACCTTCGGCGATTGGCACGCCGACCTCGCCATAAGTCGATGCGGCTTCGTCGCTGCCTACGGCGGTGTGGCGCATGGTCGCGAGGCGCCGTTCGGCCGCCGCTTCCTGGCCGCTGCGCAGCTCCGCCATGAAGGCGTGCAGATCAGCGAAGACGAGGCATCGCCCGTCGGCATGGTTGGCCCAGCGTGGCTGCAGCGCCTGCCAGCGGTCGGCGACGTCGAGGCCTAGCATATCGAGCCGCCATAACAGGGCCGAGGCATGGGTAAGGCTCATGGCGATCGGTTTCTCGGCAGTGAGGAACGGACCATCATAGAGGGCCAAAGCGGCGTCATACTGGCCGAGATCTAGATGATAGAGCGCCTTGTGCCACCAGAGATGGTCGCGATTGGGATGTGCGTCGCCGGCCCAGAAAGATTCGCGCGCGCTCATCCAGTTGATGCCGTCTTCCGGCCGGCCCATCATTTCCATAACATGCGTGACGGTGTGATGCGCGAACCAACTATTCGGTTCCATGTGCGCGACGGCACGCGATTCATCCTCGGCCTGGGCGTAGTCGCCATTTTCCTCCAGCCCGAAGCCGTGGAATGAGAGCAGCGCGGCGTAACCCGGTACATCTTTCGACCAGAGCGGCAAGGCGCGGGCGGCACGGTCGCGCATCCAGCGGATGCGGCCGAGCGACAGATCGAACAGCAAGGCAACCTCATGCGCCAGAATATCGAAGGGAAATTGCATCAGATGCTGATCCAAGGCCGCTACGGCCGAAGCGCGCGCATAGGACGCGGCCTTGTCCAGTGCTGCGAGATGGCTGCGTTCGCGATCATTCATCGGCAGGTCTCGAGCGGCCTGGATCAGATCGTGGGCGCGCGCATTGAGCAACGGATCACGGGCCAGCAGGAATAACCAAGCCTTGCCAAGATGTGCCATGACGAAATCAGGCGCGGCGGTGCGCGCAGCATCGAACTGGCCGATGGGATCGCCATACGCGAGGCCGAAAGCGCGCGCGGCCTGATCATAGAATACCACCGCCTCGGTCGTTGCGCCGGAGACGGTCTGTCCCTGGGCATCCTTGATCATGGTTCTCTCCACAGATGACAGGCGTGTATCGACGCGTCGCAGTTCTTTAAACCGGGCGCGTGCCTTTAACCGTGACGCGATTTCCGTAGCGGCGATGCGGCCAATAATCCCACATCGCGCGGTGCTGGACACAGCGATTATCCCAGAACGCGACGCTGTTTGCCTGCCAGCGAAACCGGCACTGGAATAACGGATTGGCCGCATGTTCATAAAGATAAGCCAGCATTCCAGCACTTTCGTCGGCCGGAATGTCCAGGATGCGGCGGGTAAAACCCTTATTAACAAACAACGCCTTCTTGTCGGTGACTGGATGGGTGCGGATTATCGGATGAACCGCATTGGGATAGGTCGGCTTATCCTGCACACCAAAATTGGAATAGGTTCCACGGTAATTCGCCTCGCCGTCATGCAGGGCGCGTAAGCCTGCGAGATAGGTTTTCATCCGATCTGACAGCGCGTCATAGGCAGCGTACATGTTGGCGAATAGCGTGTCGCCACCGCGCGGCGGGCATTCCTTGATGTAGAGAATACTGCCCAGCGGCGGCTCCTCGTCGCAACTGACATCGCTGTGCCAGCCTTCGCCATTGGCGCGGGGGCTGTCCTTGTCGGCGAGAATGATCATCAGTTCCGGGTGTCGGGGTTCGTGCGGTGCCGCTGGGTGCAGATGCAGCGGGCCGAATTTGCGGCCAAAATCGAGATGCTGGTCCTGGCTGAGATGCTGGTCGCGGAAGAAGATGACGCAGTGCTCAGCCAGCGCGCGGTGGATTTCATCCATTTGGCGGTTGGTCGGATTGGCCAAATCCACGCCGCCGATTTCTGCGCCGATGATAGGGGTCAGCGTGTCGACGGTGATGGTCTCATAGGGCGCCCCCTCCTCCACCACATGCTTGATGCGGGGGCCGTGATGGCGGTAATGCATGTTCTCGGACATAGTTTTTCTCCCCGTGGCGGGACGATCGATCCCTCCCCGGTGTTGAGCCGGGGAGGGGAGGGCCGTCCGGCGATCAGCTATGCCAGCGGAATTCCTGCTCTTTCCGCTGCGATCCAAGGCTGAGTTTGACATTGACCAGGGCCGGGCCGTCGAAGCGCATCGCCTCATCCAATGCGGCACGCAGATCCTTTGGATCCTCGACATAGCTGCCATGGCCGCCGAAGGCGCGCATCATCAGATCGTAGCGCGCACCCCAGATCAGCGAGTTAGGCCGCATTTTCAGCATCGGATCGTCTGGAATCTCCTCCATGCCCGGTCCGATGCCGCCGTTGTTGAAGACGACGATCTTCGCCGGCATGCCGTAGCGGCAAAGGGTTTCCATCTCCATGCCCGAAAAGCCGATCGCGGAATCACCGGAGACATGCACCACGGGACGATCCGGGTGTGCGACGCAGGCCGCGATGACGAAACCAAGGCCGACCCCCATCGTTCCGTAGCTGCCAGCATCCAGGCGCGAGCGAGGCAGGAAATTCGGTAATTGCGTGCGCCCGATATCCATCGTGCTGGCACCCTCGCTACAGACGATCGCATTACGGGGCACCCAGGCAGCAACATCGCGCAGCAGCCGGTAGTAACCGCCCGGCGCTGAATTGTCGGCGATTTGCGGTGCGATCAGAGCAGCGTTGTCGGCGGATTTCTTGCTGATCGCCGCCCGCCACGGCGTTTCGTTCGGGTAGAACCACTGGCGTTGCGTCAGTGCCTGATTCAACTGCCCGACGATCGCCTTACCGTCGCCCACCAGCGCAACTTCAGCTGGTTTGTTTTGGTGCATTGCTTCCGGCGAAATATCGAGCTGGATCACTCGCACATCCTTCGAATAGCGCGGCGGCAGACCGAAATGCATGATCCAGTTAAAGCGCGAGCCCATCAAGAAGACGACATCGGCTTGTTGCAGCGCGAGGCTGCGTGCCGCGCCTACGGAGAGCGGATGGTCATCCGGCATTACACCCTTGCCCATCGGTGAGGCTAGGAAGGGCACTTGCGTGCGCTCGATGAAGGCGCGCACCTCGTCCTCGGCGCGGGAATGGGCCATGCCCTTGCCGATGATGACCAGCGGGCGCTGTGCCGATTGCAGCACATCCAGCGCCTTTTCAATATATTCCGGCATGGTCTGGATGCGCGGCGGATCGGGGCATTTCTGTGCTTCAATCGCCTCGGCCTCGTCACAGGCGCCGGTAATGATGTCGTCGGGGAGGTCCAAATAAGTGGCGCCGGGGCGGCCATAGATCGATTGCCTTACCGCCATTTCGACATAGAACGGGATCCGGTGCACATGTTCGATCGCATGCGCCCATTTGCTGACCGGCGAGGCGATCTGCACCTGGCGTTCTTCCTGGAACGCGCCCATGCCGTTGCGATAGGTTTCCGACGCGCCGCCGATCAACAGCATCGGCCAGCAATTCGCCTGCGCGTTGGCGAGGCCCGCGAGGCCGTGAATAACGCCAGGGCCGGTTACCACGATACAGGAACCCGGCCGGCCGGTCAGATAACCGATGGCGCCCGCAGCATAGGACGCGGTCTGTTCATTGCGCATACCGATATATGGTAGGCCAACTTTTTGCGCAGCATCAGCGAGCGGGCCGACCGGAAACCCGACCACGCCGAACATGAATTGCACGCCCTGTTCCTTGAGGCTTTTGGCCAGCAGGTCGGCGCCTTTGATCTCAGCCATGTTTTCCCCCTGTTAGCGGGCATCCGCAATCGGGCCCGATACGATGGATCGGAACACGTTCGTGACCTCCGCGCAATTCCAACCATTTTGGTAGTGCCTCGGTTTGGAGACCGGCACTGCCGCCAGGAATTGAAGCGGGTTCGGGCCAGCGTGATCAAGCGCCGGGGGCACGCTGCGTCAGCCGCGCCCGATATAAGGCATCTTCGTCGGCATCACGGTCATGAACTGGACATTGGCGTCGAGCGACAGGCTGGCCATATAGGCTACGCCGCGCGCCACATCATCGACGTTGATGAGCGCCTCGGCTTCCACCTTGCCGCTGGCTTGGAGGCGGCCGCGCGCGGTGTCCTCGTTGCGCATGGTGGCGGCGTTGCCGATATCGATCTGCCCGCAGGCGATGTCGTATTCACGCCCGTCGAGGGAAAGTGAGCGGGTCAGGCCGGTCAGCGCGTGCTTGGTAGCAGCATAGGGGGTGGAGTTGTGGCGTGGCACATGGGCCGAGACTGAGCCATTATTGATGATGCGCCCACCACGCGGCGTTTGGCTCTTCATCATGCGGAATGCGTGCTGCGCGCACAGGAACGAGTAGGTTAAGTTCACGGCAACAACGTTCGACCATTGCGCAAAGGTCAGATCATCGATCGGGGTATTGCGCGTGCTGATGCCGGCATTGTTGAACAGAAGGTCGCTTGAAATGAATGCTGCCTTGCGTCGGCGACAGGAATTTTGTGAGCATATTAAAACACGTTGTCTTTCCAGTGCCGTTCGGTCCGATCAACGCATGGATCGTGCCGGTCCGAACGCGCAGATCCACGTTATTGACGGCGAAGAAGCCGCCGAACTCTTTAGTCAGCCCTATTGTTTCCAGGATCGTATCAGCCGCCCCGGACCACTCCTTACCTGTGCTTTGACGGATTGCTGCGCGCGCGGTGATTTGCATATCACCGATTCTGGCGCAAGCTTTATCCCACCTTATCCCGCGAAACCCGCCCCCTTGCTGCATCTGAACGGAACAATATCGCATGCGACTGCGTAGCCCTCTCTTCGCCCCCGGCGATTCGGACCGCAAAGCAACCAAGGCCATCGCATCGGCCGCCGATTGCGTCATTCTCGACCTCGAAGATTCCGTGGCTGCGTCCGCCAAAGACGCGGCCCGTGCGATGACAGCCGGGATCGTGCGCGCCAACCCAGGACGCGATCTGATTGTGCGGGTTAATCCGCGCTCTACACAATGGTATTTGGCAGACCTCGCCGCCATTGTGCCGACCGCCCCACAGGCGCTGATGCTGCCGAAATGCACTGGGCCCGAGGATTTGGTCGCGCTCGATCACCATCTGGAAGCGCTGGAAGTCGCCTCCGGCCTGGCCGTGGGCGGCATCAAGGTGGTCTGCCTACCAACGGAAACGGCCGCCTCGGTGTTCAATCTCGGCCGTTATGCGGGGGCGCCGCGTTTGCTGGCGATGTGCTTCGGCGCCGAGGACATCTCGGCTGATCTCGGTGTCACGCCGCGCAAGCCCGATGGCAGCTATCCGGATGCGATCGCCTGGACCCGGGGAGCCACCCTGGCGGCGGCCGGTGCCGCGGGGGTGTTGGCACTGGATACGCCCTTCCCGGACCCGCGCGATCCGGTCGGCATGGCGCGTGAGACGGCGGCGGCGGTGGCGGATGGCTTCGCCGGCAAGCTGCTGATCCACCCAGATCAGATTGACATCACCAATACCGCCTTCACCCCCGATGCCGGGCGCATTACCTGGGCCAAACAGGTGCGGGCCGCCTTCGCCGCCAACCCAAACGCGGGGGTATTGTCGATGGATGGCAAAATGCTCGATCGTCCCCATCTGCGTCTGGCGGAGCGGATTCTCGCGATGGCGGGCTGACGGGTTCGTGATACTCTCCGAGGAGTTTTCTTGTCACCGCATCCGCGTTCCGTCCGCGCCTTACTCGGTCTGCTGACCCTGGCCGGTTGCGATCTCGGCCCGGTCTTCACGCGCCCCCAGACGGATATTCCGGCCGCCTTCCGCGCCAGCCCGACCGATGCCCCAACCGCCTGGCCGGCGCCGGATTGGTGGCGCGGCTTCGCATCCCCAGAACTGGATGCACTGATCGATCAGGCGCGGGCGCATAACCGGGATCTGGACGCCGCCGCTGCCCGTGTGCGGCAGGCCGATGCCCAGACGCGCATCGCTGGTGCCGCATTGCTGCCCAATATTGGCCTGACCGGCGCAACGGGTTGGCAGAAAACCAACCTCACCATCACTGGGCAGCCCCGCACCCGTGAGGTGCGGCACCATAATGCGGGCCTCGATATCAGCTACGAGGTCGATTTCTGGGGCAAGAACCGCGCCACGGCGGAGGCGGCGCAGGCCAGCGCGCTGGCATCGCGGTTCGATCAGCAAACCGTGACCATCACGGTCACCGCCGCCGTGGCGCAAACTTGGTTCGCCGCCCTGGCCTTGCAGGATCGGCTGGATGTCGCGCGGCTCAATCTGGCGGATGCCGAACAGACCCTGCGCGTGATCCGTGGCCGGCTGGAGGCGGGCACCACCGACGCCCTGGCGCTCGCGCAACAGGACGCATTGGTAGCGACGCAACGCGCGCAAATTCCCAATCTGCGCAATCAGGTGGAGCAACAACTCATCGCGCTCGGCATCCTGACCGGCCAGTCACCGGCAGCGATCACCCTGCGCCCCGGCACCTTGACCGGCCTCAGCCGGCCCTTGGTGACGCCGGACCTGCCCTCGGCACTGCTCACCCGCCGACCCGATGTGGCATCCGCCGAGGCGCAGCTGGTGGCTGCCAACGCCAATATTCGCGCCGCCCGGGCTGCGTTCTTCCCCTCCATCCAACTCACCGGCGCAAGCGGGTTGCAAAGTGCCGCGCTCAGCGGCCTGCTTGGCCCCGGCGCCGTCATCGCCTCGCTGTCCGCCGGGCTGACGCAACCCATCTTCGACGGCGGCACCGTGCGCGGGTGGTTGGAATTGTCCCAGGCGCGGCAGGACGAACTGATCGCGCTCTACCGCAAGGCTGTGTTACAGGCTTTGACTGATGTAGATTCGGCCCTTACCGCCTTGCGTCTCAGCGCCGAGCAAGAGACCCTGCAACGCCAAGCAGTAGCGCGATCCCAGCGCGCGGCGGATATCGCGCGGGCGCAACTGGCGGCTGGCACGGCGGACATCACGGCCGTGTTGCAGGCGCAAATTGCGCTTTATTCGGCGCAGGATAACCTAGCGCAGGTCAGACAGGCTTATTTTCAGGCCCTGATCAACCTTTACAAGGCGCTGGGCGGCGGGTGGAGCAGTGCTGACATAGCCGATCCAGTCACTCAGTGAAGGATGATTCATTGGCGCCGCCGCCATGAATGCCAATATGATCCTATGGCAAACGGAGCGCGAGCTTGCCCGACGATACGCCTGACCTCCGAAACCTGGTGCCAAACCAGCACAGCAGCGCTCGCGCCAGCGGGAAGCTGGGGCGTTGGATGGCCTTCCTGCTCTGCGTCCTGCTCGTGGTTGGCATCGGTGGGGCCATCTGGTTCTGGCCCGATTTCACCCAGCCGGAGCGCGCCCGACGCGCCCGTCCGGATACCACTCCCGTCCTGGTTGCCCCCGTGCAGACACAAGACGTGCCGATCTGGCTGGACGCTCTGGGCACGGTGCAGGCGCTGAATACCGTCACCATCAAGCCAATGGTCGACGGCCCGCTGCTGGAGGTGCGTTTCCGCGAGGGCCAGGACGTAGCGGTGGGCGATATCCTGGCGCGCATCGATCCCCGCCCCTATCAGGCCGCGCTGGATCAGGCGGAAGCGCGCAAGGCACAGGATGAGGCGCAACTGGCCAATGCGCGGAATGATCTCGGCCGCTATGTCAAATTGGCGCAAAGCAATTTCGCCTCGGCCCAGCAAGCCGATACAGCGCGTGCCCAGGTTGCACAGCTAGAGGCGCAAACCCGCCAGGATCAGGCGCAGATCGACAGCGCACGCACGCAGCTTTCCTACACCACCATCACAGCCCCCATCGATGGACGGGCGGGCATGCGGCAGCTGGATGCCGGCAATATCGTACATCCTGGCGATGCGGCGGGCCTGTTGGTGATCACGACCTTGTGGCCGATTTCCGTGATATTTACTTTGCCGCAGCAAAGCCTGCCGGCGGTGGCGGCTGCGATGCGCGCAGGGGCCGCGGAAGTGCTGGCTATTGCACAATCGGCGGATGGCGTCGGTGCCGGACAGATACTGGATCGCGGCGTGCTCGTGGTGCTGGACAACCAGGTGGACCCAACCACGGGTACTATCAAGCTGAAAGCCCAGTTTCCCAACTCGCAGCTGTTACTTTGGCCGGGTGGGTTTGTCGGCGTGCGTTTGCGTGTCGATACACAGTCTAACTCCCTGACCGTGCCGCCCGCCGCGGTGCAACGGGGCCCGCGCGGCAATTATGTCTATGTGCTGCGTGCCGAAGGCAGTGTGGAACGCCGTGCCGTCCAGGTGGGCTATGAGGATATCGGCCTCTCGGTCATCGTCGATGGCGTACGCAATCAGGAACGCGTGGTCACCGAGGGTACAGCCCGCCTGTCGGACGGCGCGAAGGTCAATGTGGTGGAACCCGAACCTCCGATCCGCGGGCCGACGCCAGCCGCTCCGCCTGGCACGCGCCGACGGAGTGGAGGGACCGGAAGCGGGGGATGAATATCTCTGCCCCGTTCATCACCCGACCGGTCGCGACATGGCTCTTAAGTATCGCCATCCTATTGGCTGGGGTATTGGGCTATCGCAGCCTGCCCGTAGCCGCCTTACCACAGGTCGATTTTCCGACCATCCAGATCACCACCCAATTGCCGGGGGCCAACCCCGAAACCGTGGCAACGCTGATCACCGCGTCGCTGGAACGCCAGTTCGGCCAAATCCCCGGATTGCTTAGCATGGCATCCGAAAGTGCCGAGAGCATCAGCCGGATCACGCTGCAATTTGCATTGAATCGCAGCATGGATGCCGCGGCACAGGATGTGCAGGCCGCGATCAATGCGGCGGCGGGTACCCTCCCCTCGGGCCTCCCCTATCCGCCGGTCTACAATAAAGTTAATCCGGCCGACGCCCCCATCATATCATTGGCACTGACATCCGACAGCGTGCCGATCGAGCGTGTGTCAGATGCCGCCGATACTTTGCTGCAACCGAAGCTGAGCCAGATCGATGGCGTCGGTAAGGTCTCTGTACAAGGCCGACTGCGTCCGGCGGTACGGGTCCGCGTCGACCCAGCCCGACTCGCCGCTTATGGCCTATCCATGGACGATGTTCGCGCTGCCATCAGCGCCGCCAATGTTAACGGCGCCAAGGGCGGCTTCGACGGCCCGCGTCAGGCGTTCGGGTTGGGTGCGAATGACCAGCTGGTATCGGCGGATGCCTATCGAGACCTGGTGATCGCCTGGCGCAATGGCGCGGTCTTGCGGCTCTCGCATGTCGGGTCCGTGGTCAGCGACGTCGAAAACAACCGCGCCGGTGCCTGGTATTTTCTGCCCGATGGCACGGGCGAACCGGCGGCGATTCTAGATATCCAGCGCCAACCCGGGGCGAATATCGTCGAGACGGTGGCGCGCCTGCGGGTCGCCATACCGGCGCTGGAACGCGCTTTGCCCGGCGGCATCCAGCTCCGTGTGGTCGCGGACCGGACGGAGACGATCCGCGCCTCCGTGCGCGATGTACAAATCACATTAGGGCTGGCCGTGGGTCTGGTGGTCGCGGTGATTTTTCTGTTCCTGCGCAGCCTGCGGGCAACCTTTATTCCCGCCATCGCATTACCGCTTTCCATTATCGGAACTTTTGGCGTGATGGCTTTGCTGGGATATGGCCTGAATAATCTCTCCCTGATGGCACTGACCGTGGCCACCGGCTTTGTCGTCGACGATGCAATCGTTATGATCGAAAATATCGTCCGCTATATCGAAGCGGGCGAGACACCCCTGCGCGCGGCTTTCCGCGGCGCGGCGCAGATCGGCTTTACCATCGTCTCGCTGACCGTATCGTTGATCGCCGTCTTCATCCCATTGCTGTTTATGTCTGGTGTCGTCGGTAAATTATTCCATGAATTCGCGGTGACCCTGGCCGTCGCCGTTCTGGTCTCCGCGGTGGTATCACTGACTTTAACACCCATGTTGTGCGGACGATTACTGCGCCCAGCAAAGGATGCGCAGCCCGGGCGTATTTTCCACGCCCTGGCAATGTCCTACCAAACTAGCCTGGATTGGACGTTGCGCCATCATCGCCTGACCTTACTGGTGAGCCTCGCCACGTTGGTGGGAACATTCGCCTTATATGTCATCATCCCGAAGGGCTTCCTGCCATTGCAGGATACCGGAATGATCGTGATCACGACTGAAGCAGAGGAAAGCGTTTCCATCCAGCGCCTGGGCGAATTGCAGAATAGTCTGGCTGAGAGATTGCGTAACGATCCGGCCGTATTGGGCGTGATATCATCCATCGGCGTCGGGACCGTGAATGCCACGCCAAATGCCGGCCGCCTGAGCATTGCATTAAAGCCTCGGCGCGACCGCGACCCCGTGGCAATGGTCATCGCACGCATGCGCGCAGCCATCTCCGGGATTGCTGGGATCGATGTCTTCTTCCAACCCGTGCAGGACATCCAGATTGGCGCGCGCTTCAGCCGCACTCAGTACCAATACACTTTGATGGATACCGACCCCGCAACATTAGCCACATGGGTGCCTCGCTTATTGGAGTATTTGCGTGCTCTGCCGGAATTGGCACATGTCGCCAGCGATCAGCAGAATGCCGGTGCCCGTACCTTTATCCGTGTGGATCGCGATGCCGCGATGCGCATGGGCGTGTCCATGCAGGCTGTGCAAGACACGTTATACAACGCCTTTGGCCAACGCCAGATCTCTACCATTTTCGCCCAGGCCAACCAGTATCGCGTGGTGCTGGAAGCGGATCCCACCTGGCAGAGCGATCCCGCATCGCTTAACCGTTTGCGTGTGCCAGGCGCCAAAGGTGCGCAGGTGCCATTGATCGGTATCGCCACGATCGAACGTATCGTCGCACCGTTGCTGGTGACGCGACAGGATCAATTTCCTGCGGCAACGCTGAGTTTCGATGTCACGCCTGGATATTCATTGGGTCATGCGATCGACGCGATCGTAGCCACGGAACGGGCCATTTTAATGCCCGAGACAATCAATGGATTTTATTCCGGAGACGCCGCGGAATTTCGTCGTGCGTTGACCAATGGTCCCTGGCTGATCCTCGCGTCTCTGGTGGTCATTTATATCGTGCTGGGAGTTTTATACGAGAGTTGGATCCATCCAATCACGATTATTTCCACCTTGCCCTCCGCGGGTATCGGGGCATTGCTGGCACTATGGATGTGCGGCCTTGATCTTTCCCCGATCGCGCTGATTGGCATTGTACTGTTGATGGGAATCGTTAAGAAGAATGCCATCATGATGGTCGATTTTTCTATCGAGGCAGAGCGTAAGCAGGGTTTCACGCCAGCGGCAGCGATCCGGGCAGCCTGCTTACTGCGGTTTCGCCCGATCATGATGA